>JAQCHP010000005.1 GCA_027619595.1 Planctomycetota bacterium
CATTCGATGGATAGAACTACCGTTAACTTTGGCCGTCCTTCCGCTCACACTGGCCATCGGTTTTTTTTGGGTTGCGACGTGGCCAACTCTGAACGGGATATTCGCCTTGCAGATCGGGCAACGGGTGCTGACGTACGGGCTTATGGGCCCCGCTCGAGAAATCCTGTTTACTGTGGCCACCCGCGAAGAGAAATACAAATCAAAGGGGTTAATTGATACGGCCATTTTTCGAGCCGGCGACACACTTTCTGCTTACCTCCATACAGCGATGAAGTCGAATCTCCCAGGGCAAAACCCCTCCTGGTGGATGATTCCCATTTGCGTCATCTGGGGGATACTAGGATTGTGCATCGGGGGCGCCCAACGCCGCCGGACCGTACCGTAAAGTACAATCGGCCGCCAAATTCCACTCGTACCGATTTTGTGTATTTTACCGCCATGCACGTCAGTTCCATTTGGCGATCGATCTCTATACTTTTTCGCTCGGGCGAATAGGCTGGAACAGAGAGAATTCGTAGCGCAACAATTGGGTGAAAAGGGACAAGATGAAACAAGTTTTGCGTCAGGGATTTAAAGACATCGTCGTGGACGAAGTGCCGGTGCCGCCGGTCTCGTCGCACCAAGTCCTTATTCAGACAGCCTATTCGTTGATCAGCGCGGGCACCGAAACAGCAAGCATTCATCAGGAGGGAGTACTTAAGGAGGTCGCCAAGAATCCGTCGCACCTAAAGACAGTTTGGGACGCCATTAAGGAGCATGGCCCCTTTCGCACGGTCAATGACGTGCGCGCGAAATTCAGCGAATATTCGGCTTTGGGTTATTGCGGAGCTGGTGTCGTCGTTGACTGTCACCCAACCGTGACCGACGTGAAAGTTGGGGATCGAGTCGCCTATGGCGGCGAAGGGACGGGACACGCAGAAAATGTCGTGATTGGCCGCAAGTTAGTGGCTAGAATTCCTGAAAAAGTACCATTCGAACATGCATGTTTCGCTACCTTAGGTAGCATCGCGATGAATGCTTGTCGAATCGCCGAAATCGGAATTGGCGATACGGTCGTCGTGGTCGGCATGGGTTTGGTTGGGCAGCTTGTGGCGCAACTGGCCCGGATCCAAGGCGCCGTGGTCATCGCTGTGGATATGCGTGCTGAGCGAACCGCATTAGCCAAGCGTTTGGGCAGCGACTATGAAGTTCTGGCACCTGCGGCAGCCAATCGGATTGCAGAACTTACCAACGGTCGCGGAGCCGACCGAGTGATTATTGCAGCAGCCGCAAAATCGTCGGCACCCTGTGACCTCGCCCTAGAAGTATGTCGCGACCGCGGTCGCATTGTCGTCGTGGGAGCCGTGGAGATGAGCTTTCACTGGGAACGCATGTATCTCAAAGAAATTCAGCTTTTCATGTCGCGAGCCTACGGACCTGGTAGTTATGACGTCGGATATGAAAAGTACAACCAAGATTATCCCGTGTCGTACGTCCGTTGGACCGAAAATCGCAATATGGAAGAATTTCTGCGGCTCATTTCGATTGGTCGCGTCGACGTGCAGCCATTGATTACGCACGTATTTCCGCTGGATGAGGCACAGAAAGCCTACGACACGATCATGGATGGTTCGTCGGGAAGCTTGGCTGCCGTATTTCAGTATCCGAGTTCTGTATCGCTCGCCCAAGACGCAACCGCAACACCTCCTTTACGCAAGATTGAGATCACCCCTTCCGCCGCTACGAGCCAAACGCTCGGAGCAGCTCTTGTCGGCGCTGGGAACCTCGCAAGGTGGGCGCACTTGCCAAACTTGAAGCGAAACCGACACGTGAATGTGCGAGCAATCTGCTCCAGGGATGGCGTACGCGGCAAGAGCTACGGAAAACGATTCGGAGCTGCCTATTGCTCGACCGACTATGCCGAGGTACTCGGTGACCCCCAGATCGATCTGGTGGTGATTGTCAGTCGCAATCCCGAACACGCCAACCAATCTCTGCAAGCGTTGGAAGCCGGAAAGCATGTATTCGTCGAAAAGCCAATGGCGCTGACCGAAACCGAATGTCGGTCACTGTGCCAAGCGGTCGAGACGAGCGGGAAGCAATTGACAGTCGGGTTCAATCGCCGTTTTGCCGCCTATTACATGGACCTCAAACAAAAATTGAGCGGGCGAAAGGGGCCTGCCGTGATCAATTGTCGAGTCAATTCTCCGGGGATTTCAGGGGCGTATTGGATGGCCGATCCAGCGATTGGCGGCGCCATCTTGGGAGAAGCATGCCACTTCGTGGATCTTATCTACTGGTTGTTAGAATCCGCATTTGTCCAGGTCTCGGCATACTGTCTGCCAACCAACAAGACGGAACCCGTTGGCGAAAACAATATGGTCGCGAGCTTTCGATTCGCAGATGACTCGATTGCAAATCTCACGTACACGACGATCGGCAGTAAGATGGGGGGGGGCGAACGTGTAGAGGTATTCGCACCGGGCGTAACGGCCATGACAAACGATTTTACACGACTGTCAACGTACACGCCACAGCGCAAGAATCGCTGGCGAGCATGGCCCGAAAAGGGGTACGGCCACCAAATGGATCTTTTCATTTCGAGCATTCGCGAAGGGACCGCTCCAGCCGTAACGGTCTACGACGGAGCTCGTGCGACGCTCGGTTGCCTACGCATGCTCGAGTCGGCTAAGACCAAACAACCATGCGATATTTCCCTTGATGCACTTCTGAAGTAGCAGCCCGACGTGCAACCATGGTTCGTGGTCGCTGCGGGAAAAACAACAACGGACAGGGAGAGACAGATGCAGGTCCTGCAGATGGGCGCTTACCCACCGCCCCACGGTGGCGTTCAAACCAACGTCGTGGCAATTCGAACGCATCTGCTCGACAGAGGAATCCCGTGCTCCGTAATCAACCTGACTCGACACAGGGACTCCCAAGCTGAAAACTTGTACCACCCACGCAATGCGCTAGAGGTCATCAAGCTATTACTGAGCCTGAAGTTTGATATCGTCCATCTCCACCACGGAGGTGAGTTAACGCCACGATTACTCGCGATGTACCTATTTTGCAGTTTATTGCCAGGAAAAAAGACGGTCTTGACCTGTCATTCCGGCGGCTACGCAACCTCCACAGAGGAAAAACGCGCGCGCTGGTGGTCGCTGCCAGGTTTCATCTTTCGACGATTGAGCAGCATCATCGCTGTCAATCCCGAATTGTGTGACGTCTTTCGACGGTTTGGTGTGCCGGACGCGCGAATTCACCTCATCTTGCCGTTTGCGCTCAAGACTCCCGCAGCAGATCGCAAATTGCCGGCTCCCATCGACAACTTCTTCTTGCAGCACCATCCGAAATTACTGACCGTCGGCCTTCTTGAACCAGAGTATGATCTAACACTCCAAATTGATGCATTGGAGCGAATTCTGGACGACCACCCCAACGCCGGTTTGGCCATTATTGGATCGGGCAGCTTACAGCAGCAACTCACCGACCATATTCGAACCAAGAGCTATTCCGATCGCGTTTTGTTGTGTGGGGACGTCGACCACGGCGACACACTTTGCGCAATTCGCGACTGCGATATTTTCCTCAGAACGACGCTCTATGACGGCGACGCGGTCTCTGTGCGTGAGGCGTTGCATCTTGGCAAACGGGTAATTGCGAGCGACAACGGAATGCGTCCTACCGGCGTGCGATTGGTGCCACGCCAGGATCTTGTTGCGCTGTGCGCCAGCATAAGCGAGTCACTGCAGGTCCCAATTCTAAAGACGGAACTCTCTCCCAGCGACGACGCCAACATGCAAGCTGTTCTTGAGCTCTACCGGCGATTGTTAAGCACATCGCGTTAAGAGCATCGCGTTGACGCAGCAGACAGCCGCCTCCCAACACTCTACGTGGCTCGTCCATCTCCCCGCCCTCGTTGTTAGACCAGTACCAACATCCTATCGATAGAGTGCAAAATCTCCTCGATCTTCCGATATCTTCATCCGTGATTCACGAAATCGACACATCGTTGCGTAAGAATCGCAGTGCGAGTGGCGAATACACCTTCCTCTCCCACTGATTCGCGTCGTGACCGCCACACAAGGTGGGTGCATTTCGCCACTCGCTATTTATTTTCGACTTCACGCCTTCATGCAATTTTCTTTGTTTATTCACTGTCTGTTCATTGCATCTTTACATCCGATGGCAAAACTTTTGTTGCCTGGACCTTGAAGGGCCATTAAATCACCGACAACCGTCAGGCTGCATCTATTTCTTATTCCCAAATAGGAGGATCAATGAGAAGGCGAAGGATCAGGTCAGCGTTTACCTTGGTTGAATTACTTGTTGTGATCGCCATTATTGGCGTATTGGTGGCTTTGCTGCTGCCAGCCGTTCAAGCCGCGCGAGAAGCGGCGCGACGTGCGGCCTGCATCAATAACCTCAAGCAACTCGCTTTGGCATCGTTGAACTTCGAATCAGGGCAGGGATACATGCCTCCTGGCGGTCCAACGTGTGTTGATCGACAGGATCAGCCCGAAAACACCAACGGGGGCGGCGGCGGTCGGAAAATGCCGTCGTGGTGGGTAAGTGGTACTCAGCGTGGAGGCACTTGCTACGGCCCGAATTGGGCTGTGCAATTGCTCGGCTTCTTGGAAAGTCAACCACTTGCCGATTTCGCGAACCGAGCGATGCAAGAATTTCCAGAAGAAGTCAAAGAGGCAAACCCACCTGACAACTGGGACATGAAACGTCCGGAATGGGGTGCCATTGGTGGCAAAGCGCAAGACATTTGGCTCTGCCCAAGTTCCGGAACGGCAAGCGCTGGTTTTTACAACGACGATGACGAAGGGACTTCAGGCATGGGTCTCGGCAGTCTCAGTAAAGCCAATTACGTAGCCTGTTTCGGCAGTAACACGATGGTAAATGCCATACCACTCGACTCACAATTTCCGCCCAACATTCATCCCGAATACGCGGGGATTTTCGGCATGGTACGCATTAAGAAATATCCTGCTGCTGCTCGGCTAGGCCGCGGAACGCGATCTGCAGAAATCTCCGATGGACTATCAAAAACCGTAGCGTTTAGCGAAGTCATGACGTGGAATCAAAACAACGACCAAGGAACCACTGACGAGGGACTCACCGGCAACGACGACTGGCGTGGCGTATGGATGATTCCCAGCGTCGGTGCGAGTGCGTTCACCGGCCGCCACGCGCCCAACTCAACAAAGCCTGACAGCATTCCTGCTTGCGGCACCGGAATCGAAGAGTCACCCGATTTCGCCGCGATGCCGTGCACCGAAGAGCAGGATGGAGCTGGTCAAACGTGGGCATCCGCTCGTAGCCGGCACGTCGGGGGCGTGAATGCTGCAATGGGCGATGGTTCCGTGCGATTTGTGGCCAATGAAGTCAAGGAATCTATCTGGCAAAGCGCTTGCACTCGTGCCGGCGATGAAGTCGGAGGAGATCTCTAGGAGTGAATTATTCAGATGTGCGGCACAATTCGCGATTTCGAATACACAAAATTCGCTAGCAGAGCCGCTGTACTTTGTCCGCCATTTACTTTACATGAGGATAACTTCCGTGCGAATCACCAATCTTTTTTCCCAGTATAAACAACCGCGGCAAATCAGTCGCAAGCGACATACCCAGAGAACCTTCGCCCAATCGATCGAATCCCTTGAGTCGCGTGTCGTCATGGCCGTCGCGACGTTTCAGGATGGACTCGGAGCGTACGCGGGCACGCAGGATACCATTCTGTTTTCCACGAACCCCGACGTCAACTTCGGCAGTGAAACCGGTATCAGTGTCGATCAGCAAGATGTGAACGGCGTCCGACAGGGCCTTTTGCGATTCGATGGAATTATTGGCGCAGGGGTCACCCAGATACCGGTCGGTTCTCAGATCAATTCGGCCACACTCACAGTTTCGGTCTTCAACGATTCGAATACTGCCATGCAAATGAGCATGTACCGAATGCGCAGCAATTGGAGCGCAGCAACGGCGACTTGGAACAGTTTTGGCTCGATTGGGGGTATACAAGCGTCACAAGGCGAAGTCGAAGGACTTCCTCCCGACGCCATTTTGTTCGATTCGTCGGTGGGAACGAAAACCTTCGACGTAACAACATCGCTCAAACATTGGGCGGCCGGCGAAACCAACTTGGGCTGGCTTTTTGAATCCGCTTCGACCAATGGGTGGGACTTTAACTCCTCCGAAGCCGATCCATCCAACCGCCCCCGGCTGACCGTCGACTTCACGCCACCCCCAGCCGGTGCGACTGGGAGCGCCGAGTTCATTAACTTAATCCCAATGCATAGTGAAGGAGATGCAGGAACGACAACAGCGAATTTGACTGTCGCTCGGGCAGGAGGCACTAGCGGGACACTCAACGTTCCCTACACAATCACGGCTGGTACGGCGACTGCCAGTGACTTCGTTGCCGCCGGGCCACTCAATTTGACTTTTCTGCCAGGCGAAACGCTAAAGACAATTCCCGTCACGATCAACGGCGACACATCCCTCGAAGGGCTAGAAACTATCAACGTCACAATGTCTGGAGCCATCGTTGCCGGTCGCAATGTGGCCACTCTGACCATCGCAGATGACGACGCGCTGATCAACGAAGTGCTCGCCAATGTTACCGACAGTGCGGGTGAGTCAAACCGCGATTTTGTCGAACTGCTCGGCACTCCCGGCGCTAGCCTTGACGGATATTTCTTTGTCGTCTTCGAGAGTGAAGAAGAAGAGAATGGCGGTACAGGGAGCGGGATCGCGGACTTAGTGGTGCCGCTAACCGGTCAAACCTTCGGCAGCAACGGACTGCTCGTTATCACGGGCACGTCCTGGGCTTACCAATCGCAAAAAGATCCGGCTACGAACCAACTTCAACTGCCCGCCTTTGACGTGGCGGGCGGAATCCTGGAAGATTCGTCGCAGACTTACGCGCTAGTTCGCAGTCCAATCAGCCCAATCGTGCAGGGTACGGACTACGATACCCAGGGTGCCTATGAGAATAACCAAATCGGTGCGCAACTTTCGATCGGTACTGGCGTCGGCATACTTGACCAACTTCCTGCCGGTGCCCAAATCGTCGACAGTGTCGGAGTGGTCGAAGGTGGCGGCAATGACCGTGACCGCATCGCAACTGTCGTGGGTCACCCTGGCGTACACGTGCATCAGCCAATCGGCCGCCCAGGTGATAATGCCGCATCCGACGGAGTGAGCCGACGCGTGGGCGCCCGCGACCCGAATAGTATCGGAGTTTGGTTCAATGGCGACGTTTTTGATGGTGCAGCCGTCCCCTTGGCCTATGCCAACGGAACTCCTCAGATTAGCGTGGTTGCGCCGGCCGGATCTGTGGTAACTCCGGGTGCGGCTAACACCTTGCGGAATGTCTTTTTTGACGTCAAAGCCGAAAACGTTGATGAAAGCGCCGGAACCGTGACCCTGACTGTAAGTCGATCGGATGCGACGACTTCCATGAGCGTGCAATACGCTACTTCGAATAGCACGGCAGTCGCCGGGGCCGATTACACGGCCAAATCCGGGAACATCAACTTTCTCGTGGGCGAGACATCAAAAGATATAGTGATCGATATTTTGGGCGACTCGGTGGCCGAAGGTTTTGAGTCGTTCCGCGTAACTCTAAGCAATCCAACCACACCGTTCTTGATTACGTCCGGCGTTACCGTTGTCACGATTGTCGACGGAGATGTACTGGTTCGGTCGTTCCAAGACGACGTCGACGGCTATCAAGGTACAAAGGATACCTATCTTGATAGTTCGTTGCCTGATCTTGAATTCGGCTTCGCTTCCAGTGTCATCGCTGATGAAGAACGAGGTGAGGTAGACCTTCAAAATGGGGATGCTCGACCGGTACAGGGACTGATCCGATTCGACGACATGTTTGGTACCGGTATTAGCCAAGTACCAAACGGATCGAAAATCTTCAGTGCATTTCTCACGGTGAACGTCGTGAGCCCGAGTCCGCTGTCAAAGGTTCGTTTCTTTGCCATGCAACAGGGATGGGACGAGGGCACCTCGACTTGGAGTTCCCCGCAGGGCTCGACTGGGGCTAGTGTCATCAATGGTGTTACTCCTGACGGCGTCGAGGCTTCCGCCGAAATCGACGCGATCGTCATCGACCCCTCGGTAGCCGGATTGGTCGATATTCCACTGAACGCCGAGACAATTCAAGCGTGGGCGAATGGCAGCCTCCCGAACTTTGGTTGGGCGATTATTTCTGATTCCGCCGACGGTTGGTCATTCTCAAGCTCCGATGACTTCCTCAGCATAATTCCGCAACCTCCTAAGCTGACCATTCTCTATACTGCGCCAACGGGCCAAGGAACTCTCGGGTTTTCCGATAGCAGTTTTACGGTCAATGAAAACGGGCAAGCGAGAGTTGCGGTACAGCGCGTGGGTGGACTAACGGGTGCTGCTTCCGTCAACTATACCATTACGCCCATCACTGGTTCTGCGGCGGACATCACGGGATCGCTGAGCGGCACGCTGAATTTCGGCGATCCTTCAGTTACTTCGCGGGAAATTGTAATACCCATTGTCAATGACACGCTACTCGAACGTAACGAGTCGTTCACGTTGACGTTGTCTAATCCGAGCGGCGCAACAATCGATGCCGGGCGCGCTACGACGATGTTGACGATTCGCGATAATGACTTTGTTCCTACAAGCGGCGGCATGCTATTAAGTGAAGTATGGATTAATTCTCCAGGCTTGGATGACAAACACGAATTTCTCGAACTCACCGGAACACCCGGAGCGGGCCTGGGGTCGTTGTATGTAGCGATCTTCGGCGGCGATATCGGTGAAGGAGAAGGATCTACGGACTTGGTAGTGGATCTAGGGACGTTCTTGAATGGGGCAAACGGTCATACCGTTGTGACCGCCCTGAATGACTTCGGTTTCCAGGTACCCGCTGGAGCAACAAGGGTGCCCCGCCTCGAACTCGACACTGAAATCGTCTCCAACGATACGGCGACCTACGCCTTGCTGTATAGCCCCAACGCAACTCTCTTGACTGGGGCGTACGACTACGACTGGGACAACGATGGTTCGTTGGAACTGCCGACAGGTGTCGTGATCGTAGACTCCGTCGCTGTCAAGGACAACGGCTTGACGGATCAAACTTATGGACCTGCAGCCAACGTCATCAACTCGGCGTTAAACCCGAACCTGTACGTCGCCGATGCGGTCAGCCGATTGCGAGGAAATACGTCAAGAAATAGTGCAGCAGCTTGGATGCACGGTGACCTGACTGCAGCCGGCGATGATGGATTGGTCTATTCACCGACCAATTCGATTGGCCTCCCATCACCCGGGACGGCCATGACGCCAGGTGAAGTGAATACCGGAACGCCGGCAATCAGTCCACTCGTCTCGCTTACCAGCGTCACTCCGGCCGCACACGTAGGTGCTGTGACGTTGAACTTCAGTGGCCCGGTTAGTCAAGTTACCATCGGCGATGGAAGCGCTGGTCCCACGGGGGCTGGTATCACGATCAGTAACCCGGACGGAACTCCAAACGGTCAGGTCAACTCCCTGCCGACGATTAGTGGCTTCGGAACTAACACGTTAACACTGACGTTTACCGGATCTGGAGTGGTGGGCGGACAATTGCCGGCGGGTCAATATCGGCTCAACTTTGTGGGCAACAGCATCATTGCAAACGGCCGCGCCGTCGATACCGCTAACAACGGCACCGTTACGGGCAGCAGTCACAGCGTGACGTTCACCACAACGCCGATCGTTA
The DNA here is from genome assembly GCA_027619595.1 of Planctomycetota bacterium. Taxonomy (GTDB): domain Bacteria; phylum Planctomycetota; class Planctomycetia; order Pirellulales; family Pirellulaceae; genus JAQCHP01. The sequence continues at coordinate 9,743 of JAQCHP010000005.1, forward strand.
CCACACCGGGCGACCTGAACGGTGACGGTGGCGTCGATGGCGCGGATGTCTCCGTCGTTTATTCGAGCTGGGGCGGTTCGGGGGTAGCTGACATCAATGGCGATGGATTCGTGGATGGCGCCGACCTGGCAGTTGTGTTTTCCAATTGGACCGGTGACAGTTTAGCCACAAACAATGCGAAGCCTGCCGCGAAGCAAAACATATCGCTGAAAGGCAACGCTAGCTCCGTCGACGCGGTCATGTCGCAGGGGAATGAGTGGGCACCAACCACAGGTCGGCGCGGAGTGCGACCACGATCGCGACGGCTGACAGCTTAGTGGCAAATGACGCGAAAGGTTGCCCGTGGACCTTAAAATTCTGTGACTTATTTGATCGATTTGCAGCCCGGCGACGTGCCAATTGTCGCCGGGCTTTTTTTGGGGGACGGTCACTGGCCCCCCATAGCACCGGCCCCATTACACCTGACCGTGTAGCCAAATTACAGCTCGCCTTAAAATCGCGTTGGTCCTATAATTCCTGCACACGGGTAATTCCTACACGCAGGTCGCTGCTCCGGACGAATGGAATAGCACACAAGGGTGGTGTGGGAGCGTAGTTTTGGGGTTTCGCGCATGACAAATTGGTCACTCGAAACTCGCGATACATTACAAAGTGCGATCTCCCATGAGGCCCGGGCGCGCAGATCGGCGCAACGACAGCAGACCGCCGCTGGCACTGATTATCTGGTGACCTTGGGGCGAAAAGCGGTCGTTGTCGACGGAATCGAGTTTCGGATCCTTCGATTTCTCGCGTCGCAACCGTACCGAGCATTCACCCCCGACCGCATTGTGGCCGCCGTTACGACCCCGCAGGAACCAGTCACCTCGGAAACTCTGCGAGCTTACATACTGTCCCTGCGGGACAAATTGGGGATGTTCAGCGACTACGTACAGTCGGTCCCCTACGTCGGGTATCGTTTCCGCCAATAGGATCCCCTGACTGGACGGTAGTATCCGACCGGGCATTCGTCGTATAATCGGGCTGCCCTAACCCAATCGGCTGCGGCATTCCTGATAGTCGACAATACACCTTTCGGAAGAGCCAACGTGGACCAACAGACACACCGTGGCCGTTGGCCCGCCTTTGCCGCAGCCATGCTGGGGTGGATGTTCGATGGCTTTGAAATGGGCCTGTTCCCGCTTGTGGCTCAGCCTGCCCTACGGGAACTCATCCCCGGCGCGAACGAAGCGATCGTTGGCAATTGGATGGGTGCCATGACGGCGGCGTTCCTGGTGGGTGCAGCGACCGGAGGGGTCGTCTTCGGATGGTTAGGCGATCGGATCGGGCGAGTCCGGGCAATGAGCCTCAGTATCTTGGTCTACGCCGTATTCAGTGGACTGTGTGGTGTAGCAAACGCCCCCTGGCAATTGTTTCTGCTCCGTTTTGTCGCAGCACTCGGGATGGGAGGAGAGTGGTCCCTCGGCGTCTCGCTGGTCATGGAAATCTGGCCCAGTCAATCACGCGGGTGGCTCGCCGGGCTCATTGGCGCTGCCTCCAATGTTGGATTCGTACTGGTCGCTTTATTAGGCTTAAGTTTTGTGCATTGGATCGATCCTATCCGGACGAGTTTACTGGGCCTGGGTATTTCCAGCGGCATCGTCGATCCGCTCACCGCCAACGGTGCCTGGCGTTTACTGGCCCTATCGGCCGCACTACCCGCCATCCTCACGTTTCTCGTACGAATCTTTGTACCCGAATCTGAACGATGGCTCGAAGAACAAGCGAAAGGAAACACAAAGCAATGGTCTTCGTGGGACCTCTTAGCCGTAGTTTTCGGTACCTGTTGCGCTATTGGGTTCGTTCGCCTGTGGTCTACGGATGAGATCTTTGGTTGGTCACTGACCATGCCTATCCGAATCATTGGCACGGTGTTGGGATTGGGTTGCGTATATTGGGGATACACATTCCCAGTGCGCCGCTACCTGGCGCGATCGGCGAATGAGATCTTGCCTGTCGATACCCCGCAACACGTCGCGGTGCCCGTTGTCCGCAACATGCTCGTTGGCGCAACGTTAAGCGGGATTGCCCTGTTGGGAACCTGGGCATCGATTCAAAACGCTCCCCCCTGGGCCGGATCGATGGAATCGATACGCGTGGCGCAGGACTTTGCGGATCTACCCCCAACTGAACTTAAGGCACGAAAAGATTCGGCAGCGGCAAGGGCTCGCGCTACGACACAAGTCGCATCCGCATTTGGGGCCATCTTCGGCACAATCGCCGCCGCCTATATCGGCAACCGCATGGGTCGCCGTAGTTTCTATTGCCTCTTGTGTACATTGGCATTGGGATCATCACTACTGTTCTTTCGCACCAACACTCAATTCGGTCCCTATTTCCTCGCGACCGTCTTTTTAGCCGGGGGAATGACAGCGTCCTTTTACGGTTGGCTACCGCTTTACCTCCCCGAACTATTTCCGACACGTGTCCGCGCATTTGGCCAAGGCTTCGCATTCAACTTTGGACGCATTATCGCCGCCGTCGGAGCCTTGCAATTTGGGTACTTGATGAACAATGTTTATCATGGCAGCTATCCAGCTACCTGCACGGTGCTCAGTACCATTTACCTGATCGGCCTCCTTGTGGTGTGGCTTGCTCCCGAGACGCACGGGCAAGAACTTCCCAGTTAAAACGCAATTCGTCGGAGATGACGAGGATGCTAATACAACCGGCGATTTGAATTCCAAAACCAATGATCCCGATCGAACTCACTGGAAAAACTGCGATCATTACCGGAGCCTCCCAAGGATTGGGCCTGGCCACAGCGCAATTGTTACATCGTGCCGGTGCCAACGTTGTGCTCAATTATTTTGACGACTCCGACGGCCAGAATTCGCGGAATACCATGGAAGCTGTATCCAAATTGTCAGAGCGAGCTGTTGCCGTGAGTGCCGACGTACGCCAGATCGACGAAGTTGCTCAGATGGTGGACTCTACGATCCGGCAATTTGGTACCTTCGACATTCTAGTCAACAATGCCGGGATCTTGCGCGACAAGACCGTCAAGAATATGTCTGCGGAAGAATGGCAATCCGTAATCGATACCAACTTGACGGGGGTCTTTAACACCAGCCATATCGCGGCCGATAAGCTCAGCGATTCGGGCACGATTGTGAATCTTGCCTCGATCAGCGCAGTTTTGGGTTTTTTTGGGCAGGCTAACTACGCGGCGGCAAAAGCGGGGGTCATTGGCCTGACAAAGGTCGTCAGCCGCGAATTGGCGAAGCGTCAGATTCGAGTCAACGCAATTGCGCCCGGGGTAATACTCACCGATATGGGGAAATCGATTCCTCCGCAAAGTCGCGATCAAATGCTGCAGCAGATTCCATTAAATCGGTTTGGCGAACCTGCGGAAATTGCCAGCGTCGTCTTGTTCCTTTGCAGTCCCTTGGCATCGTACATGACGGGCCAAGTACTGCACGTTAACGGGGGTTGGTGGGGTTAAATCACCTTGCACAAATATTATTGGTGCGCTCAATTTCGTTATTGTCGCTCGACGCCACAGGCCAAGGATGTGATCGATGCCCGCAAATCCAGACCCGAAGATTGCCATCCCACTCCCTGCCGATGCCACCGATGCCGTTTCGCTCATCCTGAAGCAGGCGGGTAGAACGGCCGATGAGGTCGCTTCACTTTCTTCGCTCGACGATGCCGACCGCAGTGCCGAATCTCAGTTTTCGGGTGAACCACCCACGGTGACTTCGCTCTTCGGCCACGTCAAAGCAGTCGAATTCGATGCCGGCGAATTTCGACCTGCCGCGGACGTCGCGCAGACAATGGCCTCCTGCCTCACCATGCTTCTTCAACGCAAACAAGCCGGCACGCTGTTGGACCATGCCAAGATGCTGTTCCACGACGAGACCCTAGCGCAGCTCGCTCAATTGGGATTTTTCGGGCTGGCAATACCAAAAAGATATGGGGGAAGTGGCGCAAAACTAGGAGATCTCGGTCCACTGCTGCGCGCGCTCACGTTTGTACATCCCGATCTCGCCGTCATGTTCGAAGTCCATAACTTTCTGGGTCCGGTGACTCCGATTCTCGACTTCGGCACGGAGCAGCAAAAAAACGAATATTTGCCACGTATGGCCCGTGGAGAATTATTGGGATCGTTTGCGTTGACGGAACCTGGGGCCGGAGCCGACCCGAGCCAACTCTCCCTGACGGCGCGGCGTAACGGGGAAAAATACCTCGTTTCCGGGGTAAAATGGCCCATCACGAACGTCCTCTACGGAGGAATATGCGTACTTGTTCTGAAACTCGAAGGGCACAATTTGCCCCCAGGTCGGGACTCAGGAATGCTCATCTTTGAAGTCCCCCAACACGACACCATCCATTTTCGCATGGTCCGGAATCGACTCAAAGCCTTTGACTATTTGTGGAACGCTCGATTTCGACTGACGAACTTCGAGATTCCCACCGACAATTTACTGGGACCGCCCGGCAAAGGACTGGCGCAGGCGTTTAGTTCGCTCGCCAAGGGACGCGGGGGCATCTGCGTCAATAGCTCAGCGAAGATCTTTCGATTGCTGGCCCAAGTCATCGTCGATCCGAGCGCACCGAACGACAAAAATATCGGTACCCAACAGACGGCCCGCGGCGGCTGGACCGCCTTTCGAACCACCTTTGGCAAACGAATCGGCGATTCCTCACGCATCCAAAGTTGGATTGGGCGCGCCACAACACACGCTTTGGCAAGTCGCGCACTAGGAGATCTCTGCTTTCGATTGGGTGCAAACGGCGTACGCGACGAAACGCTCGGCATGATCGCCAAAGTATTCGCCACAAAGGCTCTTCTCCAAACGGCGATTCATGCCTACCAAATCCAGGGTGGAAGGTCGGTGCACACGGACGAGCGTCGCGAAGCCATGCGACATCCACACGATCCAACCAATGCAAACTCGGAGGCTGCCATCGAAAACTATATTGGTGAGAATATCCACGAATTTCTCATTGCCAGTGTGTACGAAGGCCCCAACCCGGTACTCGCAGATGTAGGCGGTCCCAACGCCATGACGCGAGGAATTCGTTCCCGCTATTTGGAACCGATTGGGCTCGCCAACATCCAAGGAAAAGTCGGCCTGTCGTCGATGGCAAAATTCGCCTGGTTTGTCCTACGGACTATGGTGGGATCTCTCCATCCCTGGCCCGGATCCCTGGTAGGAGTGTCAAATCTCTTTCCCGCAAAGCGTCGCTTGGTATGGCGGGCTCTACATCGCAACCGTGTCCTCGGCCGACGAATCCTCCTGACAATCGCTCGACATCAGAAATCCTTCATTGATCAACACTTCCAGCTAGGTGACGAAGGGGGAATCTTCGATCAGCTAAGCTGCACAGTCGCCACCCTGGCGTACACCATGTCGCTCGACAAACCCGATGACGATTATGGCCTCGTGGCGCACGCTCTCGACCTTGAGTCTGAATTGCGGTTGCGTGGTTTGACGAGCTCTCCAAAGTTACAGACCACTTGGGCGCTGATTGGCCAACAAATGTTGGATCCACAGTCCCGACTTTACGCTGACCTAATTGCTGACATTGAAGTGAGTGATATTCCGCTCGATCCTCGGTTCGTTGAACGCTTTATATAGCCGAGGGGCAAGCCAATAGTGCGGACTCCGAAGACGATGTTCAGTCAATCGCGTTCGACCAACATGGCCACAGCTTCACCACCGCCGAGGCACAGCGATGCGATTCCGCGAGCAGCCCCGCGTTCGAGCAGATTGTGAATGAGACTCACCAAAACTCGGGCTCCGCTACAGCCCAGTGGATGGCCAAGGGCGATTGCACCGCCATTGACGTTAACGGAATCCTCGTCAATTTGGAGTCCTCGAATACACGCGATCGTCTGCGCGGCGAATGCTTCATTAATCTCGAACAGGTCGACGTCGGATTTCGCCACTCCGGTTAATGCGAGCAATCGCTCGACAGCGTGTACGGGCGCCGTAAAAAGATGTCGATGCTCCCCAGCAAAAGAACAGTGCCCCACGATCCGAAACGCCCAGTCACTTTGCAACTCACCTCGCGTGGATTCGTCAACCACCAATACAGCCGCAGCACCGTCGCTGAGTGTTGAGGCGTTACCTGCTGTGACCGTACCCGAATCCACTGCCAATTGACCCGCACCGTCCGCGACCGATTCTATCGGAAATGCAGGCAAAAGCCGTGCAAGTGACTCCAACGTACAATCCCGACGGGGCCCTTCATCCCTCGATACGATGACTGGCTGTCGCCCTTGAATCACCGGTACCGGTACAATCTCTGCATCCAATCGCGAAGAATCTTGGGCCGCTATGGCACGAGCGTGACTGCGAACCGCCCAGCTATCTTGATCATCTCGCGTGATGCCGAGCGAATTTGCCAGGGACTCAGCATAGCAGCCCATCGGTAGGCCATCGTGAGCACATCGAAGTCCGTCGACGTCCACGGAATCGACGAGTGGTTGACTACCATACTTCCATCCTGCACGCCCTTGCCGTAGCAAATGGGGCGCCTGACTCATACTCTCCATGCCTCCGGCCACCACGCGGCTGTAAACTGCCGCGCGAATTGCCATATCGGCCATCATTGCCGCATACAGTCCCGATCCGCACACCTTGTTGATGGTCACAGCCCCGACCGTTACGGGCAATTTCGCCAAGGTTGCTGCCTGCCTAGCAGGTGCTTGACCCGACCCAGCTGAAATCACCTGTCCCAAGATCACTTGATCGATGGACGCAACCGGGAAGTTTTCCTTCTTAAGTACCGCTTCGACCGCAAATCCCGCCAACTCCACCGCACGTAGCGTGGACAATGTGCCCATAAACCTTCCCACCGGCGTCCGACATGCCGACACAATATAGGATGAATTCGACATGATTCGCCTTCCGACGTACGATTTTGCCTTGACGCGTGGGTAACACCCGAGCACGGGATTGACTCCCGTAGAGCATACCATAGGCTTTTGAAATGGGGCAATTGGACGAACGCATCCATGCCGCGACGTCGGACACCCTTGATATCCTAGTCGACTTAGCATCACAATCCTGGTGCGATCCCCCAGCCGACACACTTAACCGATAAGTAACTTGCCAACCAAGGATTAGCACAATGCAACCACTGATTGTGACGCAACAACTCGCACCAGGTCTAACTTCATTCCAACTGAACCGTCCCGACCGTCGCAACGCCCTCAGCATCGCGCTAATGGATGAATTATGTGATGCGATGGAGCAACTTGCACAACAACCCACCGCGCGGGTTGTTATGCTGCGGGGCGCCGGGACTGCCTTCTGCGCCGGATTGGATCTGCACGAAGCATCGAACATGTCGCTCGTTCAACGGTCGGCTGAGTGCGTACAGCGAACACTGACCCTCCTGCGTGAGTCACCGCTCGTGACAATTGCAGTGGTACACGGCGGCGCTTACGCTGGCGGGGCTGGGTTGATGGCTGCTTGTGACATTGCCATCGCATCGGACGATGTCACCATCGGATTCCCCGAAGCGCGGCGTGGTTTACTTCCAGCATTGATTTGCGAGGTGATGATGACGAAGGTGCGTGAAGGGGACTTACGTGAATTGTTTTTGGCTGGATCCATGATCGATGCGGAACGTGCTCAACAGATTGGATTGCTGCAACAGATCGCTCCACCGGTACAACTTGAAGTGAAGGCCTTAGAGATCGCCCACAGTGTCTTGGCTGGCGGTCCACAGACAATTCGGGCGACGAAAGCCATGCTCAATGCCGCTTTTGCCCGATTCAAAAACGCCGACGCTCGATCGGTCGTCGCAACACACACCGACGCGAGGCATACCGACGAAGCGACTGAGGGGTTAGCGGCATTCCTGGAGAAACGGGATCCTGATTGGGTACAACCCACACGCCGTAACAAAGATGGAATGTCATGATGACCGGCAATGCACCCCTGCAGCCAACGCGTCTTGAGATGCCCGATGCAGACGTCGTTTACTTCCCTGCGATATTCTCTACGGAAGAATGCCTTCGGTACTTCCAGTCCCTTTCCCAAGTAATCCAATGGACACAAGACGCGATCACGATGTATGGCCGTAAGATCTATACGCCTCGCCTCACTGCATGGTACGGAGACTCAGGCACGAAGTACACCTATTCTGGCATTGCTAAGACGGCAATTCCCTGGACCTCGGAGTTACTGCAAATTAAAGAGCGTCTTGAACCGTTGTCGAACACAGTCTTTAATAGCGTCCTCTTGAACTTATACCGGGACGGAAACGATAGCGTAGCTTGGCATAGCGACAACGAGCCCGAACTTGGTACGAACCCGACCATCGGCTCCGTGAGCTTCGGCGAAACGCGGCGTTTTCAATTCAAACACAAGCAAGCTGCAAATCGACGTATCAGCATCGCACTTACCGACGGAAGTTTTCTGTTGATGCGTGGTCCGACACAACATCATTGGGTTCATCAGGTCCCCAAGTCGAAGAGCAAAATAAATGAACGTATCAACCTAACCTTCCGAGTCATCTATTGACGAAGCCGGCGCGGCCGAGACAACATCCAGATGATTAGAAAGGCTGACGTAAGACATTACGCCGCAGCAGCCAGCAACCCCTGACTCCAGTGGACGCCATTACCGTCGCTCGCAGGCATCTCCGTGTCTCTGCGTCTCCGTGAGAGATGGTATCGATCTATCATTCTCCCTGTATCGTTGATTGACGAGGTGGTTCGTCTTCAGGAGCATACGCAAGCAAACCGACAAGCGGTCCCGGTAGTAGATCGCCCGCAAGCGATGATGTTCTTCGGATTTTAACTCGGCCATGGAGTGCCCATGGTCCTCGGTGCATACGAACGTTTCAATTGTCGTGTGTATAGACGTAAGCTGCATGGGTTTTTTCTTGGTTTGCAACCCATAATATCGTGCTGGGAAAGGTACTTGGATCTTTCCAGACGTAGAAGACTGATGGTTCCATGTTGAAAATCGACTCGTCCAGCAAGTCGGTCGACAACTGATTCAACCAGTCTATTTCGTCGAAACTCGTGGGTTCGAAACCTCGCTCTTCAACGATTAGGTCAAAGTCGGCAGGTGAAATCTGACACTGTATCATCACCCTTACGTATTGAAGGAGCGAGAAGTCGCTTGCTCGAATATTTTTGACGCTAGGCGGAACCGGTTGACGCACGTACCTGGCGAATTTGGCCTTGGGAGTTTCATTCACGCATGTACCTGCGATCTGTACCAAGGCGAGGACCATACAGGAATAGGAGGCGTACTTACGAATACATTTGTCAGAAAATCGCGTTAGCATGCGCAGGAGCAGCCACGTCGCTCCGTAAACGCATGAGAAGACCGCAAACGCGAGGACAAGTAAGAATGGGGCCATCAGGAATTCGTCGCCGTTTCTCACAATCACTTCGATGCTAAGAATGAGAAGGACACTGGTCAGGCAAATCGACAAGCATCCGTGGTAAACGTTTGTTTGCCACCGGTCACGACATTTTTCGGAAGTTTGGACGGGGTGGACCAGGAGGGACATCTTTTGTGTATGCGAACGCCGTTAAATGGGACCAAGCAGCGAAATTGCGAGATCAGTTGGTGGAATTCCGAACGGAGCCGTAACCGCACGGTTCAGTGGGCGGCGAGATTTGACTCCCTATCCGAACACGCGAGGTTCCGCAGCACTATTGCAACGTTTGTTCGGGATTTGCGTCAGAGTCGGGTCTGCCAATAGCCCGGTCGACGTTTCGCATGCGCAACCGCTACGACTGTAATCGATCGGCACTGTATTGGTAGACGACGCAGTACGGGTAACGCTTCAAACGACACAGTTGGCAACCAGCGTACGTTCGCACAAATCGCGTTGGATCTGCGATGATCGACTCAATGGCGACGTCGATCTCAGTGACAAACCCAATCGCGGCACCCTTACTTCGTTCGGCGTACCAGTTGACGGCCTCATCAAACTCCGCTCGTGCGTCAGTGGTGAAATTAAGAGATACTGCCATGGCCAATCCGTGCCAATGCCTCTGCGCGAATTTGCGACCATGCGATTGTCATTCCATCCCCGACTTTCAGCTCATTCACACGCCGTTCTAGCTCGGACGCCCAGTCGAGATGAAGCGGAAAGTCAACATCGTCAGGAACTGCGTCCCACAATGCGTCAATCAGCTTAGCCTGATCTTGTGGTGAGAGCTGGCGAGCATGCTCAAGAACCGAGTTGAAATCCACCATGGCAATGCCTTTCTATGGTCATCGTAGCAGCCCGAACGTTAGGGATCACGGGGACCGAGCCTTTGACGCTGACCTCCCAATGAACTCCGCCGAGGCCTCCCGTGCATCCGACTGTTCGGCAACACGAGGAGGGTGATCAACGTGGTGAATCATTTACACTACGGGCATTGTACCGGCGGTGATTCTCCAGGGCAATCCTGCCGCGAATGCCCACACTGCGGCTCTTCCTCGTTCCGTGCACTCTATTGTCTCACAGAGACACAAAGACACTGAGACTGAGACTGAGACTGAGAAGGAATGGCACCGTCAAAACGAAGGCGCTTCGCGTCGTACATGGAACTCTTCCCTCCGTGTGCTCGGTGGCTCTGTGAGAACCAAACCACGAAGAAAAGGCGTGCACGAAGGGCGGAAAGACCATGTTTGGTTGCCGAGATGCGAACAAGCTCGTGATGCTAGGCCGGAGTCTCATGAGCTTTAAGAAAGAACGGTCGAGCTAAAGGGGCGAAACGCGACGATTTCAATTCAAACACAAGCAGGACGCAAATCGGCGTATCAGCATCGAACTTTCCGACGGAAGTTTTCTGTTGATGCGTGGACCGACGCAACACCACTGGGATCATCAAGCCCCCAAGTCGCAACACAAATTAAAACAGCGTATCAACCTCACTTTTCGGGTAATCCATTGAGAAAAACGGCACCACGAGCGACATCCTGCTGGCCTGGGAAGGCGACTTTTGGTTCGAGCCAGCTATGCCAGTGCAAGCAAACACAGCACCTTACGATTGCAATAGGTACGCAATCAAGTCCGCCATCCCTTGAACATCCATCGCGTCCTCAAAGCCTTCAGGCATCATCGACATCCCCGTATTTTTGATCTCGTCGACCTCAATCAAAAGCACAGCTTCAGCAACGTTCTGGGCGTTACGCAGCGTCATACTCGTTGAACCCTCGTCGATGATCATCCCTGTCAACACGCGTCCGTCAAGCATCGAAACGACATAGTTCAGATATTGCGGATTCACCTCACGATTCGGATCAAGAACTGCGGAAAGCAAAGTTTCGGCCCCTCGTGTCTTGATGGTTGCCAGGTTCGGACCAATTTCATTTCCCATGCCATCCACTCGATGGCAACTACTGCATTGTTTCTTGAAATGCTCGCGACCTTGCTCGATGTTTCCGGTCATTTTTAGCGCAGCCTGGTATTTCGCGACTACTTGTTCCCGTTTCTTCGTCTGGTCGGTCATCCGACGTATCGACCCGATGGCAATTTGTGTTCGAGTAGTTACATCGTGTCCAGATTCTCGCACACGTTTGCGCGTTGCGGCTTGTTCGGCGAGTTGCTTCAAGAAAGTGTCTGCCGATCCGCCGACAAACGATGAATCGAGACGAAGCAACTCACCGAGCTGCTCCGCTTCATCGCCAATCGAACAAAGCACGGCGGCACGCATCCAGCGATCTTCTGGATTTTGACGAAGCAGTCGAGCGAGACGGGCGACTAGAGCATCCGTCTGCAGTGTCCCCAAGGTAAATGCTAACTGATAACGCACCTCCAGCGAAGGATCGTCCACGAGTTCGTCGAGCTTCTTTAATAACTCGGGTCCCAAAGCGACTCGATCCGCCATTCGCACTGCATGCCGGCGCACTTGCTCGTGCGAGTCACTCAAACGGGAACGCACTGTCGCCGCATCGAGACCGTTTAGTCCGTCGAGCGCGTACAGGGCGTGCATTCGACCCAGTGGCGAAGAGCTTTCTCTCGTCAGTTTTCGAAGCGACTCGATGGCTGACATATCTTGTCGTTCATACAACAAACGGGCTGCTGTTTCGCGATGCCAAGCATTAGAATGAGCCAACGTTTGCACGAGAAAATCGGTGCTTTGAAGCTTCAAAGGCACCAAAGCTGGACGACTGAACCCCGTTGGAACGATTTGGTAGACGCGCCCCCGATCATGTCCGGATGTCAGATCAAGATGCTTCTTTATCTCATCCGGAAGCGACAAAGGATGCTCGATCACCTCGCGATAAACGTCTATCACATACAACGCACCGTTCGGCCCGTTCGCGAATTGGGCCGGACGAAACCAGATGTCGGATGACGCGACGAATTCGCTTTTCTCATCAATTCGTTTTGCCGTGAACTCCAAACCGTTCACGTCGAGACGTTTGCGATGGATCAGATTACCACCGACGTCACCAACGATTGCTAGTCCCTTCCATTCTTGCGGCCACGCGTCACCCCGATAAATCGTGACGCCAGTCGCGCCCGTGAAATACCCAGCGGCTCGACCGCCTCCTTCGATAGGACCCTTGTCCTGACCAGACACTCGCAAACGCGTGCGTACAATTCTCCAAGGTTCAACGGGACTGATCCGAAACACTTCTGCCTGAGGACCATCTGCGGCGATCGAGATTCTTGCAGGCGGTGCAACAACGAAAGGATTTCTAGCGATGTAACGGTCTTCGTACATCACCTGTTGAATATGATCACTGTTGGAGGATACGAACTTACGTCCCCAATCGTCGAAGCACATTCCATGCTGTGCCGCACCACTCGTCGGTTCAAATTCGTAGGTTCTCGGATTCAGCGCTAGATCACGGCCCCGAATGCTGATTCCACGATCGTCTGGCAGTGTATGAAGACGGCGAATTTCGCCACCATCGCTGCTGCATGCGATATGGATGCGATTGTCCAATCCCCAGCGAAATGAATTCATCAGGCCCTGGACATTTGACGTGCCAAAACCTGTCAGCACGCGTTGTTTCAAGTCAGCTTTACCATCGCCATCGATGTCTTTCAGGTACAGCAAATCAGGCGCATCGCCAACGAACAAACCGCCGTCGTAGGGAAACAATCCAGTCGGCCAAAACAATCCTGCGGCGAATTCAGTGCGGGTATCGTAGACCCCGTCGTGATCGGTATCCGTCAGTTTCGCAATTCGCGAAATCCCGGCGTCGCGATTCTCGCTGTACCCTCGCATTTCGCATACATACATGGCACCGTCGGCATCCCACTCAATGGCAACGGGGCTACCAACAAGCGGCTCGGCCGCAACAAGTTGCATCTCGAATCCCTCAGCGACACTAAGGGTTGAAATTGCCGCCTCGGGTTCCGTCGGCCTGATCCTCGGCAGCTCGCTGGAATAGTCGGGCTCTTGCGCAATTGCAGCAATCGAGAGCAAAGTTGCAAAACACCAAGGAGTCAATCGATGGGAAACGTTCATTTCGTCGCCTCGTCAACTTGAAGCAACGTCCTTATCCCGCTCATGAGTACCGCTTCCGTTTCAGGAGCCACGTTCGAGGCTCGCTCGCTTGTTTCATAGCCTCCCTGTCCATACGCCTCAGCCGTTCCGATGTATCCAGGACCGTAGTCTCCATAGGCCGCCATCGCCACTTGCAAATCAGGACGCATGGCTTTCGCGGCCAGTTGGTACTCCACGAATAGCTCACCGGGCATATGCAGGATCCGCACAGTCCCGACGGTCAAACAACTCAAGTCAATCGTATGTCCACTTTCGCACCGCAAAAGCCAAGCCAACTTATCAGGAGCTCCCCAATAGGTTACGCCATCCCATTCCTTTAATTCCGTCGTGAGCTTCTCTCGATCCAAGTGCTTGGCCAGCGGCAGCGAGACTGGCGTTGTCTCCCATTTGACCTGCGTGGACGAGACTTCAAACTTTTGGGTTGCCTTGAACGACTCACGCATCGCGTCCGCGACTCGCGTCGCGAGCACCATTCGATTCTCTTTCGAACCGTCGTTGTACTTGCCAGCCCCCACGTTCCCGCCAGCGCCATTGAAGTGTATGTACAACGGACCTGGGGCATCTTGACTACGCATGAATCGAGCGATCCCGGGAAAATCGGGATTTGGAATGCCTGTACGGTAATAGCTCTGCGGATGGCACGCGTAATAGCTAAGAACGGCGACGGGCGTTTCCCCATTCCAAAACGAAACGGAACTGAGTTCAGGATCGATAATTCCGTCAGGCAAAGCGCGCAGCTTTTCATCGCGAGTGGTTGAAAAACGCGTTGCGATAACTTGTCCCGTCTCGTCTTGAATCCGCCGATTCGAAGCGACGTCCCTGACGAATGCTGAGCCGAATCCTGCATGCGTGATGGGCGTCGCTTTTGCAATCGACGATTCAATTTCTCGAACGAGGCGATTAATTAATTCACGTGCAAAGGAACCGTCGTGCGCACCAAGATCCGATGCACCGATTTGATGCAGGAGTGACTCGGCGCTAAAGTCGCAGCGAGGTGCATCATGCTGATGCAGCGTATGCACGGCGACTCGTGATGGCGATGTTCCCGCTGCTTTTGCGATGCGTTCTCGAAAGACATCTTGGCTTTCATTCGCGATACCGATCCAATCAACGGCACACAATACAATCGGTTCTCCAGCCCCCAGAATCGCTATGCCGCGGCAACGCAGTCCGAGCTCATCAACACGTACCGCGCGATCGTACGCCATCATGAACCCAACGGGCGGCGTCGCGTCGACGTCAAAGGTCGCAATCGACAATACACTGAGCGTTTTTTCCTCAGCAGCCTTTAAGCGTCTCATGCTCGAGAAGACGATACAAAAAGCGGCGAACAATACACAAGCACGCTGAAGTTTTTTCTTCGCTTCAGATTTCATGGTACGGTCCTCTTTTCGCGAATGGCTGGAGGGGGATATTCAAGACTGAGCAGCGAAACCAGAGGCCGCCGCCAGCTTGGCAGTCGTCTCGGACCTGATCGGTCAGCTCATATTACACTGTTTCGACGGGGGAGTATAGAATCGCCGAAAAAAGGTGCGGACGTGTCTTTCGACGAGCATGACGACGCAACGTACAAGCGTTTCGAAAGTCGCAATTGGGATGGATTCGCGGTTCCAACGTGTGCGTCTCTAGCCAGCGGTGGTCGATCAATTTCTCGCTGCCAAGTTTTTAAACGCGGAGCACGCTGCGATCCCGGAGATTTGAATCGACACAGTCTCGTCCAGCAAGTCGCCTGCGTCGATTCGGGAGCGCAACAGGATTCAGCCGGAGCCAAGCCACTGCTCGCCCAAACCGCCGTGAAGTAACTCTTGATCGGAAGGGACCGTTGGGTTGGGAAGCGATTCCAGTGTGACCCGGATTATGGCGACACGTCTTGGATCTTTCGGGAAAGGAATCGAGACGGCTCCCCCCCCTTGCTTGTCGCGCGAGAAGACCGCCGAATGAATCACCTCCTGATGGACGTCCAACAGCCACAACACAAAATGTTGCGGCATGCCGGTCGCGGGAAGTCCATAGGCCAAGAAATGCCCCTCATTTTTAACGGGATCGTATACAAGGTACGCCCCCGCTGGTTGCGGACCATCGTCACTGTGCAACGCAACGTAACGCAACTGCGGTGATGCGAATACCTGCTTCATTTCATCCAGATGTTTGAGCCGTTGCGCAAGTTCGCGTACTACTAGGTCCTCAGCAGTCCTCGACAGTGGGTAATCACTCGCCGGTCGAAGGTAGAAATAGCTAATAAGTCCCATCAACACGACCGAGGCGACCATGTACCTTGACTGCAGAATGTGGCTACGCGCGTATCGACCTCGCAATGGAATCGTTTTCTCCACGGACGAAGGGATCTTACTCACACGTTCAAGGATTCGGTCTTCGAGCGATTCGTTGATCGGAACAGATGCAAGCACTTCCGCGAGACTGGCCCACGCCTCACGTAACGACCGCACGGAATCCCTACAATCAGCACAGTTGATTAAATGCTCTGTAATAGCCTGCTTGTCCGCGCACCGATTCTCGTCGAGTGCATAACGTTCCAATTCAGACTGGCATTCAAGGCAAGTCATCATTGAGATTTTCTCCTCGCAGCGCGACCTTGAGGCACGCCAAGCCTTTTCGAATGTGTGTCTTGACCGTCCCCAGTGGCATATCTAACCGTGAGGCGATCTGCGAATGCGATAGGTCGTCGTAGAACGCCAAAAGTAATGCCGTCCGCTGCAATTGGCTCAACGTACGGAGTGCCTGTTTCACTCGGACACCTGCCTCGTTGCGGTCAACCTGTTCATAGGTCTGGTCGTCGCAGGGTTCTCGTGACGCCTCTCCGGCCGCCAACGAAGTCTCGCGTTGAGCTACCGTTCGCGCTCGCAAACGATCGATGGCACGCGACCGTGTAAGCAACATCAAGTAGCTACGCGGGGAAGAGCGTGTCGCATCGTATCGGTGCCGTTTCTCCCAAATCTCAGCAAACACGTCCGACAATACCTCCTCGGCATCCGAGGAATTGGCGAGAATTCGCTGACAGACGGCCATGGCTTGGGAAGCATATCGGCGGAAAAAGGCTCGAAAAGCATCCGCACTTCCGGACACGACACGGTCAAATAAAGCATCATCGCTCTCATCGGAAGCTGCAGCAACCTCGCCCTCGAAGGCGTGCTCCCGATTAGATTTTGGAAGGGTCATCGCAAAGTCATCTACCGCCGCCCAGCAATTTCGTTTCCAAGATCAGCCGACCTCACATCCCCCCAGGGAAATACTACGTATGCTGGCCTCGAATGGATGTAAGAAACGTTTTTCCGCGTTAAATCTCCGATACGCCCCGTTTGGACGGCGGGCCGGTCGACTGGACCTCGAGCACGGCATCGCTCATCCAGCAGCCCACATAGGGGGAGTTTCGCTGCTTCGTCAAAATCCAAATATAGGACCCCAGCTGTTCTCCGTGCCGTAGTTTCGTTGTGAACTCCACGGGTGGCCGGTTTTGGGGATGATCTTCACGTCGATCAGTTCCCGGCTGTCATCCTCGAAGCGGCAGATCATTTTGTCGATCAACTGGCGGACGACTTCCCCCTTGCGGCGGTTCTCGTTGCCTTGAACAGTTTCCAAGGCCGACTCATAAGCAGCGGCCAGTCGTTTCGATTCTTCCAGAACTTCGTGATACTGTTCGACCAGTGGTTCCAACTGGCCTTTCAGCTTTTTGATTTCGACTTCGGCCATGCCCATTTCGGCGTCGGCCCGTTCTCTTGCCATCTCGGTTTTGAGTGACTTGTATCGCTCAAACAGGCGGTCGAAGTCGGCTTGCTTTTCGGCCAGCTTCTCTTGCAGCATCTTGGCGTTGCTGGCGTAGGCTTCGTTGTAGATTTCTTCTAGCGTGATTTCGCCATACACGTCCATCGTGTCTTGGTCGATGATGACTTCGC
This sequence comes from Planctomycetota bacterium, assembly GCA_027619595.1. Classification (GTDB taxonomy): domain Bacteria; phylum Planctomycetota; class Planctomycetia; order Pirellulales; family Pirellulaceae; genus JAQCHP01. The sequence continues at coordinate 27,128 of JAQCHP010000005.1, forward strand.
TATCGTCGATGTAGTGGATTCCTTGGGCCAGATTGGCCGTGATGAAGTCGGTCATCTTCATGTAGACGTAGTGCAGTTCGCACTCCTTCATCCAGCTTTCGGTGAACAGAGCATCGACCAGCGATGAGTTTTGATCGGCGGCCACCAACACGTTCAGCCGATGGCCGACTTCTTCCAAGTAGCATTCCAAGATTGGCTCAATCTCAGCATTCGGAACCCGAAAGCACTGGCAGCCGGTCTCGTTCTTCTTGCCGTTCACCTTGTAAGTTTTGCAGATATACCCTTCACAGGCTTTGTCGCCTGACAGTTTTTCGCCGCACCTGTGGCAGTAGAGCAGACCAGACAACCAGTGAGCCTCGCCCCGGTTCGTCTTCCGGTGAATCTCCCGGTCGTTCATTTTGGTCTGGACCTTCTCCCAGATTTCGACCGGCACGATTGCGTCGAAGACAGGTTCATCGGGCTGCACCCAATCATCCGGCTCCCGCTGGCGACCGTTGATGCTGTCGCCATTCTTCTTGCGGGGAGCGGTGCGGTATTCGCCCTCGACGAACTCGCTGAACCGGCTGTTCGAGCGTTTGTTGTAGGCCGGCAGTCCGATGTAGACCGGATTGAGCAGCATCTTGCTAACAAACCCGCTCGACCATGCCCCGGCCCGGACGGGATCGACCTTCATTGCTTTCAATCGTTCGGCGATCTTGTTGAAGCTGATCGTTTCGGTCGCATACCACTCGAAGATTTTCCGCACGGCTTCCAAGCGTTCGGTGCGGATCGACGGAGCCAGATAGAACTTGTCGGTTGGGTCTTTCGCCGGGAAGTTTCCTTTGCCGTCGAAGCGTTCCTGTTTCCCATCGGGCCAGATCTTCAAGCGGTGGCTCCATCCTTCGATGACGACTCGCCACTTGTTCTTCTTGCCGCTCATGCAGACGACATCCAGACCGTAGGGAACCGGGCCGCCCGTCCATTCGCCGGCCTTGGCCTGCACGATCTTCTTGGACAAATCCCGGTCGGCCTTCACCTTCTGTTCTCGTCGGGACGCCAGTGAATTGACCGTGGTGGTCAGCACGGTGGCGTCGTCTTCGTCGGAGAGACAACGGTTCTCGATGATCGACCACAACCGGCAGCCGCCCTTGCGGAGCGTCGAAAGGAACTCGCCCCATTCATGCGGGCCGCTGGTTCCAAAGCGGTCCTGCGACTCGACCACGATCCAGTCGAGCATTTCGTTCCGCACCATGTCGAGCAGCAGTTGGAACTGCTCCCGCTTGTCGGCCTTGTCTCTGGACCCCACGTCCTCAAACAGGGGTGCAATATTCAAGTCGTGCTGTGTCTCGAACCGGCTGAATGATTTCTTCTGCCGGTCGTTGTCCTGTTTGTCGGTCGAGACTCGGATCAATCCGGCGATCCGTCCCGCTGGGAAGTTGTCGTTATGGGTCATCGGTCTGGTTTCATCGTCTATACAAAAGAGAAGCCCCCGTAGCCGACAGGGAGGCTATGGGGGCGGAACTCGCAGGAGGCAAACACTTCGGAATTTCCGAATTAGTTTTTTTGCAACGCCGGCTCGGTCTTCAACACGTCGTAGATGGTGGGCCTCGATAGCCCCGTCGCCCTTGCGATGGCGGCCACCTTTTCCCCTTCGGCCTTCATCCGGTGAATCAGCCGAATCTGTTCGTCATTGACCTTGATCCGTCGTCCCTTCTCCGATCCGCCCCAAGTCTTCCCCTTGGCACGGGCCGCCGCCTGACCGGCCAAAATCCGCTCCGCACGGACTTCGGTTTCGTAGGCGGCCACGCTCGCCAGCACATTCGCCATGAGCCGGCCAGCCGCCGTGGACAGGTCCAGCCCATCACGCAAGCTGACCAGTCGCACGTTCAATTCCGTCAGTTCGTCGAACAGGGCGGTCAGCCCTTTGGCGGTTCGTCCCAGCCGATCCAGCCGCCACACGGCCACTTGCTGAACCTCGCCGGATCGAACATGCCGCAGCAACCGGGTGAAGGCGGGCCGCTCCATCGTCTTGCCGGTGAAGCGGTCCCGATACCAGCGAACCTCTCCTTCCTGCTGGGCCGCCCATCGCCGTAATTCCGGCTCTTGGCTGGCGACATCCTGCGACTTGCTGGACACCCGCAGATAGATGGCGATGGTCTGGCTCATGCTCGGCCTCGGTGCTGATCCCCCCTGATTCTCTGAACGATGAGGATAGGTTAGCGAAAGTGGCCGTTTGTGTCAATAGTGGATTACACAAGACGCTTGACGGACATAATGCTCGCAGCGAAGCCGGAAACGAGCGTAATTTGGCGTTTTTGGCATACTGTATCGAGACTTTACACTTTTCGGACCTGCTGGAGCGGTTTGGCGAGGCGGGAAAATTTCTCGGATTTACCGATTCTGCCTATTGTCCCCCCCCCCCCTGCGTGGTATCATAGCCGTTCGTTAATTAACGCCATCGCTGCCGGATTCGCAGCGGGCTAGATTCCAAGACCTACAACACGGGAGAAGCAAAATGATGCGGGCAAGTCAACTGGCGGTGGCGTGCGTGGCGGTGCTGTTCGCTACGGCGGGGCAAGTCCAGGCGGACATCATCACGATTGATTTTGACGGATTCACACCCACCGGCAGTTTCGGTGGCGGTGTAGAAGATGGAATAGTAGTAGGCGGGATTAGCGGTCCTGTCGCAGTCAGCGGGATCTTCCTAGGCCCATTAAGCGGAATAAATTCATTGCACCACGGAAGTGGGTCTTTAGCGGTCTTTTCCTTGTCGGGCTTTACTGGAGAAACATTCACACTGTCCAGTTTCTATGCTGGATCTACATATGGTGGTGGCGAACCGTTGACTTTAAGTGGATTTCTTGGTGGCTCACTGGTTGGCACCGACGTGTTCAGCCCAAACCCTCCCGGCAGCTACTTATCATTCACACCAACAAATCTCTCGGGCGTAACGATGGATACCTTGGTATTCGATATGGGTGCAGCAGGACCCGGACCCACCAATATTGATGATATTGTGTTGAATGTAAATGTTCCCGAACCTTCCTCCCTCGCTTTGTTCGGCATCGGTGCATGCGTCGCAGGGCTTGGAGCCGCCCGTCGTCGCCGACGTGAAAAACAACAAGAGACCGTAGCCTGATCGGGTGAACACAACAGTCAATGAAATCGGGCGACCATCATGTTCGTCCGTTTTTCGTTGCTGCGATTGAGAACGTCGGCAGCACCGGACGCACCTGCGGCTTGGCCGGCCTCACGGCCTGCGTGAGCGGCTTGCATTGGGGTGGTTTTTTCGGCTTGGGCTGGGGCAACTTCGACAGACCTTTCACGGCCTTGTCGTCGTTGAGCCACAACCCTTCCCGAATTGCCAGCCATTCTTGAAACGTCATCATTGTCATTCCTGTATTTACGCCCGTCGGTCACAAAATCGGACTAAGCCAGCCCTCTCGAAACACGCCCACACCATGCCTGCAACCGCATCTAAATGGTTGCTAGTGCTAGCGTTCGTGGGGGAACGGTTTCGGGGCGGTCCACGGGGAAAAATCGGCTCACATACCCGGCTAATAACGGGCAGGACCGACGCCGTCACGCTCTGGCGGTGGTGACGTGCGAGCGGCCACGATGGCGTCGGCTCCCGTTGTTCGTCTGCTGGCGGCTCGTCCGTCTGTTGGTCTTCATCCTGCCGGCCTTCCGCATCGGCCGCCAACTGTTCCTCGCTCGGCTGCCACCTTCGCCGCTGGGGCGGCTCAGGCGGCCTCCACTCCTCGATGTAGCTTTCGCCAAACCACGCCCGCCGACACTCCTTCCATAACTCCCCTTTGGACTTCACGAAATAACCGCCGAACTGCCCCGACAGGTTCAGCCCCAGCCCCTTCTTGAACAGCAGAACCTCCCGCTCCCCGTCCTGCACGTCGGCCATGTCCTTGACCGTGTAGCGAGTGATGGCGGCTACCGACCGGATGTTTTCACAGTGGGCCAGTTCCGCCGTGGTTCCGCTGGCCTTCTGCACGATCTTCCCCAACACGTCTGCCGGATCGTCCATGCTGGTCCTTATGAGCAGATGCAGATGGATCAGGTTGTTTCGTTCGATCTCCCGCACAAAGTAAACAGCCAGTTCCATCGCTCTTGTCTTGGCAAAGTAGCCTGCTTGCCGCCGTAGTTTTTCATGGAAGTCCCGAAACTCTGAAACCGTGCGGACTTCGCTGAACTTGACCACTGCTTCATGGGTCGGCTGGGTATACCGATGGTTCATATTCAGGATTCCACACTCCCTCACCGACCAATTCTGCCGAGATTCGATAGATGCCGATGGGGTCCGGTTGATGTGGTTCCCCCAAGGAAGCTCCCATCGTTGCCGGGGCTGGGCTTGGTAATAACAGGGAACCCTTGGTTCTTCGTCCTCCCATTGATCGAATTGTTCGTTAGTAACCGCCTGACAGACCATCTCCACCGCTCACACACGTCCTTTCCTCTTGCCACCGTGCTTACAAGAGTGTCGTGAGCCAGATTTTTTCGATGAGTCTGGGGAAAATTTCTTTTGAGAGGATGGTTTTCGTCGTGATGTGTGTTTCTTTGTAGGCCCGCTTCCACGCCTACGCCGGCCCTCAGGCTTGCTCCCGCTGGGAAGCGTCAGGCAGAGAAGTTCATAAAGAACCTTCGCCGTGGAGCAGGCTGACCAATACACGGGCTGAGTCATCACGCAACACCGGCGTCCCCACAACGACTGTACCGGATCGGCACAGGACATTGTAGGGAGGACGGCGGACCATCTCCGCAAACCGCCCGATCGGCCCTGTTTGTACCAAATTGGCCGGCGACGCGAAACAGATACACTGGATCAGGCCAAAACGATCGCCCTGCGCCAAACTATCGATCTGGAGCTTCACCACCTGCTCGGGGGTTAAGTCGGGATGTGGATAGACCAAGGACGCCGTCGTATCAACGGTCGTGAGTCCTAGCGGGTGCAGGGGAAACCACCACTGAAATGTCCATGTGACTACATAGAAAAGGCCAACCACCAACAGCGTTGGACGCCAGAAGTGGAAGTTTGCCCGTCCATCCATTTGCCATCCCTCTTCCCGTGAAATCTCCTCGTCGCGAACCGATCAATCTAGCCTACTTCGATGTAATGCAGACGTCCAGTAAACTCGCGATGGGGCCAGACGGGTTCCCACATTTCACTTGGTGCTATCGGCCTCCTGCCCTATCCACGTCGTGATCAACGGCCAACAACGAATTCCCACTTAAGCCGTTTCGATCCGCGCCACATCCTGCAGTCCCAGGTCGATGATGCCTTGCTCTCGAATTTTGAACTTTTGCACTTTTCCCGTTACGGTTGTCGGAAAGCTGTCGACGAATTTCCAGTAAAGCGGCACTTTGAAATGGGCCAGACCCTGTCGGCAAAACTCCTTGAGTTCGTGGAAGGTCGTGGACTGACCTTCGCGGAGCTTAACCCATGACAAGACTTCTTCGCCGAACTTCCGGTCGGGAACGCCCACCACTTGGACCTCTTGAACAGCCGGATGTTCATATAATCGCTCTTCGATCTCTCGCGGATAAATATTCTCGCCGCCTCGAATAATCACATCACGCAATCGCCCAGTAATTCGGTAATATCCATTCGATTCCCGCATCGCCAAATCACCCGTATGAAGCCATCCCTCTGCGTCGACAACTTCGGCTGTCTTTTCGGGCATATTAAAATAACCGATCATTCGATTGTGGCCGCGACAACACAGTTCACCCGATTGCAAGTCGCCTAAATCTTGCCGCGTCTCGGGACACACGACTTTGACCTCCACGCCAGGCAACGGTCGACCCACCGTTCCAACCCGTAATTCCAACGGATCATCAGCCCTTGTCTGCGTGATCAACGGGGCAGCCTCTGTCTGACCGTAGCCGATCGTAATCTCCGACGCGCCCATTTCGCCCGTAACTCGCCGCATCAGTTCAATCGGACATGGGCTCCCAGCCATAATCCCTGTTCGCAAAGTCGAAAGATCGCGGCGCGGGTAATCGGCATGCTCCAACATGCCAATAAACATCGTTGGTACACCGTAAATCGCCGTACACCGCTGGTCCTCGATCGCTTGCAAGACGGCCGACGACTGAAAAGTTTCCGACGGAAAGACCATCGTCGCACCATGTGCTACGGCGCACAACGTACCAAGCACGCAGCCAAAGCAATGGTAGAGCGGTACTGGAATACAGATCCGGTCGTGACTCGTAAAGCGTTGAAAAACGCCAGCATAATAAGCGTTTAACAGGATATTGCGATGGGATAGCATGGCCCCCTTTGGCGAGCCCGTTGTCCCCGACGTATATTGAATATTGATCGGATCCTCGCAACGCAACTGCGATTCAATATCCGCAAGTAATTGGGCGTTAACCGTACGTGACCGCTCCAAGAACTGTTGCCACGGCAAGATGCCTGACGCCGGCAGGCCACGCATCGCAATAGCCCAAACAAGGTCTGGAAAATCGGTGCTTGCAAGTTGTCCCGGTTCGGCGGATTGGAGTTCTGGACAGGCCTCACCGAGCGTTGCGAAATAATCGTTTGCCTTGTACTTGTCGATCAACGCCAACCCGCGAAGCTTCGATTGGCGCACTGCATACGCGACTTCATTGGTCCGATACGCTGGATTAATCGTGACCAAGACGACGCCAATTCTGGCCGTCGCGAATTGAAGCAACACCCATTCGGGAACATTCGTGCCCCACACTCCAAAGCGATCGCCGGGGCGAAATCCAAGTGCGAGTAGGCTTAGCGCAACACGATCGACGGCAGCGTCGAATTCACGCCAAGTGGCGCGTTCGTGCGACTGCTCGAATACATAGGCCTCTCCATCGGGAAAGCGTTCGGCCGTTGCTCCAAGCACTTCTCCAATGGTCAAATCATGCAACCAAGGAGTTCCCATCGCTGCCGCGTCCAAGTCGTTGCCGTCATCTTTTCTGGTAGGATCCATGACCACTCCTCAGAAAACGTCCGTTATACTCGCAAATCGGCTGCGGGGATCGGCATGGCCAATAAGGCTTGCGCCAAGGCCTTGCCTTGAGCATCGTTACGGAGTCCACGACGCAAGACACCCTGCAACACAAAATTGAACCCCTGCAAATTGGCCAGTTCGAATCGCTCCACGGCATCTACGTTAAGTGGCTCGAAGTACTCTTGCACGCGATCGGCTGTAAGCCACTGTCGAATCCACCCGAAGTCCTTGACAGATTTGGCCAAGATACCGATGTTCGCTGCCGTCCCTTTATCGCCACTACGTCCGAACGCAATATCGCCCAACGTTGGAATAGTCGATCGACCGTGGCGGCTGGGTTCGCAATGCAACTCCGGGACACGTAGGTCACCGCGGTGCTGAGTGGGCCAGGATTCGCGTGTATCGGTTTGGGTCGATGCTGTTGTGGCCTGAGTCATGATGTAATCGACGTGCTGCGAAACCTGATCGGCTCCGATAAGGCACGGCCAGTAGCGAAATATGGAATGAACTCGTGGTCGTCCCTCAGCGTAGCCCGTTGTCCCTGGCGGCCCGGAGGTGACAAGGGGTATCACTTCACGACCAAACGTCTCGGCGTCAGCCCGCGAGTCGGATTCCACCGCGATACGGAGCACGGTCTCCATCGATGCTTCGGAATTGTGGACACAACCTGCCACTGGAACGCTTTCGCCGTTACCGAGACACTCGACGATCGTATCACGGAAAACACACCCTCGTTCGGCCAATCGCCGAAGTATCATCTGACCGCAGCAACGCGCTTTATGCACGGCGTTGCTACCAAAAATCGTCAGCATGCCGGCAGCTCGATATCCGTCGTGGTAGGTTGCACTGACCTTGAGGGTCTGGGGTCCTTGAATTCCTCGCGCGCCAGTCACACGAACTCGATCGGCGGCTATCCGTTCCACCTGCAATTGATCGAAGGCCACAATCACATCGGGGCTCAGGTACCGCCTTGGATCTCCGATTTCGTAAATCAATTGCTCTTTGACAGTTTCGACGGTAACGTGGCCTCCGGAATCTTTGGGCTTCGTAATGATACATTGTCCATCCCCATCGATTTCCGCGATCGGGAATCCGATATGGGTCACGTCCGGAACGTTAAGCCAATCGGTACTGATGCCACCCGTGACTTGTGTTCCGCATTCCAATAGGTGGCCGGCGACCGTTGCCCCGGCGAGCCGATCCCAGTCATCCAGTTGCCATTGAAATTCATAGACACAGGGTGCCACGACCATGCTCGGGTCGGCGACTCGACCCGTGATCACAATGTCCGCCCCAGCCCGAAGTGCTGCCACAATACCGGCCGCTCCCAGATAGGCGTTGGCCGTAATAAGTCGATCACGTACGGTCAGCAAGCTGGCTCGACTATCCAGATTCTGAAAGTCATATTCGACCGACGCGTCGGCCCGTAACAGGTGCAGAACATCGTCTCCAGAAACGACTGCGATCTTGATCGAACGGCATCCCGCTGCTTCTAACGCTGCGGCACAGGCAATCGCACAGGCTTGGGGATTCAAACCACCGGCATTGGCGACCAAACGACAGCGACCACCGTTGGCCCAATAGGGGGCCAGACCGCGAACGACGTGCACAAAATCCTGTGGATATCCACACGACGCGTCTCGTTCCCGCTGTTGAGCGAGAATCGACATGGACACTTCGGCCAGATAGTCCATCGTAAGGTAGTCGAGGTCGGGCTCCTGCGTCAACAGCTCGATCGCGGCCGAAGTCCGATCGCCCCAAAACGCTTGCGCATTGCCGATTCGAATCAAGTGCTTCACACGACGTGTGTCCTTCTGGGGCAATTACCCCAATCTTGTTGCGTCGTAACCTGGAGAGCCGTGCTCAACCAACGGCGTGTTTCGTCCGGCGCAATAATCGCATCGACCCATCCGCGGGCAGCTCCATACCGGATATCAGTTTGTGCTTCGTACTGGCTACACACGGTATGCCGGAGCGCATCGATCGCTTCGCTCGACAACTTCGTTCCATCTTTTTGAGCTTCGCGAATTCGTAGACTGACGAGCGTCTCTGCAGCTTGATGGCTCCCCATGACGGCGTAACGAGCGTTGGGCCAGGCCAGGATGAGGGCCGGATCGTAGGCCTTTCCGCACATCGCATAATTCCCCGCACCGAAAGAGCCGCCAATAATTACCGTGAACTTAGGAACCGTAGCGTTGCTAACAGCTTGAACCAATTTCGCTCCCGCTCGGATAATCCCCGATTGTTCGGCTTGCTTGCCGACCATGAATCCCTGCACGTCCTGAAGGAAGACCAAAGGGACCCGCGTTTGATCGCAATCCAAGATAAACTTAGCTGCTTTTTCGACCGCTTCGGGATAAAGAACGCCCCCCATCTGAACTTCACCCCGCGCCGAGTGGGACCGGTGTCGCTGGTTGGCTACAACACCGGCAGGTTTTCCGTCAATACGAACAAACGCCGTGACCAATGTGCGTCCGAAATCGGCCTTGTACTCCTGCAGACTGTCTTGGTCAATGACCGACTGCAGAACGTCTCGTACGTCGTATTCACCGCGACCGTCGGCGGGCACAATTTGATAGACGTCATCCTGCGGACGTAACGGTGCACGACCTGTGATGCGTTGTGCGGAAGTCGGCAGCAATGCGACGAGACTTCTTAGTCGCGCCAAGCACGAGGCGTCATCTGGCTCGTAAAAATCGACGGTGCCGCTGATTTCCGCATGCATCTTGGCGCCACCCAATTCCTCGGGATCGACAGCCTGTCCAATCGCGGCTTTTACGAGGGCCGGCCCGGCCAAACACAACTGGCTCCCCTGGGTCATGAGCAACTTGTCGCACAAAACGGGCAGGTAAGCACCGCCGGCAATACAATTTCCCATCACGGCCGCAAATTGAGGTATTCCATTGGCCGACAGTACCGCATTATTCCGAAAGATTCGCCCGAAGTCATCTTCGTCAGGGAATACCTCATCTTGCAGCGGCAGGAACACGCCCGCCGAATCGACCAAATAGATGATCGGCAATCGCAACTGAAATGCGATTTTTTGCACTCGAATCAATTTCTTGACCGATTGCGGGAACATCGCGCCAGCCTTGACCGTGGCGTCATGAGCTGCGATCACACAGGGCTGACCACTGACCCAGCCAATTCCGGCAATCAAAGCGGCCGCAGGCACGGCGCCCCAATCGGAATACATTTCGTGGGCCGCCCAGAGACCAATCTCCAAGAACGAGGGATCACGATCCAGCAACGCCTCAAGTCGCTCGCGAACTGGCAGTCGCCCAAGATTACGCTGTCGCGCAAAACCGGCCTCATCCCCTCCTTGCAGGAGTGTTGCTTCACGCAGTCGTATCGTCTGAGATATTTCTCGCAGCGCACTCACGATTGCTCCCTCCCTAGCGTCGTATCCTCATTATTCCGAGTCTATCTTGCCAGGGAAGGCAATGGTAGCAGCTCCGGCCTCTAGGTTGCGGAAAATGGTGCGAATGAGCTTCGTGCGGTCGATCGGTTTGGAGGCGTAGTCATCGCAACCCGCTTCCAAACACCTTTCTCGGTCACCCGTCATGGCATTGGCTGTCAGGGCGATGATGGGACGAAAGAACCCTTGGGCCCGCAACTGGCGGGCGGCTTCGTATCCGTCCATGACCGGCATTTGCATATCCGTGATCACCATATCATAAGGCAAGCCGCGCGATTCTGCGGCGTTGACGGAATCAATAACTTGTCGTCCGTCCGACACGACGTCGACCTCGGCGCCAATCCTTTGCAGGACGTGACGTATTAACCTTTGATTGTCCGGTCCATCTTCGGCCAACAAGATGCGACACCCAACGGGCAAAAGTGAGTCTTTGTCTTTCTGCGTGACATCGGGCGACTTCGGTACCGATGGTTCGTGAGATCGCCTTACATGTCGCGGCGCCTCCATCGGCGCATTCTCGACAATGCTTGCGGTCATGCGCGCGGTAAAGACACTGCCACTCCCCGGCACACTTTCCACTTGAATGCCACCCCCGAGCATCTCTGCAAGACGCCGTGAAATGGTCAATCCAAGTCCTGTACCGCCAAATCGGCGGGTCGTCGACGTGTCCGCTTGCGAGAACGGCGAAAACAGCCGTTGCTTCTGCTCTTCGGTCATCCCGACACCAGTATCGGCAACCTCAAATTCGATTTGTTCGAGCTTCGCATCGTAGCGGACAGCCGCCGACACACTACCACCTTCCGTAAATTTGATGGCATTTCCGACCAAATTTATCAGGATCTGGCGAATCCGAGTCGCGTCGGAAATGATTTGCGAGGGCATGGGACTGACGACCTGCATCTCAAGTCGAATGTTCTTGCCCTGCGCCCTCACCTCCATCAGGCTATAGACCTCTTCCAAGAGTTGTGCTGGGGAACAGGGAACCAGCTCCAGTTCCATGCGTCCGGCTTCAATTTTTGATAAATCAAGAATATCGTTAATGATCGTCAGCAAATGGTGACCATTGCGTTGAACAATCCCCAAATAATCGCGGACCTCGGGACTCGTGGACTGCTCCATGAGAAGTTCGGTATAGCCAAGGATGGCGGTCATCGGCGTGCGGATCTCATGACTCATATTCGCGAGAAACTCACTCTTCGAACGACTGGCCTGCTCTGCGAGCTGCTGGGTGAAACGCAGTTCGCGATTGGTTGCATCGAGAGATTCTCGGGATACGGTCGTTTCACGGAGGTTGCGAAAGACTTGATTGAACGAACGCGCGAGGATACGCATTTCGGTGGGTCCCGACTCCCTGACCCCGTTCCAGTCGTCCGCAGCAACGTGCATTTGCTTCACTTCGTTTACCAATCGTGACACGGGACGGGTAACCAGCCGTCCGGTCACCACGATGCCACAAACTAGTGCCGTCAGACTCATTACCAATTCGGCCAAGAGTCGTCGTTGCAGAGACAGTTCTTGCCGTAGGGATTTAGCGCGGTCTTCCAGCACACAGACACGAAGTGACTTGCCGGTTCCTGCCACAGGCATCGTGGCGAGTAGTGCCTTGTCTTGGGGTTGTTGCAGTACATCGCCAGAAAGGAATCGTTCTGGCTGCGTGGATGTAATGATCCGATTTTGGTCGTCAACAACGAGTACAGCTTCCTGAGACGAAATGGTCCCGACATACTCCCGCAACGCAATCCGATCCAATTGAACGAAGACGATTCCGTGCGTCACTTGATTTCGACGTGCGGGAACGGCCAGCGCGATGCCGCTAAAGTCAACGCGGGACCACGTTTCTCCACACACAACACGATCGAGCCAGTTCTCATCGACATATCCGATCGAGTCGTGATTCGCGGCAACCGCCCGCCCCCGATTGTCCGCCAGGCAAACTCGCGCATCGGTCGCGCCGGGCAACGTAAGCGACTGGAAAAATTGCTTGATTTGCGGTTGCGGCGTTGCCGATTCAAGCAGTGCACGTGTCACGAAATCATTCGCTGCTAACGCATGAGCAGCATCGAGAAGACCAGATAAACGCTGCGCCACGAACGTCGCTGCCTGCTGCGACTCGGTGGTAATCCGAGACTCCATCTCTTGGTGGACCATCCGACGCAAACTGGCTTGAGCCGAATACCAAATCACACAAATTGCCACAATGGCTACCGGTAGGACGCGAATCAACACGCTCGGCAGCAGTCGTGAAACGAATGCGTCACGTTGGCCTTCGGGTTGACGAGCAGAAGCGGACATATCCGAAAGCCGAGGACTGCGAGTAATGGTTCGGGCACCGGCCTAGGCGATTCGCGCTAGACTCCAAAGAACCGTAAGACACGCGCACGTGCAAGGCAAATCTGCCTGATCGATAAAAACGGAACTGTTTACTGACACAGCCCGACACCGCTACCTACAATCGAACCAATCGCAATAACCCATCCTCGACCCACGGAATCACCCGATGAATCTTGAAGATGTCATGAATGAGCTAAAAGCCCTGGGCTCAAGTCAAACCGTCAAGACATTTCGTAACCACGGTGCGCAAGGCGAGCTGTACGGTGTAAAGGTAGGAGACCTCAAGCCGATCGCAAAACGATTGAAAAAACGCCAAGAATTAGCCATGCAACTGTGGGATACAAACAATTCGGACGCTATGTACTTAGCTTCGCTGGTAGCAGACGGTAGTCAAATGTCGGTGAAACAGCTCAACCATTGGGCGAAGACAGCCTCATGGTACATGCTTAGTGAATACGCGGTCCCGTTTGTTGCAGCAGAACACGGTCAGGCGGTAACACTGGCGTCGAATTGGATTGGGGCGAAACAAGCACATACCGCAACCTCCGGTTGGACGACCTATGCAGCAACTGTTTCAGTGTTCCCCGACGAACGCCTTAACCTAGATCAGATTAGCGAACTTCTCGAGTCGATTTCAAGTGACATTCATAACTCCGCGAACCGGGTACGATATACCATGAACGGATTCGTCATCGCGGTCGGGACTTATGTTCGCCCCTTGCTACCATTAGCCAAGAAGGTGGCTCGCCAGATCGGAGTTGTAGCGGTCGACATGGGCACAACTTCGTGCAAAGTCCCCCATGCGACTGAATATATCGCCAAAATCGAAGCGATGGACAGAGTGGGCAAGAAACGCAAAACCGCCCGCTGCTGACGAAACAATTGCAACGAGCGAAACGAGAAGCACTTCCTAGAACCGAACCGACATCGAAAGACGTACCCTGAGCCACTCGCATCCGTGTCTCAGAGTATCATTTAGATCACAGTGTCTCTCGGATCACAGTGTCTCTCGGATCCGATCGAAACTTGACTTGACTTCCCCGGCAACAATTTTTAGCGACTCCCAGATACTATCAGCCGACTCGGCCACAGCTTTCTTGAGTGGCTCGTAGTCGTCCGCCAGTCGATCTAGTCTTTGTTGCGCTTTATCAAATTCGTCTCGTGCCTCCATTTCGGCGAGATGGATTTGTAGCGCAATTTCGTCCCGCTGCTGCTTCAGAGCACTAATCCACTCGCCCATGGAATCCTTGGGACGATCGGAACTCAGGTTTTCGTTTGGATCCGGCATCGAATGACCCTCCATTGCAAGTTCGCAACCTAACAGAATTCCCCAGCAGACGATCATCGTACCGTCTGTCACTCGACAATAATATCTCGAACTGTTCCGCCTGACGGAATCATCGGCAAGACCTGTTCTTGATACGGGACTTGGACGTCCAGCACGTAGGGTCCAGCATAGTCAATCATTTCCTGCAGCGCCGGCAACAGATCGGCCTTGCGACTGACGGTGGCTCCACCACATTTATACCCCTTGGCGATTTGCACAAAATCGGGATATCGCTCTTGGGCGAACTTCCCCTGCCCTTTACCGGTCGCCTCGGGATGGTCTATGGGCCCGAGATAGGTGTGTGCTCGGTTCCCCTGCATGAACCGATCTTCCCACTGCACGACCATCCCCAAGTGTTGGTTATTAAGCAACATAACTTTGACGGGGAGTCGCTCGCAGAAACATGTGGCAAGCTCTTGGATATTCATCTGGAAACTCCCGTCACCATCAATATCGATAACAAGAGCATCAGGGTGAGCGGCCTGCACGCCCATCGCGGCGGGCAATCCAAACCCCATCGTGCCCAGACCGGAACTCGATAGCCAGGTCCTCGGCTTGTTGAATTTAAAAAACTGAGCTGACCACATTTGATGCTGACCAACGCCTACGGTAACGTAGGTTTCACGTCCACTGACCAGATTGCACAACGTATGGATGGCATGTTGCTGCAATATCCCGTCAAATTCCGTATCGTACTTGAACGGATACTTTGCCTTCCATGCATCGATGGTGGAATACCATTCTTGCAGATCGGCATCGGGCGGCTCCACGATACGATTCAATTCCTCTAAGGCGGCTTTCACATCCGAAATCACGGAAATATGTGCTTCCTTGTTCTTATTGATTTCCGAAGGATCGATATCAATATGAACAATCTTTGCCCCTTTGGCGAATTCTTCGAACTTGCCGGTCACGCGGTCATCGAAGCGAACGCCCAGTGCAATAAGGAGATCGCATTCATCGACCGCGAAATTGGAGTAAACACTTCCGTGCATACCAAGCATGTCGAGTGCTCGAGGATGCCCGGCGGGAAAAGCGCCCAAGCCCATCACCGTGAGCCCGACGGGGATTCCTGTTTTGTCGACAAATTCCCTTAAGGCGCCACTAGCACCGGCGGCAATAATTCCGCCACCCGCGTAAATCACGGGACGGCGAGCACGTTTAATCGCCGCGGCCACTTGCTTAATCTGTTCGGGCTGCGGTCGTCGATATTCAACGCGGTAGCCCGGCAAGTTCATGGGCTCATCCCAATTCGGTACGCACTGTTGGTTCTGAACGTCCTTGGGCATGTCGATGATGACCGGGCCCGGACGTCCCGTTGTCGCGATATGAAAGGCTTCTTTCATTACCCGAGCCAAATCGTTGACGTCGGTCACCAGGTAATGGTGCTTGGTTATGCCTCGACAAACTTCCACGACAGGCGTTTCCTGGAACGCGTCCTTGCCGATGTACCAGGTGGGAACTTGTCCCGTAATGGCAATCAATGGAACACTGTCAAGCTTGGCATCCGCGATGGCCGTCACTAAATTGGTTGCTCCGGGTCCGCTGGTGGCCATCACGACGCCCACTCGCCCGGTGGATCGCGCATACCCTTGCGCAGCGAAGGCCCCCCCCTGTTCGTGACGGGGCAGGATGGTCCGTAATTGCGGGGCATAACGTGTTAGCGACTGATGCATGGGCATGCTGCAGCCGCCAGGATAGGCAAAAAGAACCTCCACACCGTGGTCCACCAACGACTTCACGAGGATATCCGAGCCGGCCATGACCTGCGTTTGGGTATTTCGGTTGACAGTCGACACGCGATATTCTCCAAAAAGGGATACGGGTACACGGAGCCCGCTCTAGCTTATTCAGGATAGGCAGTAACGCCCATTTCCGCAACTTTGCCCCTGCCCGACTGCCCCTGCCCGACCGTCGCTGCAGACGGTAAGGGCCTGGCAAAGACCATCTTGGATGACCATTGTCGACGGCCGACCGGGAGGGACCCCATTCGGACGCTACGGACAAGGTTATTTGCCGTCGTGCTTCCGGCACCAATCCACAATATCGGCGGTCGCCTGCGGAAGATTCGACTTTGCACCGCCTGACGTCGCCTTCGGAGGAGTCGGAACTTCGGCTTTGCTGGATGGGGCCTCTTTCGCGACGCCCTTTGCCGAACTGACGGTGGGCTTCGCTTCGACCTGGGGAGCTGGCGGCTCGACCTTGTCTGCCACCGCTTTCCCTCGCGCAGCAGCCAGGATCTCCGAAACGGACATCTTCTTGACATCGGCGGTGGGCGCTGCCGCTCCGGCCCCCTTCGCCTCGGAAGCTGGTTTCGCTTTGGCCACTGGAGTGTCGGATTTGGGGGTTGGGGGGGTCGGGCCCTTCGCCGAAGCCGACGCGGCACCCCCACGAGCTTGCGCCAGAATATCGGCGACCGACATGCCACTGGCGGCGGCGGCACCCTTCGCAGCTGGGGCTTTTCCCGCGGCGGGCTGGCTAGCTGCGGGTTTTCCAGCCACCGTGGCATCCGCAGCACGTTCGGCCTTCGCAGCGGCCGGTTTGGCCGGCTTCTTCTCGGCAACTTCTGCTACGGGGGGCGGGGCGTCAACCACCTTGAGGTAGCAGGGATCGATGTCGTACCAGGCAATATTGCTATTACCATCAAATTCAACGAGCGCTCGACCGTTCATATTCACCGTTCGCACGCGCCCCGTGAGTCGGGCGAATCGCCGAAGTTCAGGGCGTGTACCGTCCACGACGACGTATTTGTCGGTGAATTGCAGCTTGAGACTTTCAATGTGCTCAAAAACCATGGAGCCCCAACCTTTCGGGTGCGAAATCGGCGAGAGATGGCAATCCCGTATTGTTGGGATTCTTGGCTGGCCGACAAGTGGGGCCACCCCCACACGAATGCCAAACGGCGGCCGCCGTATTTCGTCGGCCGCAATATTTTGTCAGCACGACGGCCGCTACACCACGTTATTGACGACGTTGGGAAGTTTTTGGCCCCGGAGGGCTTGGGCGGCAATTCCCGCCGCCGTTTCTCGAAGTGTTCGCACGGCTTGTTCGCTGACCGACGCCACGTGCGACGCCG
Organism: Planctomycetota bacterium; assembly: GCA_027619595.1. Taxonomy (GTDB): domain Bacteria; phylum Planctomycetota; class Planctomycetia; order Pirellulales; family Pirellulaceae; genus JAQCHP01. Next base: position 44,242 of record JAQCHP010000005.1, read on the forward strand.
TCACAACATTATCCAATGTCCTCAGTGGGCTGTCGGCCGGAAGTGGCTCCTGTTCAAAAACATCCAAGGCTGCCGCGCCTAAATGGCCTGACTGTAAGGCCGAGACGAGAGCCGTAGTCTCGATTAGATCTCCCCGACCGAGATTCACCAGAATCGCACCTGGCTTCATCGTCGGCAGACTGTCCGCATTCAACAAATGACGCGTCGCTGAATTCGATGGGCAGTGCAGTGTTACGATATCCGAGTTCTTCAGGAGCGAGGCAAGGTCAGACGGCTCAACGTGAGATTCTCGCAGATTTTCCGCCGAAACCAGCGGATCATGTACCAAGACACGGCACTTAAACGGGCGCAAACGCGCGGCAACTTCCCGCCCAATCCGACCGAAACCGACGATCCCCACACATTGGGTTCGCATGGCTCGCATGCCGGTAAGCGGGAGTGCCAATCCCCAGCCTCCCTGCTGTACCTTCCGCGCATTGGGTACCACGCCGCGGGTGGCCGCCAAGATGAAGGCCAACGTGTGATCAGCAACTTCATCGATGCAATAATCAGGGACATTGCAGACGGGAATCCCGCGTCGACGCGCCGCCTCCAGATCTACATTATCAACACCAATTCCATACCGAACAATCACGCGGGCTTTTTGCATGCCGTCAATCACATGGGCAGACACGGGCGCAAACTGAGTAATCACCGCGTCGGCGTCGGCCACCAGCGCCAGAAGACTCTCCGGCGTCTTGCACTGACCACTGGTGATCGAGGCACCCACTTCCTGCAAGATCTGTTGTTCGATAGCCAGATCTGGGAACGTGAAATCGGTAATCACTACCTTCATTGGAAAAACCCTTGAGGAACACGGGACGATTGCCGAGGGTTCTGTCGACTCCCTTTCGGCGTAATTTGCCAGTAACATAAAAGGCCGTCCGATCGACGACCACCGCGTTCCGTTGGAATGCTTTGACGCCGCAATCGGACCCTATCATGACCCGTAAGCCACACGCCATAAATGGGGGGAGGCCGCGGATACTGGCGAACGGGCGTGAATCAGGAGTGGACGACGTGCTTGAAGTACAGACGTAACCGAGGTTTCGACTTTCTTTTCGCTGCAAGATTCATGATAGCGTTTACTCAAATGCATCCCCCCTCCCCCCCCGCCCCTCTCCCCCAGAAGACTGAGGGAGAGGGGGGCCAGATTATTGATCGAGACGCATCGTGCGCGATAAGATCGTGCGCGATAAGATCGTGCGCAATAAGATCGTGCGCAACAAGATTGTCCAAGCCAATTCGATTTTTTCGCCAACTTTTCATCAGCCCACCCCTAGTCGGCATGTCCCGCCGGCCGGTAATGAGTCTTTTCCAGGAATACCCCTATGGCAATTGAAATCCGAGTCCCTCGTTTAGGCTGGTCGATGGAAGAGGGGACGTTTTCTCAATGGCTGTTCGGCGACGGAGATCAGGTCACCGCCGGTGATATGGTTTACGAATTGGAAGGCGAAAAGGCGACGCAGGCCATTGAATCGTTTGACGCAGGAATCCTGCGACTGAGACCCGACGCTCCCCGACCGGGTGAGAAGGTCGTGGTCGGTCAAGTCATAGGGTTTCTGTGCGCACCAGGCGAATCAATTCCGACTGGGCCCGAACCGATAGCTCCGGCCGCTACCGACGCCGTGTCCGCCATCGTCCCTAGCGCGGGCCCCAGCGCGCGACGCTTGGCACGTAAGCTAAATGTACCACTCGACGAAATTGCGGGCAGCGGCAAGAAAGGACGAGTCACTCGGCAAGACATCTTGGCAGAGCACAAAAATGTGGCCGCCACTACGGCCTCCCCCAGAAATCGAACAGCCAGCCCGGCGGGAAAGGGGCGGCTACGAGTTAGTCCCCGAGCGGCCAGACTCGCCGCCGAACTTGGCGTGAACCTGCGCGACGTGCAGCCGACAGGCTCGACCGGGCGCGTACGCGAATGTGACGTGCAGGCGATGGCTGAGCAACTCGCAACGGAGAACCGCCGACCCAACTCTCGGAATTCCTTGCCGGGAACCTCGTCGATCCGACAGACCATCGCCAACCGCATGTTGTCCGCCAGCAACGAAACGGCTGCCGTCACCCTCACCGCCAACGCAGACGCAACCGAACTGAAACGACTCCGAGACGCCTTTCGGCGGAATCATGGCGATTCACCCGGGCGGCCCACAGGGTATACGGAGCTCTGCATCAAGCTGGCGGGGGCGGCCCTGAAGCACCATCCCCAGCTTTTGCAACAATGGACCGACCAAGGGCTTTTAGCCCTAGATTCAATCCACATTGCCGTTGCAGTCCATACACCGCATGGACTCTTCACGCCCGTGCTCCATGATGTGCCAGCCCTCTCCGTCCCACAACTGACCCAACAGCTGTCAGAATTGGTCGCCCGTGCACAGGCCCGAAAATTGACGGCTGCGGAAATGGAAGGGGGCACATTCACTGTGACCAGCTTGGGGGCCTATCGCGTGAATAGCTTCACACCCATCCTTAATCTTCCACAATCGGCGATTCTTGGCCTGGGACGCATCGTTGACGTCCCGGTTGTCATTCAAGGTGAGATCTCCATTCGACCGCAACTGCCCCTGAGCCTAACCTTTGACCATCGCGTGGTCGACGGCGTCCCAGCGGCCGAACTATTAACAACTCTCTGCGAGATCTTGGAGAATCCAGGCGACCACCTGTAATCGTCGGTAGAGGATATGAACTTCCTCCACGAACCCTGCGGACGCCAGGCTTGTCCTATGTATTTGTCGGCGTCGCGGGGAGTGACAGCTGGCCGGATCCAGCGTAAAATAACACAGTACACCCATTTCTCTCCAAAGGAGGCCGAGTGATTTCTACCAGCACGACCTTGCAAGACTTGGAGCAACGACAAGTTCGCAGCCTTGCACTTGCCCAAGCAGCTGCTCGCACAGCAGCGGCCGATCGCGGACAAGACGTTATCATCCTTGACTTGCGATCGCTCACGCAATTCTTCGATTTTTTTGTGATTGCCACAGGCACCAGTCGTCGACAGGTGCACGCCATGAGCGAGGATATTGTCCGAACTTTGGCCCAGGAGTTGAATGACCGGCGAATCGGGCGGGAAGGATACGAAGAGAGTCGCTGGATCTTGCTGGACTATGGTTCGGTAGTGGTCCATTTATTTGACCAAGAAACCCGCGAATATTACAGCTTGGAAACGCTGTGGGCCGAGGCACCGCGGATTGAATGGAAACTCTCCGAAATGACCGGCTCCGCAACAAACGGTACCCTGTTTGCCACAACCCCAACTGTCTTTGATGGCAAAGAAATAGCCTGACAGGGAATGCATGAACATCGTTGCGGAATTGAAGGAGCGTTTCCGCCCAGCCGTCGCTCCGTTGGTCGCCGACCCCGAAGCATTGCTTGATATGATCCGTCCGACACAGAACGTGTCGTTCGGTGACTATCAGATGAATTGCGCGATGCCGCTCGAAAAACGTCTCGGCCGGCCGGCCCAAGAGATCGCGACCGACTTAGTTGCCGACTTGAAGATCGATGACCTGTGCGAGTCACCCCAAGTCGCAGGCAAAGGTTTTATTAACCTCAAACTGCGCACCTCATGGATCGAACAGCAGCTCGAAGAAGCTCGGCGAGACGAGCGACTCGGCGTCCTAGCCGTCACGGCACCACAGACGATTATCGTGGACTTCTCGTCGCCCAATGTCGCCAAGCCAATGCATGTCGGCCACATTCGTTCGACGGTGATCGGCGATGCCATTTCTCGAATGTTGCTATTCCGCGGTCATCGAGTCATTCGCGACAATCACTTGGGGGATTGGGGAACACAATTTGGCATGATCTTGTACGGCATGCAGAATTTCTCTCGGCAAGCCGATTACGAAGAGAACCCTGTCCGAGAGTTATCGCGACTCTATCGACTTGTGCGCAAATTAATGGACTACCATGAGTCGACCGAAAAACTGCCACGGCGTCAGATGGAATTGCAGAAATGCGAAGCGACGCTGACCAAGGCACAGGCAGCACGAAACTCGCACGATCCCGCGGATAAAGCGGGCCTTAAAAAGACAGACAAGGAACTCCGGCGGATCGAGTCGCAATGTCGAGAGTTTCGAGACGAAATCCGATCTCTCCAAGATCTTCTCAGCGCGATTGATGGCGACGTTACGCTGTCGGGACTTACTCAAACACACCCCGACATCTGCGATTCGGTACTTCGAGAAACCGCTCTTCTGCACGCGTCTGATCCAGCGCGACTGGAACGTTGGAGAGAAATACTGCCTAAGTGTCGCGAAGACATCCAGCGAACCTACGACCGACTGAACATCCAATTTGACGTCGAGCTGGGGGAGAGCTTTTATCACGATCGGCTGGACCGTGTCGTCAAGGATCTGGAAGCCCGTGACCTCGCTCGAAAAAGCGACGGTGCTACATGTGTATTCCTGCCCGACTTCGAAGCACCAATGATCGTACGTAAGCGCGATGGCGCGTTCCTCTACGCCACAACCGATCTGGCAACGATCCAGTACCGCATGGAAATGTGGCAACCCGATGCGATACTTTACGTAGTCGATTTTCGACAAGGAGAACACTTCGACAAGTTATTCGCCGTGGCTCGGAATTGGGGATATGAGCAGGTCCATCTGCAACACATCAAGTTCGGCACCGTACTAGGTGACGACGGACGACCGTTCAAAACACGAGCCGGTGACTCGGTCGGGTTGGAGGGACTCTTGGACGAAGCGGTAACAGCCGCAGCCAAGGTGGTGGAAGAAAACGACCTCCAAAAAGAAGCAGGCCCGGATTTTACTCCGCAAGAACGCGCGTCGATTGCCAATATCGTCGGGCATGCCGCCATCAAGTACGCCGATCTCTCGCAAAACCGAGAAAGCGACTACGTATACCAACAAGAAAAGATGGTGGCCATGAAAGGCAATACGGCAACGTACATGCAGTATTCCTTTGCTCGCATTCAAAATATCTTTGCCAAGGGGCTCATCGATATCCAAGCCCTTCGCCAAGATCCACACAGCAAGATCCGCCTCCTTCAGCCCGCAGAACGAGCGTTGGGCCTGCAACTTCTCCGTTTTGAACAGGCGCTAGATGAAGCCCTGGAGGATTATCGGCCGCATTTGATGACCGAATACCTGTTCGATCTGGCGAAGAATTTTTCTGATTTTTACAATGACTGTCCTGTGTTGCGTGCCGAAGAGCAAGACGAACGGATTAGCCGGTTGCTGCTATGCGATCTCGTTGGACGCACGATCGGCCGAGGTTTGGAACTGTTGGGGATTTCTGTGGTAGATCGCATGTAATTTGTGGGGATGGGAACCGTGACGAAACACAAGCCAACAAGCTATTTTCTCGAGAAATACCTCGACCGAATCCGTTGCGGAGACTCGAATCAGCTACTGCAACAAATGCCTGCGGCTTGTGTCGACACTGTCGTCACAAGCCCGCCGTATTATCAACAGCGCAACTACGAGGGCCAACGGGAACAAATCGGCCAAGAGTCAACACCGCAAGGATATATCGACCGGTTGGTTGCGTTGTTTCGCGAAACACATCGAGTCCTCCGTGACACAGGTAGTCTGTGGCTCGTCTTGGGCGACAAATACCAAGACGGGCAACAGTTAGGCATGCCATGGCGAGTCGCCTTGGCGTTACAACAAGACGGATGGATCCTGCGGAGCGATGTAATCTGGCACAAACCCAATGCTATGCCGTCTTCCGTGAAAAATCGCCTGACATTGGATCACGAATACGTTTTTTTCTTTGTGAAGTCGATGCGCTACCACTACGACGCAGATGCGATCAGGGAACCACATGTTACGTTCAGCGATCATTCACGCATGAAAGGGGGCCGGCAACATTTTTTTCGCCGCGGTAGCACGCCGGAACAGGGCAAAAACGGCGGCACCAACAATTTACACGACGGCCGCTGGGACCAAGCCTTTCATCCCAAAGGCCGGAACAAACGAACCGTGTGGTCGGTGCCCCTGTCTAAATGCCGTGAAGCGCATTTCGCCGTATTTCCTGCGCCGCTGGTGCGCACGTGCATCCTGGCAACTTGCCCCGAACAAGGCTTGGTGCTTGACCCATTTTGCGGCAGCGGCACTACCTGCGCAGTCGCACAGGAATTGGGACGACATTTTGTGGGATTCGATTGCGTAGAAAAGTATTGCCGCATGGCCGCCAAAAGAACGGCGGCGCCAACATAAAAATTCTCGTAGGGTACCTTCTACGCAACAAAGCACTAGGCCATTTTTACCGCGAGCGTAATCGCGTTTCGTAGACTGCCAGAATCGGCCTTGCCCTGCCATGCAATATCGTATGCCGTACCGTGATCAACGCTGGTACGAATAATAGGCAGCCCTACGGTGGTGTTGACCGCCTGATCAAATGCGATCGCCTTGACGGGAATATGCCCTTGGTCATGGTACATACAGACATAGGCATCAGTCGTCGCGCGCTTGCTCGGTAAAAATGCAGCATCAGGTGGCAGAGGACCTTCGACGCGAAAACCGAGCGCCAGGGCTTTTTGGATCGCAGGCACGATAAAACGCTCTTCTTCCTGTTCGCCAAACAGACCGTGTTCGCCGGCATGCGGGTTGAGTCCACACACGACGATTCGCGGTTCACGCCCACGAATACGGCGCAACCCTTCACTGGTAAGTTCAATCACTTCCAAGATTCGTGACTCGGTCAATAACGACGGAACGGCGGCGTACCCGACATGCACCGTAACGAACGTGCAGGTGATAAGGTCGGAATACTGCATCATGCACCAACGCTTCGATTCACATCGATCGGCAAAAATTTCTGTGTGGCCCGGGTATCTTATGCCTGCCAGATACAAGGCTTCTTTGTTGATCGGGGCAGTGGCTACCGCAATCACTTGCTGAGCGAGTGCGGCATCAATGGCTGCCTGAATATACGCAAATGCGGCGCGACCGTTCTCTGCGTTGACAACGCCGGGGACAACCACCTCGGCATCCAATAGCGGCACATCGACGACACACGGTTGCGACACACGTTGAAAATCGCCATTCCAGGCGGCCAGTGAGATCACCGGAGCGGTGAAAGGGCGATCGATTTGCTGCGCGACGCGGAGCAGCAACCGCGGGTCACCAAACACGACAGGAGTCACAACGGTCGTCTCCTGTAGAATATCGAGACAAATTTCCGGACCAATTCCGGCAGGATCGCCCATAGTGATCGCAATACGCGGACGGGTGCTATTGACTGACATGAGGATTCTCTCCGCTACTTCGCCTAGTACTATTCGCCTTGTGAGTCCGTGTTGCACGCTTGCACCGCCTGCAATAGGGATTCGCGAATAGTGTGCAGGATCTCGGCGTCCGCTATCTTTTGATTGTTTCGACCGGTGACATAAAACACATCGACAACTTGGTCTACATATGTCGAAATTTTTGCGTGGGACACCGATAGTCCATTGTCATGCAGGGCACGGGCGATCCGGTACAACAAGCCTGGACTGTCATGCGCAAAGACCTCAAAGATGGTGAATCGATCGGAAGTGGCGTTATCGATTTGCACGTCTGTAATGTGACGTGACACGACAGCCGGAGATGCCAGGCTGGACCCCTTCCAGGTTTGCCGGAACGCTGGTGGGACCTCAGTGGAAGACATCAGCGCCGATTTCAGTGCGTCGCGAATCTCCTGAAACCGCGATGGATGCGGCTCGTCGCCAAAATCAGGGTCTTCGACGACAAATCGGTCGAGAAATCGTTTGTCATCCAGCGCTATAAGTTCGGCAGACAAGATCTGTAACCGTTTCGCCGTAAGCGCGCCGGTCAGCCTATGAAATATCCCGTCTGTGATTCCTTCGCGCGCTGCAATAGTATACTCACTTACGCCTCGCGATCGATCGAATCGTCCCCACGCTTGCACGTGATTGTCTTCGAGCAATCGCAAGTGCTTTAGATCCTCAACGATGTTTTCCAGCGAAACAAGCCGCAAAAAGCTGCTGGGGATCAACTCTAACTGTTGTAGGTACCAATCTGCGTGAGCATCACCCGCGAAACTCTTGGCGATTGTATCACGGAGTTCATGGCGTCCGCGGGCGTTGCGGTCGGACGGTTCTTCCACTGTCAAATGGGTCCGAATCCTCCGGTAGAGATCGCTGAGCAAGTCGATCTTCCAGGTATTCAGGACCCCCGGACCGACAGCCGCGTAGTCGGCGCAGGTGAGCACGAACAGCATGCGTAGCAGGTCCGGTGATCCGATATCCACGGCAGCTCGCACAATGGCCGATTCGTCACTCGTATCACGATGAAAAGCCAAATGTGCGAGATAGAGATGGCGATAGACGAGAAATTCAAGTGACTCGCTGTCTTCTTCGGACAAACCGAGACGCTTAGCAACATCCACTGCGATTCGCCGGCCGACGTCACTATGGTCTTCGGCGAATCCTTTGCCCAAATCATGAATAAGGAGTGCCAAATGCAGAAGCTGCTTATTGCGTACCTTTCGATAGCATTCACCCAGGTAACCTGGGTCGTCTTGAAATTGAGTCGCCGCCTCTACGGCTCGAATGCTATGCTCATCAACCGTATATTTGTGATACTCATTGAATTGCAAGAGACAACGAGCGTGAGCAAATGACGGAATGATCCTCTCCAGTGCTCGCAACTCATGTAGCCGGCGGAGCAAGTCGCCCAAGCGCGGTATCTGGGAAAGTAGCGACATGAACCTTTCTTTTGCGGCAGTCGATAGCTCGTTGACCGGCTGTTCCATCATCTTCGCTCGAATTGCTTCCCACGAACGATGTTCGATAAGTTTATCGTATCGGTTGGCCAAATCCATAAGTCGTAGCACCTCAAAGAGGTCGCCCCGGACGCGTTGGAGGCTGCGCGGGCGCACGGCAATTTGCCCGGGGGCGACGAGGAAATCGCCCTCCATGAAGTGTCCATACAGGGGTGCCATGAACCGGTTGTACGCGGCAGGCTGACAGGCGGAAGCGGCAAAATGGGAAACTATATCGCGGATGTTACTACTGTGATGGAAGTACTGCTGCATAAACCGTTCTACGGCCAGTACACCTTCGTCCCCGACAAAGCCAAATCGCTCGGAGATCCGCAACTGTTCTGCCCGCGATAACAGATCCTGGGATCTGCCAGCGTGAAAATGCATTTCGTTCCGTAGCCGTAAGAGAAATTCCCAAGCGTCTCTTAACCGCCGATAATCGAGGGCGGAGAGTTGTCCCTGTCGGCGCAAGGTTTCCAGGTCGGCCGCTCCGTATCGCGCAAAACCTATCCACCTCAATAGATGCAAATCGCGCAAGCCACCGGGCGATCTCTTGATGTTAGGTTGCAATAGATTCACCGTATCGCCGTAGCGAGTTCGCTCGATGCGGCGTGCTTGCTCGACTCTCTTGACGATTCGTTTGGCACGCCAGCTCACCGTCCGGCGAAACCGTTGCTGAAATCTGGCGAATAGCCGCTCATTACCGGCGATTCGACGGGCCTCCACGAGCGATGAATAGACGACAGGATCTTGGGACGCCAATTTGCAAGCCTCTCGCGGCGTGCGAACGCAGAACCCTATGTCTTCAGCCAGATCAGAAAAATCTTGTTGCAGCCTCCGAGCCAACGCGGGCAAGTGTTGGTTCAGTTCCGGACTGAACAGCAACATGATATCCAAGTCGGAGTAGGGAGCCGTGTCGCGACGTCCGAAGCCACCGTGCACAACGAGCGTAACGCGGGAACGCCACGATAGGTTCGACATCTGCCGTTCCATCGCTTGCAACGCATCTTCGAACAGAAGAATGCTAACGTCTTCCAGTCGTTGGCTCCACGAAGAGCAAAGCTGGATTCCAGGCGAACCGCGATCATGTTGCAGCCGCAGCTTTTGTCGCCCTAGCGCGAGCTGCTCTCGCGCTGCTACAACGGCCTCTCGCAATCCGGGAGTCGTCAACATGGAGACTCCTAACAGGATAATTGCCTAGAGTGCATCTTCGCCAATTTCGCCGGTACGGATGCGGATCACATCTTTCAAGTCAGTCACGAAGATTTTTCCATCTCCAATCTGACCTGTTTGAGCTGCCTTAAGAATTGTATCGACCGTTAGCGAAAGCTGGCTATCGGCGCACACGATCTCCATCTTGACTTTGGGGACAAAATCGACCGTGTATTCCGTACCTCGGTACGTTTCCTTATGTCCTTTTTGCCGACCGAATCCTCGTACTTCGGTAATCGTCATGCCGTGAATGCCCTGCTCGGTAAGCGCATTCTTGACATCTTCCAGCTTAAAATGCCGAATAACGGCTTCAACCTTTTTCATCACTATTCTCCTCAGCGAACCACAGTCTCAATTTAGTATATACCCCTCTTCGCCATGCTCGGACAGATCAAGCCCTTGCAATTCACCCTGCTGGGAAACTCGGAGCCCCATGGTCGCGTCCAGGATTTTGAGCAGGATGAACGAAGCGACCGCAGCAAAAGCGATGGTTATCCCGGCGGCGGTCGCCTGCCCGGCCAGCAACTGCCCACCGGTGTCCTGATTGTAAAAGAGCCCATCCGCGGCAAGTGGATTCACGGCGGTCGTGGCGAAGACGCCCGTGAGCAGCGCCCCCAAGGTCCCCCCTACGCCATGGACACCAAAAGCATCCAGTGAATCGTCGTATCGAAAGGTACTCTTCAACGAACTGCACGCGAAATAGCATACGATCCCGGCCAAGAGCCCCATAACGAGGGCTGGCATCGGCTGCACGTAGCCCGAGGCAGGCGTAATACAAACCAAGCCTGCAACGGCGCCGGACGCTGTACCCAGCACGCTGGGCTTGCCACGCAACACCCACTCCATGAAGGCCCAGGCAACCGCACCGGACGAAGCCGAAAGGTGGGTGACCACCATCGCATTGGTCGCCAAAAAATTGGCGGCTCCGGCACTGCCCGCATTAAATCCAAACCAACCCACCCACAACATGGCGGCACCCAGCGTCGTATAAGTCAGATTGTGCGGACGCATGTCCTCCGTTCCATATCCCAACCGCCGCCCCATGACGATGGCACAAATAAGCGCCGATACTCCAGAACTGATATGAACGACGGTACCTCCGGCAAAATCCAACGCCCCGCCTTGAATCGCATTCTTACTTCCGTAGGCCAGGAACCCGCCGTCCCACACCCAATGGCAAAGGGGGCAATACACCAGCGTCCCCCACAACACCGAGAAAACAACCATCGTCGAGAATTTCATGCGTTCAGCGAATGCGCCACAGATTAATGCTGGCGTAATAATGAAAAACATCCCTTGAAACAACATGAACGTCAATTCGGGAATCGAAAGACCCGTGTAAATGGGCCCAATCCCCTTGTTCAACTGAATGCTATGAAGGAACAGATGTTCGCCGTTTCCAATCCACGGCCGAACGTTGCCGTCGCCGCCAAACGCCAAAGAATAGCCCCATAGCGACCACACGATTGACATGATGCCCATTAAGAAGAGGCACTGCATGATCACACCCAGCACGTTCTTGCGACGCACCAGACCACTATAAAACATGGCCAGCCCGGGCGCCGTCATGAACAAGACCAACGCCGAACTAACCATCATCCAAGCGTTGTCACCCGCCGATACCTCGGCTGTCACCGTCGCCTCTCCCTGATTCGAATCGTCAGCCCGCATCACCGACGCAGGCCACAACAAACAGAGCGAAACCATGCCGCCCATCACGACTCGCCGCGTATCCATTGATCGTATCCCTCAAACTGAAAGTGAAATCCGCCAAAAACACTTTAGTCGCTCGCCATGCAATGCAACTCAGAACTGCGAAACCCGTAGCGACCAGTTCGAACCTCAGACGCCGATTCGTCCGACAACAAGAACGACAAAGTCTGTGGACGCAGCAGCAACCAACATAATCCGTGCCCGCACGTGCGTAAAGGTCCCGCCAGTTCGGTTCCGGCCCGTCGCCTCAAGAAGGCGAGTCGTCTGTTGTGGCCGGCTTAGCCTCGGCAGCCAATCCCCCGTTCCAACGCCAAGGGGTCTCAGGCTGACGAACGTCGTGATTGGCACGCCGCGCCAGAACGAAGAGCAAGTCGCCCAAACGATTGAGGTAAATAACTAGGCGAGCCGATACATCAGGGACGGTCAATCGCAGCCGAACCACTTGCCGCTCCGCGCGACGGCAGACGGTCCGAGCGATATGGAGCTGCGCAGCAAGTGGGACCCCACCGGGTAGGATAAACTGCTGTAACGGCGGGAGTGAAGATTCCCATTCGTCAATAAATCGCTCGAGACCGGAAACGGACTCGTTTTCCAGCATACGAGTCCCGGCGCGATCAGGATCCAGCGCCGCCAGTTCGGCCCCCACGCAAAACAACTCGCCTTGAATGAACTCTACAAGCTTCGTCATTCGTGCCGACAACGGGTGAGGAGCATGATCGCCCGTAACTCGCTGCGCTTCGGCCACCACCAAACCCAAATGGGCATTCAATTCATCTACCGTCCCATAGGCGGCAATTCGCTCATCCGACTTGGATACGCGTCCTCCTAAGACCCCAGTATCACCATCATCACCCGTCCGAGTGTAAATCTTCATCAGTATTCCAATCTCCGCGAGATCCGGTGTTAGACGCCATCAGACTAGAGTTTGCTGGCAATGCCCTCAAGACGCCGGTCAAGTACACTGTAGGCCCGACATGAAAATGAGCAAAGGAGAAGACGCAAGTGGCAACGTGGGTCAAGTCGTGTGGCGTTCTGATTTATCGAGATCGACCTCAGCGTGAGTTCTTGTTAATGCGTCACCCTGATCGTTGGGATTTACCGAAGGGGCACATCGACGCAGGGGAAACGGAACTGGAATGCGCCCTCCGTGAACTCCAGGAAGAGACGCGAATCAGCCACAGCGACGTCCAGATTGATGGTTCATTCCGGTTCGCCTACGACTACACGTTTCGCGGTCGCAAGACGGGAAAACCGCATCAAAAAACGCTCGTGGTTTTCTTGGGCCTCCTGCTGCAGGACATCGAGATCGTGCCGACCGAACACCCCTCCTTTGCTTGGCAAACTTGGAGCCCCCCGCACCAGATCCAAGCCCAAACCATTGACCCTTTGCTGGCCGCCGTAGCAGAACACTGGCAGTCCGGGTAACCACTTCTTGGACCCTTCTCGCACCTTTCGCATGGGCCCTTTGGTCCATGGGCCTGGGAAAGCCATCGGAAATTTGTTTGAAGCCGGTCGACCTCGGCAGGAGGCTCAAGACGAATTGGGCCTGAGCGGCCGCGGAATTCGACTGGCCGCGATCATAAATTACACCCACCAGGAAAATACGGAGCTAGACTTCAAAATGCAGGTGTCACCAGGCAGCGAACCCAATCGCCGCCCGGCCACTCGATCAGGACGTGCACATTACGACAGTCGTAGGGAATGGGTAGGCCAACGATTCAGCCTCTAGATTCCCATTTGTGAAGTAGAGTTGAAAGTATGGCCACGTGAGGCGTATCGCCGTCTCCAAACGAGGTGATGAATGGGCTTCCTGAAGAATTTTTTTACCAACGTCTTCCACGAAACGACGCCGCAGCTGACCAACAGCAGTTTCGAGCGGCTGTCGCCGGAACAGCTTGGATCGCATTTGGCCGTTCAACGGTACGGCGAATTCGAGTTGACGGACGCGGTGCGCCCGTCATTCGACTTAAAAGTTGTACCCAAGCAGGGATACCGGCACGACGTGTATCATGATGAAGAATTAGGCTCCCGCATGCCTGTCATTATGATTTCCGCCTCGCGTGAAAAACTATTCGAGCTTTTCACTGAACTCGTCGAGCCTCTTGGAAATGTCGTCGACGTGGTGCTGGAAACCAGCCACACTTGCGGGCAAGCAGGGCACACAGACCTTTACCGCGAACACATGGATCAACCTGTACTCATGAGTACGCTGTGGGACTACGAGAACCTGCTGACCAACGACGGCTGTACGGGAATCGCGGTCCTGAATCTGCAGATCCCACAAGAAATTCAATTCGACGAACACAAATTACTCATCGTGTACGGACAAGACCTTACTTCGTATGAACGGATACTCGCTCGACACGGTATCGCGTGTGACGAGAGCCTCAAGCTCATCACCGAAGCAGAACACGTCCATTCTTCTTCCGATGAGTTCACCGAACAATTCGAAGAACTGCGAATGCGCCTGGGAATGGATACCTCGGACGGAGACCATGACTCCGTAGGGTATTAACCACGTCGCCGGCGAAAACGCGGCCGCATCTGGCAAGCCACCGATTTACCTATCTCCCGCCAGGCCATATCATGGCGTTCGGAAGTCTTCCTCTCGCGCAGTGAAGACAAGTCGGAATACTTTCCTCTACTTGCCCAAGGAACCGATAGGATGAAAAAGGCCCTTCTTAGTCTTCTGGCAGCAACATTCCTCAGCGGTTTCACCCTATGGGGAGCGAATCCCGTATTGGGCGCAGATGAATACGCATACGATCTTGTGCATTCGTCCGTAAGTTTCAAAGCGAGGCACTTGGACCTGAGCTGGATCCATGGCCGCTTCAATCAAGTTGACGGCAAATTCTCGCTCGACCGTCAAGACCCGGCAAAATCCGCGTTCGAGCTTACCATTCAGGCAGAGAGCGTCGATACGGCGAACGCCGCCCGCGACGAACACCTCCGACAACCCGACTACTTCGACACAAAACAGTTCCCCACCATTGAATTCAAAAGCACCAAGGTGCGGCCGATCGAGGGAGGATATGAAGTGCTCGGGGACTTCACGATGCACGGCCAGAAAAAGTCAATCACAATTCGATTGCTCGGTGGCCGGGAAATCGAACATAACGGTGTGAAGCGTGTCGGATTTTCTACAGAGGTCAAGCTGAAACGAAGTGATTTTGGATTTGACCCGACCCAAATTGGCCTTATCGGCGATGAGGCGATCATTATCATCGATTGCGAAGGAATGCGAAAATAGTTGATGCCCGACCCGGTCTTATATGGAAAGGCCATGCTTTCCTCCACCTTAGCCAGCGCCACGATCGTGTGGCTCCTGTGCGCTTGGCAGAAACCTTTGAGCGATGTTCGGGGAAAACTCGCGTGCTTGGCCGGGTGTGCCGGAGGGCTCCTGGCGGGACACGGAACGCTCAAACTCTATCCTGCTTTCCCCCCCGCGAATGGACTTGACCGATTCTTGACGATCGTGCTGCCGTCGATCCTTGCCGTTCAGGCCATCGCGGTTCTGGTCGGTTCAAGCCGCAAGAACCGTTGGCTGCCGCATGGATTCCTGGCGATCGTCGTCATCCAAGTACTCCTTTATCGCTCGGTCTATTTGGGCGGTCCCCACAGCGATTGGAGTCCCTGGCGATCGACACTCCTGCTGACTATTAGCGCGGTACTCTGGACAGCCATCTGGAATTTGCTGACTGCCTTGGCACGGCGATCGCAGTCGACCGTGCTGCTCTCATTGGCCATGACGATATTGGGCTCCGGCGGTGTCATCCTGTTGGCGGGCTACTTGAAGGGAGGCTCAGCCGCCATTCCATTGGCCGCTTCGCTGTTCGGCGTATCGGCAGGTGCCATGTTTTGCGGCGCGAGAAGTCATCTGCACCCAACGATCCACGTTGGTATTACCGGTCTCTTTTGCCTGCTCTTTATTGGGCGATTTTTTGGCGGGGTCTCCACGAACACTTCCGTCTTGCTTTTCGCCAGCCCGCTCATCTGCTGGACCGGGCACATCCCGTCACTGCGCACCCTACCACCTCAAAAATTGCAAGTGATGCAACTCCTTTTGGTAACGCTTGTCGTGGCCGTGGTATTATTGGTGGCAAAGCACTCCTTTGACCGAGAAATGGCTCCGCTGCTCGGCATACCCTCGTCCACAACTTGACCTGGACTTTCCAGCTCGCAACCGACTCTACGACCACCCGTCGCAGCACCCTTCCCTACATTAGCGCGGCGCCGTCGGCACAAGCTTAGGGAACGGCCGAAACTGCGGTTCTTTCGCGCGATGTTCGTCACCTGGCACAATCTCGACTTTGGATAACCCCTCAAGGGAAGACCAATAAACCGCTCCTGACATGAGACTGTTGATATTGTCGCGGCTGTAGAAGGGGTCAACGCCGGCACGAAGGACTCGCGGCATCATCTTATTCAGGTTAAGTGCTGGGGGCCGATGCTCGTTCAGCCAGCGGTAGAGTTGCCAAGCCGAAGCGAGATTCTGCCACTGCAGACGGGGCTTTCGCTTGCCCGAATACGGTATGTGCGACCATTGCGGATATGCCATCGCGATGGCCTCGTCGTGAAACGCATGATCCATCATCATTTCAGCGGGCAACGACGAAAGGAAATCGAATAGGCTTGAGTCCATAAAGGGCATGTGCACTTGATACGAACGGAATACGCTCAGCGGTGACAATGCCACTTCACGTCGCGTACGATTCCAGAATGCAAACGAACCGCAGGGGTTCGGGGCGTCGGCATGACGGGGCAATTCTGCCATCAAACGCTGAATAGCAATCGATGGAGTAACTTTCTGCAGAAGCTCGGGGGCAAGCAGAGAGGCAATCCAAGACTCCGTATTTTTCTTCAGCAACCAATGACGCGACAGCTCTTCGAATTGGCCCGTCCTGAATAGTTGAATCGCCTGAGTACTGAGCATAAATCCGGCAGAAAACACATCACCCGCGCCAGTTCCTTCGTAGAGCAGGTCACAGTGCCCTTGAAAGACCTGTGGCAAGCCAAGAATCCACGCGTGCTCATCCGCACAGTAGTGAGTCAGTGAGTTTTTTTGTTGCTCCAACGCCACGGTTTGAGGAGGCACAGGAATCAATTGGTGCCGAATGTCTAATTCGGTGGTAATTCGTTTTGCTACTCGAGCATCGGAGATCCCAGGCAATTTCACCGTCGACACCAAACACGGCTTGAATCCTTGGCGACAAAGTTCAAATAAGATATGCCTAGAATCCCGCCCGCCGCTGAGCATCAATCCGTAGGGACGATCTGGCAATCGACGACGAATCGCTGCCGAAAATAAATCACAATAAACTCGCAAAGCCGTGGGGCGGTCCAAAGGAGATGCTGTTTGCGCCGCTTCTCCACTTGCTTTCACGATCAAGCGTTGAGGCGTCCATCGAAATACGGCGCGTAGAGGTACGGCGCGAATTGCCCGAAACGGGGTATCTTCACCCAGGTAGTAGCCCAACCGAAGAAAGACAGATATCGCTTCCCAATCGAGATCTTGCGGCGCGCCGCGCTGCAACAGGCAGCGTAGGCTGGGGCTGATGCACACTTCGCCGGGCCTGGAAAAATAGAAGAGGGGTTGAAGTCCAAACCGATCGTTGTGAACGACCAATTCTTGCCCATCCCAATTCCATTCGAAATACACACCCTCGCGCATTTCGGTGCTAGCGGAAATCGGGTTACCAGATGTGTGCGATGCAATCCCTTCCGCGCGAACCGTCTGGCCCGCTCGAAGATGTAGGAATGGTTCGCTCGTTAGCGGAGATGACATAGTCGGAAAGCAGCTCGTTGTTTGCGCGGTGCGTTAAAGTTAACGAGATCAATCCTTTACCAATATTCCTTTCCGCCCAGACCATGGTAGCAGTATCGACTTGCCATGTCCAACATTTCGTGGTGGCTAAAACCCAGTTCCCTTTTAGCTGCAGGGGGGGTGGTTTTTTGCTTGCCGGGATTACCAGCCCCGATCACGCAATTTGAGCCAACTTCGCCCTCGCCCGGCCGCGCGAAGGAAAAAAATCGCTCTGGGAACCAAAGCCGCTCGGCGGTACAATCCTGCCCCGCCAGGGAGCAGTGCCGGAATGAAGCCAGGGCTACTATTTTCAAGGACGCAGCATGCTTAGAGTCGTGTGGAAACCTCAAATTGTCTGTTGGGTCCTCTTGTGCGGCATCCTCACGTTCGGTCCCCGACCTACTGCCGCTACGCACGCGCAGCAGACGAAGACGGGTACGACGCCACCCCGTCGTCAGGCGGAGCTACGACCGGCCAACCGCAAGCCGGGCACCAACGGAATTGGCAACACTCAAGGCGCTCTACGGGCTGACAACGCACTTCCAGCAGATCCAACGAGAAAACCGAGCCTAGCGATGCCGCTGCCTCCGCAGCACGCCGTACCCCAGGACACCCCACCTGCAGACCCGAATGGGGTGCTGCCGCCGCCATTTCAATTGACGGAGGTCGAACAGCAACGGGTCGACCAAGTCCTTGCGCTTTGGGAGAAACAAAACAGCAAGATTAACAAGTTTCGCTGCGAGTTTACCCGTCAAGACTTCGATCCAGTCTGGGGACCCAACGACCCCAATATCGCCAAGACCATTAGCACGGGAGAAATTCGGTATTCGGAGCCCGACCGTGGCCTGTTCCAGATTGACGGGAAAAACGTCCGAGAATATTCGGGGCCGGACGCCCAAGGTAAGCCGATCTATGCGGCCGGCAAGAAAGAGTTTGGCGAAAAATGGATTTGCGACGGTGATTCGATTTTCGAATTTGATGCCAGCCAAAAAATATTGAAGCAAATGAAACTTCCACCGGAGCTGCGCGGCAAAGCGATCGCAGATGGCCCCCTACCGTTTCTGTTTGGCGCGTCGGCATCGAAGCTAAAGGCGCGATACTATGTTCGTGAACTCCAGCCACCTGCCAACGTCAAGCAAGAATTCTGGCTGGAAGCTCAGCCTCGGAACGCTGTGGACGCCGCAGAATTCCGAGTGGTACGAATCGCCATGGACGACAAATTCCTGCCTAAGGCCATGGAGATCATCGGTCAACCTAATCCGACCACGCAACAATTTACGCGACAGGTTTATCAGTTTAGCGAAGTGCGCATCAATAGTCCCTTGGACGATCTCAAGGAACTGGCCGGGCAAATGATCAATTCACGCACTCCTGGGGGATGGCAAAAAGTGGTGGAGGACTACGGTGTCTCCGCGCCTGCACCATCGCCAACGACACAGGAGCTTCCAGCAGCCGCACGCGTAGGGCAGCGGCCCGATCCCCCTGCCGTAGCCCCGGAAACAGCCGTTCCACGCAACCGCTAATGCTCCGGCCAGCTGTACCCTACCTGTAATGGCTCGTATAGTCGTAGTGCTAACTCTGCTACGGCCAAGCGTGGCCAACTACGACCGAGCGTCGCTAGGTCGGTGCGCCAGGAGGACGGACCATTGTTGCGATACGGATTCCAACCGAGCGTGAGCGGATTCCTGCAGAAGCATGTCTTTTGCCTCGTGCTACTGACGATGGCGCCGCTTGTGTTCCCGTTGATGGAAGCACATGGACTCGGATCCGCGGTTTCAGAAAAATCGGTTCGCCGTGTCGAGGAGACCAACCGTGTCACCAGCCCGGCGACCCCCGTTGCACCGAACGCAGCTCCACCCCACTCGACCGACGTGAGTGGACCGACGTTTCTCGTCCGCGTGCCACTTCCCATCACGGGTTCGGTCGACCTGCAGATCAAACAAACATTGGAAAACATTCTGCAGCAGTCGGCCAATGACGGACCACGCCCTACCGTTGTGCTTGAGTTTTCTCAGGAAGAAACCGGCCAGGGGAGCGAATTTGAGCGGTCGTTGGCCTTGGCTCGATTTCTGACAAGTAATCGCGCCGGTCGATTGCGCACGGTGGCTTACGTGCAAAAATCCGTGTACGGCCACACATTGCTGGTGGTGTGTGCATGCGAACAGATTGTAGCGCACCCAGACGCCGAATTGGGAGACGCTGGACGACACGAAACGGCAATCGATGTCACCATGCGAAGCGGCTACCGGGAAATCGCCAGCCGCAGAATGACCGTGCCAATCGCAGTTGCGCTCGGCATGCTCGATTCGCAACTGAGCCTTACCAAGGTGCAAACAGCCACCGGAGTGAGATATGTCTTGAAAGACGAGTTGGCGTCCCTGCAGCAAAGTGGACTCATACTGGAAGCGATTTCAATCGGTCAAGCCAATCGCCCTTTGGTCTTTTCTGGAAAACAAATGCGTGTGGAACACGGATTCGTTAGTCACTTGGCAAAGACACGACAAGATCTAGCGGAGGCATTGGGGATCAACTTCAACGACCTTCGCACACCCTGGACGGCGCGTCGCCCGCAGCAACCTCTGTTGGTCGACGTGCCGGACGCAACTCGCGCTACTGCGAGACGTGTTCGGCGAATTGTAGAACAAGAACGACAGCGTCGCCCCGTCGATTGGCTGTGCTTGCATATCACCAGCAACGGTGGATTCCCCGTCGAGAGTGCCGACTTGGCCCGATATATTGCGGACCTTTCGCGGCAGGATATTTATACCGTGGCGTATGTTTCGGTCGAATCGCGGGCCGACGCCGCATTGCCGGCCCTCATGTGTGATCAACTCATCGCCCACCCCACCGCGATCATCGGTGGAAATGGTCCCGTGTCACTGCGACAGCCCGAAATCAACGCGGCCCTGGATGTCATGCGAGAGCTATCTCGCGAAAAACAACGCCGGTGGTCATTTGCGGCCGCTGTGATGGACCCGCAACAACCACTCGCTCGGTATGTCCACTCGACAACCGGTGCAACAGAATATCTATGTCATGAGGAATGGAATTCGCTCGAACAACACGAACAATGGCAGCGTCAGGACGGGGATGTGTCGCCGGAAGGAACCGTCTTAGAAATCACCGGAGCAACCGCCCTGTCTTGGGGCATTGCACAAGTAGTGCAATCTTCCGACGAGTTGGCCGCCCTGTTCGGAATCAAACAGCCGCTCGTTAGCCCCACACCGAACTGGGCCGATGAGCTGATCACCGCACTCGCCGCGCCGCGCGTCAGTGCCATCCTGTTGTTCATCGCCATGTTTTGTCTAATGGGAGAATTTGCTTCGCCTGGATTAGGAATCGGCGGATTCCTATCCTCCGTCTGTTTCGCATTATATTTTTGGAGTAATTTCCTGAACGGCACCGCCGGTTGGCTGGAGGTCGTTCTCTTTGTCGTCGGACTCTGCTTTCTCTTGCTGGAGGTCTTCGTTCTGCCAGGTTTTGGCGTATTTGGTTTGGGAGGTATTGGCTTGATACTCCTGTCACTGGTACTGGCCAGTCAAACGTTTGTCCTGCCCCATAATCAATACGAATTGGATCAACTACCTCGTTCTTTGTGGACCTTCGCTGTACTTTTCGCCGGCCTGATTGCAGGTATTGTGACGCTTCGACATTACTTAAAGCACATCCCCGGCCTGAATGAAATCATCCTACGTCCACCGAATCAGGATGAGTCGACCGAACTAGCCCACACAGATTCGCGAATCGGCTACGATTACCTACTGGGCGAACGTGGCACAGCGACGACTCGGCTCACACCTTCCGGAAAGGCCAATTTCGGACACCGATGGTTCGACGTCTTGAGTGAAGGTGACGTCGTGGAACCGGGTGAAGCGGTTCGAGTTATTTCTGTTACTGGCAACTGTATCGTCGTTCGTCCTGTCGTGAAGCCACCCGATCAACGACCGGCGGATGTGCCATCGCGTTAACCTTGGCATCCAATCGTATAAAGGAATCAAACAACCACGTATGGTTTTCGCGATCTGTCTCTTATTGCTATCCATTGTGCTGCTCTGCCTGGAATTATTCATTCCGTCCGCCGGCCTGTTGAGTGTCGCTGCGGTAATCTCCACCATAGGTTGGATCGTAGCGGCCTTCGTCTATGGCGGGACGACGATGGGAGCTTTGGCGATGGTGGTTACCGCAGTCATTTTTCCTGTCGCATTCGTGGTCGCCACCCGGATTTGGCCGAAGACCACGCTGGGACGTGCGGTCTTGATCGGTGACGCAGCACACGACCACCAACGCGCATCGAGATGGACAGAAGAACGGACGCAACTCGTGGGACGCCATGGAAAAACCATTTCACCGATGCGCCCTAGCGGCGCGATCGAAGTCGATGGCCGGCAGTTCGACGCAGTTACGGAAGGCAGGCCCTTGTCCGCCCAGACGGAAATCACGGTGATCTCCTTCCTGGGAAACAGCCTCGTAGTAATACCTCGAATCGTCGATCCAACTGGCGAGTTCCCAGCCGCTGCAGCGTCATCCGCTGAGCCGTCCACAGCCGAATTGGAACGGCAAATTCCCGACCCATTTGACGACCCGTTAGGTTGACACGGAGATGCCGCTCAGTTAGACATCATCCTACTCCCCTTCCGATTTACCTCGATAGGAAATAACACGCTATGGGACCCGTCATCATCGTGATTGGAATCATTGCCCTCGCCATAGGACTCGTAGTCCTAGCGGTGGTGGCTAAGTACTTCCGTCTGTGGGTACAGTCCGTTACGACGGGCGCGGGAATCTCGTTTGCAAATCTATGGGGTATGAGTTTTCGACGTGTGGATCCCGAGATCATTGTTCGCAATACGATTATGGCGGTGCAAGCCGGCTTGGACAAAACTACTGGGTTAAATAGCAAAGCGCTCGAGGCGCATCATCTTTCGGGCGGCAACGTCCCGTTGGTTGTGCGTGCGTTGGTTGCCGCCAGTAAGACGAAATTAGTTCAATTGACCTTTGCGGAGGCTACGGCGATCGACCTGGCAGGACGAAACGTCTTAGAGGCAGTCCAAACCAGCGTTTACCCGAAGGTCATTGATTGCCCTCCCAAAGGCTCGCCTCGCCCCACTTTGGATGCAGTGGCCAAGAATGGAATTCAATTGAAGGTCAAAGCTCGGGTTACTGTCCGAGCGAATCTGCAAAAGCTCATTGGCGGTGCGACGGAAGAAACGATTGTCGCGCGGGTCGGAGAAGGCATCGTGAGCGCGATTGGTTCGGCCGAAACGCACGCGATCGTACTGGAAACACCTGAACTCATCTCACGGGCCGTTTTGGCGAAGCGGCTGGACGCCGAGACAGCATTTCAAATTGTTTCTATTGATATCGCCGATATCGACGTCGGTGACAATACTGGAGCTCGTCTGCAAGCCGATCAAGCCGAAGCCGATACGCGTGTTGCCAGGGCCGGCGCCGAACAGCGTCGCGCGGCTGCCGCTGCCGTGGAGCAGGAAAACAACGCCAAGATCGAACAAAGCAGGGCTCGACTTGTCGAAGCAGAAGCCCAAGTCCCCAAAGCGATGGCGGCCGCCTTCCGCTCCGGCCACCTCGGAATCAGCGACTACTACCGATTGCGAAATTTGCAGGCCGATACCGACATGCGCAAGTCAATCGCGGACTCCGGACAGCGGTAGCACTTGTCACCGACAATGCCACAGCAATAGTATCATCCGAGACAGTATCTCCATCGCCCGAGACTCCCACAGAATACATTACGGTCGCACCGTTCGCATTATTTACGGCAAGTGTCATGCCCCACTTCAATTCAATTATTAACCCCAGCAACTCTGCGGCTTCAGCACGTCAAACCGAAACGCTGCAAGTCGAAACGCTGCAAGTCGACGGCCGCAACAATCCACGTGCTGTGGCCGATTTTGGCGATTGGGTCGGAGCGATCGTCTTCATTATCATCACGGCGGCCGGCCTTCTGAATCAGCTGTTTCAAAATCACGGGAAGCCAGCCCGTCCCACGCGGCGGCCGGTCGTGCCGCAGTCCGATGCGGCCGACGAGATTCGAAAGTTTCTCGAAGGCGCAGCGCAACAACAGCGACAAAAACAAAAAGGACAACAACGGCAGACTGCGGATCGCAGTGACTCGCAGCGGACAATTGTGACGGCTGAGCCGGTGACGACCAAAACCGGTATCGAACGCGGCCGGACGGTCGATGAACATGTTCAACGTCACTTGGGAAGTGATCAATTCGCGACAAAGACCTCAAAACTTGCATCTGCCGACGAACAACTTGAATCGCATTTGCACGAAGTGTTTGATCATCGACTGGGGAGAATATCGCACGCGGAACCGGTCCCGATCGAGCAGGGAACTGATGCTGAATCCATGTGCCCCACAGCAGAAAGCGATGCGGCAGCGAGTGCGACGGAGTCCAAGAATCTAGCCCGCGAGATCGCTGTATCGATGAAGAATCCAACATCCGTGCGACAAGCAGTTATCATGAGTGAAATCTTACGACGCCGCGATGGCGTTTTTTGAAACCGGGAAACTACGAGATGACAAAAATATCTTTCGCATCCAATTCAGCCCGCATTGGTTGGATCGGCACCGGAGTGATGGGACGCTCCATGTGCATGCACCTGCGTCGTGCTGGCCATGCCGTCACGGTCTACACGCGCACACGAGAACGTGCGAGTGAATTACTCGACGCGGGCGCCCAATGGGCCGATTCGCCCCGTTCCGTCGCAGAGCAGTCCGACGTCGTCTTTTCGATCGTCGGATTTCCGCGGGACGTTCGCGAAGTGCTGCTGGGGAGCCAAGGGGCCGTTGGCGGACTACGGCCCGGTAGCGTCGTCGTTGATATGACCACCAGCAACCCGCAACTGGCCGTGGAAATTGAAGAGGCAGCTTCAATGCGACAAGCGTTTGCGCTCGACGCACCTGTATCGGGAGGCGATATCGGTGCGCGTGAAGCACGACTTTCGATTATGGTCGGCGGTACGGAAATCGCTTTTCAGGCGGTCGAACCGCTGTTTGCCAAAATCGGAAAAACAATCGTACATCAAGGGAAAGCGGGCGCAGGACAACACACCAAGATGGTCAACCAAATCCTGATCGCCGCGGGCATGGTCGGTGTCTGTGAATCCCTGCTGTATGCACATCAAGCTGGCTTGAATCCCGAGTTGGTGTTGCAGAGTGTCTCGACTGGGGCGGCCGGGAGCTGGTCGCTAACCAATCTTGCGCCGCGCATCCTACGAGGTGATTTCAACCCTGGTTTCTTTGTGGAACATTTTGTCAAGGACATGGGAATTGCGTTGGACGAATGCCGACGTATGCAAATCGCCCTCCCCGGCTTGGCACTGGCACATCAACTGTATGTTGCGCTGCAAGCACAAGGACACGGCCGACTAGGAACCCAGGCGCTGGAACTCGCTCTGGCCTCACTTTCCGGTATCACCTGGCCCTCGGCCAACATCACTGCCACCAGCTGAGCCGCCCGCTGACCCCAGTACGCGATGCGCAATCAATTTCCCTTGTCTTCGGCCGAACGATTTGAGTAGACTCCGCTGCCGTGGAGCATGTTCAATCATCGCGTTATTCGGGGCAAATCAAGATGGCAGACGAAGAGCGTCTTCGGACAGCGCCCGCCAACGGCGGTGCGCGGTTGAGTTCTGCCACAAGCTGTATGCTTTCCGCTCGATTGGCACTTTTGGCCGTCTCTCATTGGCTCCTGCCGGAACCGCTGCTAGCGGCTCCAAGGAGCCACGTCGATACGGTGGTCGTGTGCCATCCTTCGTGGCAGGCAGAGTTAACCCCCTGGTTAAAACTCCGACGCGAGCAGGGGCACGTAATCGAAGTGATCGACCCAGCGCCACAGGTGGCCGCGGTCCGTCAACAAATCCAAGCGATCCACCAAGTTTCGCAGCTAATGCACGTCGTATTGATTGGAAATACGCGTTGCAATGAAGGCATACCGACAGGTCGTATCGCAACCGATTCTGCGCCTCAGTGGCAAGTGGAATTTGCAAGTGATTCGGTCTATGCCGAGCTAACCGACGACGATACTCCCGACGTGGCCGTCGGTCGCATCACGGCGCAAGACCGCCAACAGTTACGCGAGATACTCGATCGTGTCGTGCGCTACGAGACTTCAGCTGCCGCCGGGCCATGGCAGCAGCGGGTTGAAATTGTAGGAGGGCTCGGCGGCTTCGGTCCGATCATCGACACGGCGGTCGAAAAATCCGTGCAGACATTACTCGTCCATGGTGTCCCAACCTCCTACCGCATCGGCATGACCTATGCCAGTTGGAAAAGCCCCTACTGCCCGTGCCTACAGCATTTCCAGCAGCAAGTCATGCAACGTTACAATTCGGGTTGCTTGTTCTGGGTGTATGCTGGCCATGGACATATACAGGAGCTCGACCGTGTCCGTGACACTCCGATTCTCGGGTCGCACACCATCCACCAGCTGCAAGCAGACGGACACGCACCGGTCGCCGCCCTCTTTTCCTGTAACGCTGGTAGGTTCGGCGAAAATTACGAGTGCTTAGCCGAATCGATGTTGCGCACATCGGGAGGCCCCGTCGCGGTCATCGCCTCCGCCGGGATCTCCATGCCGTACGGCAATATTTCCTTGGCGAACGGCCTGGTCGGTCACCTGTTCGCCAAACGAGGGGCAACCTTGGGCGAATGCCTGTTGCAGGCGCAACAAGAATTAACGCTACCCGATGTACCAAGTCGACAATGGATCGACAAAATTGCCGCGATGTTAGGTACCGACGCTGCATCGCAGCAACAAGAACGCACTGAACACATGAAGCTCTATCAACTTTTCGGAGATCCTCTACTACGACTCCGATTCCCGGACATGGCGCAAGTGGAAGTGCCAACAACGGCGACTGCGGGAGAAACCGTTCAAGTGCAATTCGAATCGCCCCAAACTGGCCGCGGCACCATCGAACTAGTGTGTCCCCGCGGCCGATTCCGATCCACGCCGCACGCAAGAACGACTCAGGAATTAAAGAGTGCGGAGCTGCAATTGGCCTGGGACCGCGACTACGTTACTGCCAATACGGACACATGGTGCCAAATCGAAAAGAGTTTCGCCCCGGGAACAACCAAGTTGGACCTACCGATACCGCTCAACGCTCAAGGGGCATGTCAAGTTCGAGTCTTCTTGACCGACAAAACAAATAGCGTGCAAGCCTCGGCGCCGATCTACATCCGCCAAGCAGTCGCGGGGACTCTACGAGCGGATTGACTCTTGCAATATTTCAAACAATCGATCGACTTCCCGGGCTGTTTCCGGATCGAGCTCGAACCGATAGGGTGTCCGGCGCCGTGCCGTGCGAAATAGTCCTCGTTTCACTAACAAGTATTTCTCGACAGCCAAGAATCCATCGAGTCCCGCTTGCATCTGGAGAGTGACCATCGCGCAAATCGGAAAATAGATCCGATAGATCCGTTGTTCGTCCCCCGCCTGAAGGGCGCGCCAAAGTTCCACGACCGCGTCTAAGAGATCGGTCCCCGGCATCGTGCCCACGATACCCCGCCGAAAACAATCGACCAACAAGATCCCACCCGAACCTTCGTATACGCGTGCACGCCCACCCGTTGCATCGCGCAATTCCGAAAGACTCGGTCCGATGGGGGATGCCTCGGGCTTGAACAATATTTTCTCGGGGCCAAATCGATCGAGCAAATTAAGCGACACTTCCAGCGGAATCGTCTGACCTACATATCCCGAGGCATCCTGCACGATGACCGGCAGATCGATCGACTCAGCTATGCCTGTGTAGTACGCCAGTAAATGCTGACCTGATATCGCGGAAACGACAGGTGGGACCGCCATGACCGCATCGCAACCCACCTCCTGCGCGTGTTTCGCATAGCTGACGGCCTGCGTCGTGCTCTCCGCCCCAACGCTGGCGAACACAACACCCCGTCCTCCGGCAGTTCGCACCAGGTCCGCCACCAGCGTCCGACGCTCCTCGGGACTCAATCTCAGGGTCTCGGTGACCATGCCGGTCCCCAAGCCATTCGCCCCCACCTGAAACGCCCAATCGACCTGACGATGAAATGCCTCGAAGTCGATACGGTCGTCGTCATGAAACGGTGTGTGCACAATCGCCAAGACACCTGAAATCGAACTCTGACGCGACATACCTCACTCACCCCCCGGGGAACCACAAAATCGGCCGTCAAGCGACCTGACCTCACCTTCGAAGGATCGGAGTATATCATTTTGCCGGCCGGACGTAGGCGTGGACGGATCGATCGAACATCCAAAACGCGTACGCCTGCGGCCCTCGGATGTTTAACCGTCAGCCGGAGGCCT
>JAQCHP010000102.1 GCA_027619595.1 Planctomycetota bacterium
TGGTGGGAAGCTCGCGATGCCAACCGAGACGGACAGGTTGCGCTGCGTGAATTTGCCGTGCGACCGGATGCGTCAACCATGAAAGATTTCGATCGATTTGATCGCAATCGGGACGGCTTGATCACAGCTCAAGAGGCCCATGCGGTCGCCGCGCGTGAAAGCAAATGACCGCCCGACGAGCACGCTTGTCCGCTGGCCTCATGTCCAAGGATCGAATGTTAGTTTCTCAATCATGCTTTTTGGGAGGAGACACCAAATGGTGGAGTCTACATGCAGAATATTCGTGTCGGTCGCCGCGACTTGTTCCCTTTTTACGGCGCTCGTTTCGGCGCAGCCTGACGGCGATCGAGGACGGTTTGGGCGAGGGTTCACGCCGTCAGGTGGTGGGGCGATGGGTATCATCATGCAGGACCAAGTCCGACAAGAGCTTCAGCTTACAGAAGATCAAGTCGGAAAAATCGAAGAACTCCTGCGGTCCACGGCAGATTCTGCCCGGAAACGGTTTGGAAACTTTCGCGACTTGTCGGGCGAAGAACGTGAAGCGGCCGTCGAAAAGATGCGTCAAGATCGTGAGAAAATTGAGAAAGATCTCACTGAGCAACTACGAGGTGTCTTGAATTCTGATCAAGCCACGCGCTATGCCGAACTCGAATTTCAGTTCCTCCTGCAACAGGGCGACTTGGTCCGAGCGCTGAAGAAGGCGGGTGTCGAGGTCGAAACCGACAAGGCAGATGCGCTTCGAATCAAGCAAGAAGAAGTGATGAAGCGCGTGCATGCGGAAATCGCCAAGATTCGTGATGCCGGCAATCGAGAGATTCTGAGCGACGCGGTGAGTGAATCGCAATTGCAGAAGCTTATGGGAGAGCCATTTGCGTTTGAAATGGGACCGCCAAGAAGAGGCCGCGAGCGAAGTGGCCCCGAAGATGGCAAACGGCGTCGTGGCGATCAACCAGAAAGTGCAGCGCCCGAGGATAATGACGACGACGGACCACCTAAGCCCCGCCGTCGCCGCGATTTGTAATACGATGTCTGCCGATATCCAGGCAGCTTGCGATGTCACGCGCCGATCCTTCAATAGCCATACGGCGGGTAGGGCGTCGGCTCGATCGCACGTAGCTCATACTTCGATTGTAAGAATTTGACGAGATTCGTCAGCTGCGTCACGGTGAGTACGTCGTTGTAATTCGTCATCTTCGATTGGCCATCGGTCGACACCTCTTCCGGCTGGAACCCGCCGGCGAGTTTATGCGACGGGTTGATGATCGATGTGACAAGTTCCCCGTAAGTGCTGATGCGGGTAACCTCGCCTCCTAACGGGATTGAGAGCGGTTTTTGCTCCCCTTCGACGGCTAACCGATCGATGCCCTCTACCTGATGGCAAGCGTTACATTTGAGCGTTACGAACGCCTCTTTCCCTTTTTCGGCGTCCCCTTCCGGCAAGGTAAAGCCTTTGCCGGACTGTGGGGGCGGAACGCATCCGACTACGGCCAGTAGGATCGCCAACCAACCGGAAAGTAGCAGCGTTTTCATGAAATTCTCTCCTGTCAGGATTTTCGTGTTTCGTGTGGTCTCGAGGTTCCCGTGTCGCTTGCGCACAAAATGCGCGCCATTGCGCCCCGCAGTGCCCACCTCGCACATGCGGGATTGCCAAATACCGTGGCGGCGAACAAGGTTTCTCGCAAAGCCGTGCCGGCTCGACCCCTTGGAAGGCAATTTGCGTGCCGAGGCCACCGATGATGGAAACGGAGGTCTTGTGGTGGTATACTCGGAAACTTTGGCAAGGCAAAAAAAATTCTGGCCTGGGGGTGCGTACTATGTCCACGCGTGTAATGCAATACAATCGGCGTCGTTTCCTCAGTACCGCCATGTCCGCAGGGGCGATGGCGTTGGCTCCGCAAATCATTCCTAGTTCGGCTTTGGGAAAGGATGGAGCGGTCGCTCCCAGCGAACGGATTGTGCTGGGTGGAATCGGCATCGGGAATCGGGGAACGTATGATCTGGGCTGCTTTCTGGAGCAACAGGACATTCAGTTTGTAGCGGTCTGCGACGTCAAAGCAGTGCGTCGCGAGGCGGTCAAGAAGATTGCGGACCAAAAGTACGGCAATCAGGACTGCGATACGTATCGAGACTTCCGCGAGTTGTTGGACCGGAGCGATATCGACGCGGTATTGATCGCCACTGGGCCCAATTGGCATGCGACCGCGGCCATGTACGCTGCGAGAGCGGGCAAGGATATCTATTGCGAAAAGCCTTGCACCAAGAATATTGAACAAAGTCTGATATTGGCCGACACGATGCGCCGTACCGGTCGTATCTTTCAGGCCGGGACACAGAGGCGCAACTTGCCACACTTTGCTTTTGCGTGTGAACTGGCTCGCACCGGAAAACTCGGGAAACTCAAGACCGTCTACGCGCATCCTGCCGGGATGGCGGCTGTGTCAAGCGGTTGGGATACTCCGCAACCTGAACCAGACAAGAATGCGGTGGATTGGGACATGTACCTTGGCCCCGCTGCCTGGCGCCCCTTTAACGCGAAACATCTCGATGGCTTTAACTTTGAAAAGGGGGGAGGACTGGTTGGCGGAGGTGTCTTGGAATGGGGTTCGCACTGCGTTGATCTATGTCAGTGGGCAGTCGGGGCTGACCGAACTTCACCCGTGGAATACCATCCCCCCGCGGAAGGTCGACTCGTTGCTCGTTATGCCAACGGAGTCGAGCTTGTGATCCGTGAGACAGGCTGGATTCCGTTGGGTTCGTGTCCCGTGCGATTTGAAGGCGAAACGGGCTGGGTGGAGACCGGCGACAGTGGCAAGCTCGTTCTGAGTTCCCCCGAGCTGCTGGCCGGACAGACGGTCGCCGAAATCGGTGGTTACCCAGCGACGTTTCACGTACGGGACTTTCTCAACTGCGTGAAATCACGCCGCCAACCACTCGCCAACGCGGAAGCGGCATGTTTTGCGCACATTACGTGCCACGCAGCCAATATCGCCATCGCCCTGAATCGGACCTTGAATTTCGATCCGGAGAAATACGAATTCATTAACGATTCGCAGGCGAATCGCCTGCGATCCGAGGCACTTCGAGAACCATGGCGTCTCTAGTCGCTTGACGTTATGGGTCCGCCTAATGTGGCCGTCGCTCACAATTGATAACAGAACAGTTACCAAGAATCATCAAGAGTAAAAATAAATAAGGATCCGGCATGAAAATCCAACCCCATTTTGTGCGAGTTGTTGCCTTCGCCGTGGCATTAACATTGTGCGTCGGTGCTATGGTTCCGGTTTTGGCTGAAACCGACGGAGCCAAGGAGCGCGAACTACTGGGGGTGCTGCGATCCGAAGTATCGGGTGGTGAAAAGGCCCTGGCTTGCAAGCAACTTGTTATTCACGGTACCGAGGCGTCGATTCCCGACTTGGCAGCCCTCTTGGCGGACGAGCGATTGGCGTCATGGTCCCGCATCGCCTTGGAAGCCATTCCGGGAACCGCAGCAGATGCAGCGCTGCGCGAAGCGACAACAACGCTCCAGGGAAAATTACTGATCGGTGTGATTAATTCCATCGGTGTGCGTCGAGATTCCGTTGCCGTTGACGTGTTGACCGTCCGACTTGCGGATTCCGATACGGAAGTGGCGGCCGCTGCGGCGTTGGCGTTGGGCCGTATTGGTAGTGACGCCGCATGCAGCACGCTGCGGGCGGCCCTGAGTCTTCCGCTGCCGCCAGTCCGAAATGCCGTTGCCGAAGGTTGCGTATTGTGTGCCGAACGAAGAATGCACGATGGGAAGTTGGCAGATGCGGTCGAAATCTATGACGCGGTTCGTCGAGCCGATGTGCCTCCGCAGCGGATCCGCGAAGCGACTCGAGGAGCGATCCTGGCTCGACAATCGGACGGCATTTCCTTGCTACTCGAACAGCTCCAGTCGTCCGACAAGGGTCTTGTGCAAATCGCCCTCAGTACAGCACGCGAGTTAACTGGACGCGAGGTCTCCGTTGCCCTGGCAAGCGAATTGAAAAACGCGTCGCCAGAGCGAGCCGTCATGCTGCTCAATGTGTTGGCCGACCGGGAAGATGCGGAACTGCCGCCTGTGGTGCTGGATTTAGTTAAGCAAGCGGCCACCGAGGTACGGATCGCCGCGGTCGAAGTCATTGGCCGCCGTGGCGATGCGGAAAGTGTGTCGATCCTCCTGAAGACCGCCGTG
Organism: Planctomycetota bacterium; assembly: GCA_027619595.1. GTDB lineage: Bacteria > Planctomycetota > Planctomycetia > Pirellulales > Pirellulaceae > JAQCHP01. The sequence continues at coordinate 4,196 of JAQCHP010000102.1, forward strand.
GAACCCGTTCCCGAACTAGCGCAAGCCGCAAAGTTAGCGCTGGGGGTTCTGCCAGGCGGCAAGGTCAATACAGAAATCGCGGCACTCTTGGCCCATGCCAAAGAAGGGGACGAGACCTTGCCCATTTTGATCGAACTCGTCGGGCAACGGCGGATCGACGCAGCGGAATCACTCATCAAGGTTGTCAATCATTCGCAAACGACGATCCGACACGCCGCGTTAAAGGCACTCGGCGAAACGGTTGGCCAAGATCATTTGACGGTGCTGATTTCGCAGGCGGTGGCGGCGAAAAGTGACGTTGATTCGGAGGCGACACAGCAGGCGCTCCGTGCGGCATGCGTACGGATGCCCGACCGCGAAGCCTGTGCTGCGGAATTGGCTTCTGTCATGCCCAAGGCATCCGCGAAATTAAAAGCAATCGTGTTGGAAATCCTCGGCGCAATGGGCGGCACTAAGGCACTTGCGACAATCGATGCGACCATGAAAGGTGCCGACCCAACGCTGCAAGACACCGGAAGCCGAGTGTTGGGCGAATGGATGACCCTCGATGCGGCGCCGGTACTGTTGAATCTTGCCAAGAATGCCGCCAACGAAAAACATCAGGTTCGTGCGTTACGCGGCTATATACGTTTGGCTCGTCAATTAACCATACCGGTCGCGCAGCGAGCTGAATTGTGTAACAACGCATTCCAAGCAGCACGTCGAGTCGAAGAACAGCAACTTGTCCTTGCTGTCGTTCAGCGCTATCCCAGTCTCGAAATGCTTCGGATTGCCATCAAAGCTCGCGACATACCAGCCATTCAGGAGCAAGCCACCTTGGCGACCCTGGTCGTTGCCCACAAACTCGGAAGTACCGATTCGCAAGTACGAGAGCTACTCGTGAAAAGCGGTTTACCTCCCGTGAAAATTGAAATCCTCAAGGCAGAATACGGCGCCGAATCGACGCAGCGCGACGTGACAGATATTGTGCGTTCGACTGTCGGTGATTTTCCCTACGTCCCTTTGCCAGCGAAGGACTACAACGCCAGCTTCGGCGGCGATCCAGCCCCGGGACAAGCGAAGGCATTGACCATCCACTACAAGATCGATGGCAAAGAGTCGAAAGTCACGTTTCCCGAAAATGAAATTATCGTCTTGCCCTCCTCCAATGGTTTCCGTAAATCTTGAATCGTGGCACTTTGAACGCGATTCATTGAACGTGAGTCCATCCAGGGTCCCTAGAACAGTCCCTATCAAGAGTTTCTAGCGTGATAAACGGTCGCTATACGCGTCGACAGTTTTCCAGAACATCGGCCGCTTTTGCGGGTATTGGGCTGACCGTTCCTTATTGGTGTTTGCCGACCGTCGAGGCAGAACCCGCTGGTGCTGGGATGCGTTTCGCCGTGATCGGCACAGGCTATCGAGGTACCACTGTCGCCGATAGTGCAATTGCCAACGGGGCGAGTTTGGTCGCCATCGCCGAAACAGATTCCCTTCGTGGAGAGGCTTACAAGCAAAAGACGGGAGGGGCTGCGGTACTCTACGGGGACTATCGACGGATCCTTGATCGAAAAGATATCGATTTTGTTGCCATATGTACGCCCGATCATTGGCACACCAAAATGTCGCTGGAGACGATGCAGGTCGGTAAGGACGTCTATTGCGAAAAGCCGCTTACCCTAACCATCGACGAAGGGAAGCTCTTACGTGAGGCGGTGAAGAGATCCGGCCGGGTTTTTCAAGTTGGCACGCAGCAGCGGACGGAATTCGGTTCGATGTTCCTTAAGGCGGTCGCGCTCTGTCACGCCGGGCGACTTGGCAAGATCCAACGTATTACCTGCGCTATTGGCGCTGCGGCAACCGGCGGCCCGTTTCGGGAGCAGGAGCCACCAACGTACCTAGATTGGGACCGGTGGCTGGGCCCAGCTCCGAAAGTCGGATACATGCCCGAACGCGCTCACTACATGTTCCGCTATTGGTACGATTACTCCGGTGGTCAGGTAACCGATTGGGGTGTCCATCATGTCGACATCGCCACGTGGGCTTTGGGCGCAAGTAATTCTGGACCAACGACCATCGAGGCCAAGGGGGACTTTCAGGATATTCCGCATGGGTATGAGGTTGCCAGTCGCTTTCAGATCAAATGCACCTATTCAAGTGGCGCCGAATTATGGGTTGTTGATGACAAGAGTCCCGAGTTTGACAACGGGTTGATGATCGAAGGGACGCAGGGACGGATCTTCGTCAACCGTGGCAAATTGACAGGCACGGCCGTGGAGGACTTGCAAGATCATCCGCTGCCCGACGATGCCATAATGAAACTTTGTAAGGGCAAACAGCCGGGTGACCACATGCGCAATTTCATGGAATGCATCAAGGACCGCGGCGAGCCCGTTTCTGACGTAGCATCCCATCATCGTTCGGTGACAACCTGTCATTTGGCGAATATTGCCATGCGTTTGGGGAGAGTTGTGCGCTGGGATGACGCTTCAGAACAGATCGTGGGCGATGATGAGGCCAATGCTTGGCAGAAACGGGAACAACGTGCCCAATACAAGTTTCCCGTTTAAATTGGCGAAAATCAAGGAAAGGGTCGGACAATGTCGGTAGCCCATCTAGCGATCGGCGCGCGGGATGTACAGGCGACAGCTAGGTTTCTTTGCCAAACCATGCGTTGGCAATCGATCGCCATTCCCACCAACGTGCCGCGGGAAGTCGAGTGGATCGACATTTCGCCGCAAAAAGACAGATCGCAACAGATACACATTATTCATGTAGAAGGATTTTCGGCGTCCCCGTTCGAATCTGAGTTCGGGCGGCATTTGGCGGTGTTTCACGACGGAGACGATATGACAGCGCTCCGACAGCGAATCACGGCCCAGGGGGGCGAGCTGATTGAGCCCCTGCGTTCGACGCCGTTTGAGCGATTCTTCTTTCGGGAGCCTAACAACGGATACGTATTTGAAGTAATTAACCGAGATCAGTGGAAGGATGGTTCGTGACGATGACAACCGCGCAAGCGAAGGTGCTCAACGCTGAGGCATTTGTACAGGTCTGTAAACAGGAACGCGCTTCCGCAATCGTGCGCACCGACAGTCAAGAGTCGGCACGGAAAGCCATGGACGCCGCCGTCCGGGGCGGCTTCCGAATTATTGAATTCACGTTAAGCGTTCCGGGAGCGATGGAACTCATTAGAGAATTCTCGCGGCGACCGAACCTGATCGTGGGGGCCGGAACGGTCTTGACTGTCGAACAAGTCGATGAGGTTTTGGCCGCGGGCGCGACCTATATTGTTTCTCCTGTCGTGGATGAGGCGGTCATTCAACGTGCCAAGTACCATGGAGTTGCGTCGATGCCCGGTGCCAGTACGCCGACCGAGATGCTGTTGGCTTATCGCGCTGGCGCACCATTGCAAAAATTGTTTCCGGAACAGGGGCCAGGCCCGGCCTGGGTGAAGCAGACGCTCGGACCGCTCCCGTTCCTGAACATCGTTCCTACCAGTGGTGTGACGGAAGCCAATGCGGCTGCCTATCTCAAAGCGGGTGCAGCGGCAGTAGGGTTTGTAAATAGCCTGTTCGTCCCAGAAGATATCAAAGCGGGTGCTTTTGATGCCATTGAGAATCGTGCCAGGGCCATGTTAGCTGCCGTCCGGGCGGTCTAAGTAAGTGTGGAATTCAACCGAAACCTACCTGCGATCGACGATTTCGTCTCGCGACGGAGCGTTCATCCGCTTTCCTGGATGGTACAATATTGGCTATGAAGTATTCCATGCGATTTGTAGGTTTGCTCGTGTGTCTTGTTCCGTTCGTCGGGAGCGTGTCCCGTGCCGACGACGTTGATGCGGCGTATCAACTGCTTATCATGGATGCCCGCGAACAACTTGTTTATCGGCGTGAGTCGAGGCTCCAGCAGTTGCCCGCAGCACCGCCGGTACCCGACGTTCAAGGTCCCGTTTTCAACGAAATTGACCGATTTATCACGGCACGATGGCATGAAGCTGGCGTCCCGTCTGCGCTCGATGTACCACCCGTTTGCTCCGATAACACTTTTCTCCGCCGAGTCTACCTGGACGTTTTGGGAAGAATTCCGACGATGGAGGAAGCCCATCGGTTCTTGCAGAATGACCAGGCCGACAAACGCTCCCACTTAATCGACGAACTGCTCAATCGCCATGAAGAATACGCGGACCATTGGACCCCTTTTTGGGAAGAAGCGATCGCTAGTAATCCAGCGCCCATAGTTGGTGGAATCCCGTCCCGCGGAAATTATCAGAAATGGCTGGGCGAACACTTCCAGAAAAATACACCCTTTGACGTGATGGTTGCGGAGTTGATTGACCCGCGGATGCCAGGCCACCGGCGGTCCGAGTTCGAAGACGTCCTCGGTAAGCCGACCCAAACGGGATTTATCCTGAATCAAACTCACACCGATACGATCCAGACTGCTGCAGTGGTCGGTCAGGTATTTCTTGGCACGGGGATGAAATGTGCCAGTTGCCATGATCATTTTGAAAATGATGAATGGCCACAAGCAAGATTTTTGGCCTTTGGTGGGCTATTCAGTTCCGGTGATTTGACGCACATACGTTGCGAAAAAACTGTTGGAGGCACGGTCCCGGCCGCGTTCCCTTTCGCGATTCCTGGTGCGCCAACACAGGCACCAGCTGATGTCGACGGTCGATTGCACTACCTTGCGTTGCTGCTGACCGATCCGCTCAACCCACGCTTTAGCAAGACAATCGTCAATCGGCTGTGGCGGCGCTATATGGGCTTAGGGCTCTTTGAACCGATCGACGATTTTCGAAGCGATGCTCCCCCTAGCCACCCGGATCTGCTGGAATGGCTGGCTCGGGACTTAATGACACACGGCTACGACCTTAAACATACCATACGCCAAATCTTGAATAGCCGAACGTACCAATTGCGATACGACCCGGCGCGCGAGGATCACTTTGATAACGCCAATCGAGAGGCGCCACGCTACTGTCAGTCCCCTGCCTTGAGAAAACTCACTGCAGAACAGTTAGTCGATTCGATTCGACTTGCGACTCGGCAGACATTAACTTCGGACGAACGACTTTTTCGTACCAAGGCCACAACTCCTCTTTCTCGTTCGTTAAGTCGCCCAGCGTCCCGCAACGAGATCAGCACGACGCGATCGGAGGAAACTGCTGTCGTTCAGGCGCTCGAGCTGCTCAACGGTAACGAATACCATCATTTGATCTACGAACCCGGGCCCCTAACGTCAACTGCCGCTGCGCAAGACATTGACGGCATTCTCGATACACTGTACCTGGCCATCTTGACTCGCGCACCGACTGCGGACGAACGTCTCGTGGGGAGAGCTTTTCTCCATCCATTGTCGGAATCATCGGACGATAGGGTGGAACTGTTGGGCGATTTGAGTTGGGCGTTGGTGACCTCGGTTGAGTTTCAGTACATTCATTAGCGAGTCTGGTCGTTCTGGGATAAGGATTTCGGCGATGAAACGACGCGATTTTTTGCAGCGCAGTCTGGTTGCCAGTGCTGCCGCGATGGGCTCAGCAGGTGCGCTATCTAACCCACTCAGGGGCGCTGAGGATCCGGCCAAGATTTTGCGTGACTCAAAAGCCGATTCCATGGTTCTCATTTGGTTGCCGGGTGGCGTTGCTCAAACCGATATGTGGGACCCGAAACGCTATACGCCCTACGAGCAAGGAATGAAAGGGAGTGAACTACTCGGGACCTGTGAATCCATCTCCACCGCGGCCGACGGTATTCGCTTAGGGAAAGGATTGGAGTCAATCGCGTCGGTCATGGACCAAGGCGCCATTCTTCGTTCGCTCACGAACGAAGTGGCCTTCGGGGCGGTTCATTTGAAAGCTCAGTACTACATGATGACGGGCTATTTGTTTCCGGTGGGTGTCAAAGCGCCCAGCCTGGGTGCGGTGGTCGGGCGGTCGTTAGGTCGACGCAATCCGGCGGTCCCTGAGTACATCTACATTGGTCGCGATGTTGATTCAAGCGACAGCGAAAAACAATTCATTAGTGAATACATTGGTCCGGGGTTCTATGGAGTCAATCACGGTCCCTTCATGATCCCCGATCCGACGCAGGGTCTGTCGACCCTTGAGGCGGCTTCGGGCATGACACGCGGCCGCCTCGATCGACGCCAGCAGTTGTTCAAAAATATCGCTGATCTGTCGGAAAAGGAGCTTAAAGACTCGCCCAAAGCTGGTGACTACCTGAAGACAATCGAGGACGCACGCGCGATGATGGACTCACCAGTGAAGGCCGCATTCAATTATCGCGCGGAAGAAAGTGCAGAGACAATCGCCGCGTATGAGCCGCGAATCGAGGGGGCTCAATTGCTCGATCCCGCCTACGACAACGGTCGTCGGTTCGGGCACGGGTTGCTGTTGGCTCGTCGGTTGCTTGAGCGAGGTGCTCGTTTTATCCAGGTCGAATATCAATATGGCCCGTTCAAGGGATTTGACATGCACGAGAACGGTGGTAAGCGAATGGTCGAAATGAAACAGCAAATCGACGGACCGATTGCTAAGTTGATTCAGGACCTTCGAGAGCGAGGTATGTTGGAACGGACGTTGGTGGTACTGGCCACCGAGTTTGGTCGCACGATTGCCTCGCAGCCCGCGGCAGGCGCGGAACCGGACGGATCCGCGGAAACACATACAGGTGAAAATCTTGTCCTGGAACGCGAGTCGATGTACGGTTTCCACGGGCATTTCAGCAGTACAAGTTCGATGGTGTTCTTCGGGGGCGGTATCCGCCAAGGGTATGTGCATGGTAAGACGGCGGACCGTCACCCATTAAAGACGATCGAGAATCCTGTTGCGTTGATCGACGCACATGCCACCATCTATCATGCGCTGGGGATTCCGCCTGACACGTACTACACCGTGGAAGACCGGCCGTTTTTCGTGACCAAGGATGGCAAAGGGGTTCCGGTCAAGGAACTGCTCGCATAATCGGCAACCAAGCAGGAACGTTCCGCATGGGCCGCGCACTGTTCGTCGCCATCGTCGTCGTTATCGGACAGCTAAGTTTTTGCCACGCCGTGGATCGATCACCACCGGTAAGTACCAACGTAAGTCGGTCGCCACATTTTCTCGCGATACACCCGGACAATCCCCATTACTTTCTTTGGTGTGGTGAGCCAACAATACTGATCAGTTCGGGCGAGCACTATGGCGCGGTACTGAATTCATTGTTCGACTACGAAAAGTATCTACGGACGCTGGCCTCGTACGGGTTCAATCATACACGTGTCTTTTGCGGTCTCTATGTCGAAGACAACGGGAGCAAACAAGATGGACCGCAATTGGGGAATACGCTCGACCCGGCAGAAGGACAGCTACTTTGCCCATTCGCGCGCAGTACCGTGTTGGGCTACTCCAAGGGAGGGGCCAAATTCGATTTGCAGCGATGGGATGAAAAATTTGACACGCGACTACGTCACTTCGTTGAATTGGCTGCATAGCTCCGAATTGTGGTCGAAGTGAATTTGTTTTGCCCCTACTACGGTGACGGGCTTCGGCAATGGACCCTCAGCCCGTTCAATATAGCCAACAACATCAACGGAGTTGGAAACTGTAAGCCGAACGAAGTGTTTAGCTTGGAGACCCATGACGGCTTATTACCGTTCCAAGCGGCCATGGTGCAGCACATCGTGGAACAACTGCGGCATTGCGAAAATGTCTACTATGAAATTTGCAACGAACCGTATTTGGACGGCATATCGGTGGAGTGGCAGCACCATATCGCCGATGTTATTGCGCGGTGTGAGCAATCTTTTTCGCAAAAGCACTTGATTTCACAAAATATCGCCAACGGTAAACAAGAGCGGCCGATCGTCGATCCCCATCCAGCGATATCGATATTTAATTTTCACTATGCGTCCCCGGATGCGGTGACGATGAACATTGGCCTTAACAAGCCAATCGGTGACAACGAGACCGGTTTCGTCGGCGTGGCGGATTTACCTTACCGCCGCGAAGCATGGCGATTTCTTTTGGCCGGTGGAGCACTGTTCAGTCACCTCGACTATTCGTTTACAGTGGGACACGAAGGTGGAAGTTTTGCGATTCCATCGGGGCAGGGGGGAGGCGGCGGTCCCACGATTCGGAACCAATTGCGGTGTCTCGCGGAATTTCTACACAGCTTTGACTTCCTCCGCATGCAGCCCGATCACGACGTAGTTCACGGCCTGATGACGAGCCCAATGAAGGAATCGTCCGACACAAAAGCAGTCGACAAGCCCGTTCCGATCGCGGCCTGGGTGTTGGCTGAATCTGGGGAGCAATACGCAATCTATGTGGATGGTGGAACCAAGGCAGAGTTTCGATTGCCGCTACCCGCAGGTCGGTATTCCGGTCAATGGCTGCATCCTCGTACGGGACAATATGGATCGGCAGATTCGTTTACTCACGAGGGTGGGGATCGGAACTTTGTGTCACCAGAGTACACGGAAGACATCGCTTTGAAAGTCCGACGACTCGGCCCACTCGTCTCCGGAGTCCGCTGATTGCGTTTACTGGGCGTCGATCCCTTGGTTCGATGCGTGAAGAGATCTCTCACGGAGGCACAAAGGCACAGAGATGCATGAAAACGAGATAGGTACCGTGGTAGTGGATTGTGCGGTTCACCTACATCAAGACCTTGGTCCGGGACTGCTTGAGACCGTGTACGAAGTGACCTTGGCTCGCAAACTGGAGCGGCGAGGACTTTCGGTTCAGCGTCAGGTTCCGATTGGGATCGAGTATGAGGGGCAGAAATTCGATGAAGGGTTTCGCGCTGATCTGATCGTCGAAGGGAAAGTGATCGTGGAGTTGAAGTCGGTGGAGGCGGTTCATCCAGTTCACAAGAAGCAACTGTTGACATACCTCCGTCTGACGGGATTGAAGCTTGGTTATTTGCTAAATTTCGGCGCAACACTGATGAAGGACGGGATCACGCGCACCATTCACGGTGATCTCTGACTCCTATCTCTCCGTGTCTCTGTGGCTCTGTGAGAAAAAACGAACCCGGCTCGGATATTGGGATCGTCAGGAATCGATCTCTCACGGAGGCACAAAGGCACGGAGAAGATTGCCATCCGATAGGCCCCATGGTAGTGGACGGTATGGTTCTTCTGCCCATCACCCCATCACCCCATTTCCCCTTCTTCCCATCTTTCTTTCTCTGTGTCTCCGTGTCTCTGTGAGAAAAAACAAACCCGCTTGCGCGTCAAAACCTATTTCTTAGCGGCGGCCGCTTTCGCTTTCGCGTCTTCCGCCGCAGAGAGTTCTGGGTTCGGCGTGGCGTCCCCTGGCTCTTGTCCGAGGATCCACTTGATCCCTCCCAGGAGCGATTGCATGTAGGTCGGATTGGCCCAGACGGTTTCGTTGTGCCCCAAGCTCATGTGCATGACGCGTCCTTCGCCATATTGCTTAACCCACAGAATTGGAACATGAAACGCCTCCTTGTGGGCCGTCTTGGCCATGTCCAGGCTCATGAGGACTCGCACTTTTTCTGGTTGCCAATGCTTAAACTTGTAAATCTCATCCCTGATCTCGAACTCGCTGCCCCAGGGCCGACTGGCGGGATGAAGTGGGTCGTGTACGGTGATCGTTACCGTCTCACCCGAACCCCAGGGATGTCCATCAAACGTCCCTCCCAACATCTCCCAATACGGTTCGTAGTCTCCGTACGTGTCGGCGGCCGAATGGGTGCCGATAAAGCCGTGCCCTTTTTGCTTAACCCATTGGGTGAACAAATAATCTCGCACTGCGGGGTCCATTTTGAGCTGGGCGGTCGTTCCCGTCGTGTAGAACATGACGATGTCGTAGCCCTGCAATAGGTCCTTGGTCAACTCGTTAGCGGCGTCCTGGGAGCAGTCGACGCGGAACACGTTGCTCTTGATCCCCAGCTCGGTCATGGCCTGCTCGGCAGGGGCGAGTTGATTCGCTTTGCGGCTGACCGATCCATGCTTGAATCCGCCACTTTGTGTGACCATCAAGATCCGAGCACCGCTCTTCGCTGATTCTTCCGCCATGACCTGTCGACCGCTCATCGTCCCACTGGCCATCGTCAGGGCGAAGGCCAGGGACACCGTGAACCGTGTTGCAATACTCAAACGTATTCTCCTTGGTGAAGTGGCCGCAGCGGTGGGCTCTGGGAACGATTGTCTCATGCCGTACGCTTGGATGCACTACCGGCTTATTGCTCCACGGCAACTTCCGCACCGGCACGCGTTCCCAGCGCATAGTGGACTTCCAAATCGATGTTGTAGTTGATCAAACGCACGCTTCCATCACACATCGCCATATAGAATCCGCCGGAATGAGGGCTCCCCCATACAAAGTCGTTCTTGAGGGTCGGCTGGTCCTGCATCGGCCGCGACCGATTGTCCGGCTGTCCTGCAGCTGGGGTTTTCACTCGGTAAGAGGTGCGGTAATTGTCATTATTGAAACCGGTGCACCAGGTCTCGTTATTCGACTGCGTTTGGCTCGAGAAATAGTCTTCGATATCGAGGTACTTTTCCCCGATCAAATAGGTCTTTGTCGTGCCATCCGAAATGTGTTGGATGCCAATTTGGCTCCGCTCGTAACTGATTCCGTTGAGCTCAAGATTCCCCCCCTCCTGCCGTTTTGGGTTGTCGGAACTCCAGCGGAAAGAGGGCGATATTCCCTCTGCTAAACTCTTCGGATCGGAACCGGCAAATTCATTTTCTGTGCCAGAGCCGCAGTTAATGGCATAGTCCCCTTTACCAGCTCCAGTGCTAAAGGGTTGCGCGTTGATGGCATTGCCGGCCGGAAACGTCCGTTCACCGTTCGAGCGACGTGACGGGCAATTGATGATTTTGATCGGCTTCACAATCATATTGCGTGCGCCTTCCAACTGTGGGTTCGTCAGAGCATCGGGCTGACCATCCGCAGGGAACGCGTAGAGGGCGGTCTCTTCAATGTACGGCAGCATGCTATACATCCAGCCGCCCGGCTGTTGCTTGCCGAACCCACGGTCAGCATCCCCGACCCAGCTGATGCCCCACCCTCCCGTCATGAAGAACTGTTGCGAACCATGATGAGTTTGGGCCCCCAATGCCAGCTGTTTGAGATTGTTCTGGCAAGTCACCCGCATGGCGGCTTGTCGGGCGGCCTGCACGGCAGGCAACAGAAGCGCCACCAGAATGCCGATGATAGCGATCACTACCAGTAGTTCCACGAGCGTGAAACCAACCGTTCGGGGAAATCTGCGACGCATGACGGCAACACTCCATTGGTTAGGTTGGGGCACGCACAACTTGATCCTTGCTAAACAGAGATGCCTTCTCGTCGAGCGCAACACCCAACCGCTGTCACGCACCCGTAGGATGGTGACAGCGGTCGACTCGTATCTTCCCGAAATGGACGAGAGACTCGCCGCTTGACTAAGACCGTCGACGTGCAGCCAGCAATCCAGCCAATCCTAGGCCAATCATGCCAAAACTGGCAGGTTCTGGAACGGCGGTTGGACCGACGTCTGCCTGTCCCCAGCAATTGAAGACCTCAGCGAGATCTGCACCGTCGACAATGCCGTCGCCCGTAATGTCGGCTTGGGCATTATTCGTACCCCAGGCATTGTAAATAATGGCCACGTCGGCGCCGTCGGTGGTATTGTCACCATTCAAGTTTCCAGCACACGTTTCCACCAAAGGCAACGCTTCATGCCACACCCGGATGTAGTCGATATTGATTTCCTCTCTGGAAGTTCCGCCCCCCCCATTGTCGCCACGGCGTACAACGAAACCACGGCCACGACGTGCTTTGCCGATGCCGAGGATGTTACCCCCCGCATCTTTGCAAGCAAAGCCGTTAGCATAATCAAACGAAGCGCCGGCCGAAATCGGGAGACCATCTCGTCCCACGTTCGTTTCGACCCTCTGTAGCACGCCGTTCAAGTACACCTTCAATGTACCAGCCGAGTCCGGGCTCAGGCACCCCGTACCCACGACTTCCGTACCCGTTCCGGAGTAGTCCGACACAATGCGAACCGTTTGCCAAACGCCGGTGTGCGCTTGGTAGTCGGTTGTACTTGCTGATGGAGTTATCGTGTAGTCCGAACCAATGTTGTAAGCAACGTTGGTAATATTGGCGTCGTATTCTGGAGTGTTTATTGCAGGACCACCGGTGGTGGGATTGTTATTCCGGTAACCAAAATCCATCTGGATCGGTTCGTGCAGGTTGTCTTCCAGCAACAGCGAAACGGGATTTGAATTATATCCTGGCGCATCGTAGGCGAAGCTGTCGAAGTCCTCGGCAATTTGGAATCGCATTTCAAGTGTGTAGTCTCGCACGTCGCGCAACGGCCCCGGCCCCACAATCGCCCCGATAAAATCACCAGATGTTTCGAGTAGCGCGCCATCTCCAAATTCGATCACTGCCATTCCGTTGCCACTTCCGCCTCCCAAACCCGAAGCGATATTGAACAGGCCGTTTGACGCGTCGCCAGGGTCGGTGATTTGAGCCACATCATTTCGATAGGCTCCGTTCGCTTTTCCGTTATTTGATCCTCCCCATGGACCCCATCTCGAGCTTGACACAGGCGTGCTGGCCTCCTCCGCCCAAAACGGCGCCGGACCGGCGGCCCACGCACGTCCACCTAAAACCGCCAGCGTCATCGCCAGCATTACCCACACTTTTGTCTGTCTCATTTTTATACTCCAGTAAGAGGGTCTCTTGAGGACCTGGAACCACCAGGCCGCTCAAAGTTAGCCGGGCACGCCACATCACTCGACATCAAACATCTCTCCACACGGAAAGTTGTTCGGGCAAAAAGTCTACGTAATCGGACGAGTACCGGGACGCCAACCTCCCATAAGATGGGTAGAATGTCAACGTTTTTTTAGAAATCGTGGAATTTTTCAGGAAAACCACTCGCGGGGTCCACTTCCACGTGAACCTCGTACCCTTACCGTTGCCTCGATGGTACTCTTGACGCGGAGAGGCTCAACAGATCCCAAGGCTTAGGAAGCGTTGGGGGAAGGGGTTTGTCCGTGGAGAAGATGCCGCTGACCTCAATAATCATACGGACCCATCTTGCGCACCCGTCTCAGAGTTCCCGCTCACCCGAGGTTGTGAACCCAAAGGTCGGCTCACGTAGGAGAGTCTATCGCACGACTTCTGCGTGCCGTTGCTCCTGAATTCCACTGCAATAAGTGTTTCTCAGCAACGAGTTACGGCGAGTGCCCCCTCTTGGGATTGAACCAAGAACCTACTGATTAAGAGTCAGTTGCTCTGCCAATTGAGCTAAGGGGGCAAAACGTGGCTCGAGCGGACGCCAGGATCAGGTCGACGATCCAGCCCACGCCAAGCGCCACAGCGTATCCCAACTCCGACAGGCTGAGCAAGGGGGGATCGTTGTGCCAAACAGGAACACGCTACCAAAGGACGCGGCCACGTTGTTCGGTCACGTTATGCGGACGCGTTGATGCGGCCACGTTATGCGGCGACATTGCCCGGCCATATAATGCGGCCACGTTTTCCGGCGACATTATGCGGCCACATAGCCCAGGGTAGCTCCGGCTGGCGCCGTAGCAACCCTGGTCTATGAGACGTAACGCCTTCGGCGTAATCTCGGGAATGTTCCCGCGTATCGGTGATCCAGCGTGTGTCGATGTTCACGCCCTCCGCAGGTTATCCCACGTTGGGGGAGCCCAAGATTCTTTACGCCGAAGGCGTTTTGTCTCATAGCCCGGGGTAGCCTCGGCGCCGGCCGAGGCTACCCCGGGGAACGGGGAACGGTAACGCGGGGTCTATGGGACGTAACGCCTTCGGCGTAATC
>JAQCHP010000103.1 GCA_027619595.1 Planctomycetota bacterium
CGCCCTGTATCACAACCTCGGAGCACTACCCGAAAGGAAATTTACCCACGAATTCTTCTGAAGAGGCAATTTTAAAAGCCCGGAGGGCTAGAGAAATGCTCCTTTTTCGTTGTTGCAATTTCAACCAAACCCCAGTTTTTTCGCTAAATAAATCCGCTACGGCGTTGCCCTCCGGGCATGGAAAAGCCCTTGGATGAAATTTTACCGAGGCCTGTCGACCTCGGTAAAATTTAGTCCTGCAGAGCAACGCTGTGAAGCACCCCTATTGCGCCGCTGATCGCGTGCCTCGAGGTGATCCAGCAATCAGCTCTCCGGCGGGCAAAGGACGCGCCGCTGCGCGAAAACCGCGTTTGCCAAGCCAGTCACGCAGTTGACGAAATTCGGCGTAACTATCGGGATAGGTCCACACGGTGAGTGTTGTCCCCGGCTCGAAGCCACGAAGCCGTTGCGCGAGTTCCGAGTCGTCGTTTAACTGTTCTGTCAAGGATTGGCTGACACGACCATCGACAGGAATCAGCACGAACTTATCCAATGCTACCATGCGCTGGATCGCGGGCCCTTGTGGCGTCATAGCTGGCTCTTCTTGAAGTGTCAGCGTGTATTGGAGAAAGTATCCGTCGATCGGTCCCAATGTTTCCGTCATCTCCGGTGTGTCCTTGAGACGCCAAGCATTTCGAGCTGCGTCTTCCTTGAGACGTTCGACCAATTCGTTTAAGGGGACATAATCCAGCCGGCCCCCGAGCAGCCGCAGATGTTGTTCCGTGCCGTACACCGTCTCGGCAATGGGCGTCATATCATGCAACAGAGTCTGCGGCGTTTCGTCCGGTTGCTTCAGAGATTCCAGCTCCTTCGAGAGGTCCGCCAAGCGGTCCCGCCTCTCTTCGGCAACTTGCAACATTTTCAGTCGCTCTTGATCGTGCCGATCGATACCGGATTGCTCGCGCAGGAGGGATTGACGAACATACGCCATTCGCGCGAGCATCGCATCGCGCTCCGACCGTTGCGATTGCACCGCCAAGTCCATCGTGGCCAATTCGCGTTGCGTCTTTTCAATGTCTTGTTGCAAGTTCAAGGCAACGGCACGCGACGCTTCAACGGCCCCTGGCATCGGCCGATCGACAGCTTTCTTGTTGGCGGCGGTCACATGGGCGCCGCGGGCGCCAATGCCGATCACCGTAATGAGAATGACAAGGATTCCGATGAGGTTCGAGACAACGTCCAGGAACGAATCGTGCCCGACCAATTCCTCCGATTGATTCTGAGGTCGGCGCGATCTCATCGATCACCCTTCTTTCCCGCGCTACCACTTTTTGTGACGGCGATACCGCTCCCCTGCAAAACATTTTCCAGATCCTCGTACATCGCTTCTGCCCCTTTCGCCACGTCCACATGGAGCGTGGGCTTCCAATACACTCCACTGCCTGCCATCCCCCAACCCTTGATCTGTTGCCAAACACTTGTAACAAGGGGATCGACAGCGCCGGCCACACCCTCCTCCAATGAGAAATCTTGTCCGGCCCATTTGGATCGACGATCCGGCAGGAGTTGCAAACGATCCCTTTCCAATCGCGCATGCAGCGGCCGCGCGATCGGAATTGCACCTGCCGCAGTGCTCGGCAACCCCCAATCTTTTTGCCGAGACTTTCGCCTCTGTGCCACCGCAGCACTGGGCATCGGATCGTATACGGCTGAAATATTCGCGGCCTGCATCTGTTGGTCTCGATCGGTTTGGGGCGTCGCCCCCGGCATCCCCAGAGAAGGCCCGGAAGTCCCCGACGTTCCGGCCGTGGGGGATCCCGGTGACGCGCTGCCGGATGAACTCGCATCGCTGTTCGGGTCGAAGGCCGAGGAACCATTATGAGCTGCTCCGCTGTTCGCTGCGGTTGAGGAGCCGGCGCGTCCCCCCGCCTCCGACGTTGCCCCTGCACTTCCAGGACGCTGGGCAGCGCTCGCATTATGAGCACTCGCGTCCCCTGGACCCCCGTTGCGCGAACCTCGATGCCCGTCACCATCCTGAGTCGACTCGGACGCCGAATGCTCGCCCGTCGTAGCGGCTCCCGCCCCCCCCTGGCCACCTTGAACTCGTGCCTGACCGGTTCGATTGCCGCTGGCACCCCGAGAATTGCCTCGTCCCGCCGAACTTCCACCGGGCGTCGTGGCGAACCCTTCTCGGGAATCGGTCGAAGATCCCGAACCGATACCGTGCTGATTGGCAGCGTCTTGAGCAGTGCCGTTCTGAGCAGTGCCGTTCTGAGCAGTGCCGTTCTGAGCAGTGCCGTTCTGGGCAGTGCCGTTCTGGGCAGTGCCGTTCTGGGCAGTGCCGTTCTGGGCAGCGTTCTGTCGCGAACTCGAGTCACTCACGTTACGGGTCGTGTAGCGAGAGTTTGTGTCGGAAGCGAAGCTGGCCGCAGTCCGTTCCCGAGGGGTCCCGGCGCGATTTCCGTTCTCTGTGTCGCGCCGGCTGCGCTGCGCTGACGAACCCACATCGCCATCCGCTTCGACCGGCACGAATCCACCGTTGCGACTTGCGCGAAGGCCATACCTTCGCGCATTTTGATTCGGGATCGCTTTCTGCATGGCTAAACGTCGTTCTCTTAACGCGAAAATCACACGTTCCTGCAGCGCTGCGAGGCGCGCGTCGGGTGGTGGGTAACTTAACTTCATATCCGCCGGAATGAGCTCATAGCCAAAATCGGTCTCCCATGAGCGCAACGCATAGCGAGCCGCTGCATAGGACTCCGCACCGTCGGGTCGTACCAATAAAAGCGGGTACGGAGTCTCCCGCGACGCACCCCCTTGAGCAAAGTATTCGGTCGTGGCGCGAATCGCAGCGGCCAATGGATTATCCACGTCCAAGGGTGGCTCAAAATCTGCGCTCGACAACACCACACCTGTCGGCTGTAAAACAATTCGATCGGACAAACATTCTATAAATACCGGACGCCGCTGCGTACCATTCGGTCCTGCATAGGGGACAATTGCATACGCCTGACGCCGCTGTTTCACTTCTTCGCGGATCTTGGCGGATTGTGCCTCGGATCGTTCGATGGCCAGGTTCAGAGTCTCAATTTCTGCTTGAATACTCGCCGTATTCGCGTCACCTTCCCCCTGGGACAGCTTCAGCTTTTCGACGGCGCGTATCAGTTGATCGACCTCTTGATCCACACGTCGAAGGTGGTCTTCCAGGTGACTCAGTTCAGCTCGTTTACGGCCGAGATCGTCGGATAGTTGCTCACGTTCTGCCTGCAGAATTGTGGTTTTCCATTGCCAGTCTTCCTCTTCCCAACGCGCCTGCTCGAAAGCTTCGGATTGCTCCGCCTCCGCTTGTTGCGCCGCCCGCACGTCGGCGTCGCCGTCGAGACGCGACTGGCGAATCATCACGACCAACAACACGACTAACGCACCTACCGTGCAAATGAGCACGGCGAGGAACGGAAACAGCGAGGGGCTATCGTCAATCGCCGAAACTCGTCTGCTCATGCTGCGCGTTCCACACCTACTTTTCTGGCAGGTAAAACTTCCGAGGTCGATCCCAGCCGCGCATTGAGCAGATGGATGGCCGCCGAGAGGCTCATGACCATCTCTTCAAACTGATGGGACTCCGCAAGCGTGCCAAGATTAAGTCGCAACACCTCCTCTAAACGCAAAACATCCTCTGTTTTTGCGGCCAGTTGCGCAAACTGTGTGATTTGACGCTCCATTAATTCCTGCTGAGATTCGAACCGATCCGCTCCGACCGCCGTCAACTGCTGGAGCTGGTCTTGCCATGCTTGTATTTCCGCCCGCCGCGACTCGTCTGACCCACGCAGTCCATCGGCATACGTGACGACCGACGCGTGCAACTCGCGATGGGTTGATGAAGACAGTTCTGACCGCGCTTGTTGCCACCACTGGGCCATTTGCGATTGGAGTTCGGACTGTGACTGTGCCCAAATCTGGGCTTGCTTTTCTACCAATTGGCCACAGGCTTCCACCATCGACATCGACATCCGTTGGACTGCCGATACGGCCGGGTCACGACTTGACCCCAATTGCCGGAACCGACCCACCAGTTCCTCATTCGTCCGTCGATCGACCCATGCCAGCAAGTTGGTTTCCGCTTGAATCGCCAAAAACTGCGCAAACATCATGGCGATCGAAAGCGTCAGCGCCACCGAAGTGGTGTCAAAAGCGATACTGAGACCGGCCAAAAGTCCCTCCATCGCCTCTTTGGGATTATTGACCAGCGCTTCGGGGGAGAGTTCACCGAGGGCAATCGTGATGCCCATGACTGTCCCGAGAAATCCGAGCATGGGGGTAGCCCAAATGATGATTCGCACGAGACTGTAGCCCTCGTGCATTCGAGCGGCATCCATGTCGGCTAAGTATTTCAGTTCATCGTCCAGTCCTTCGGCCGAGTTCTTGCGGGATACCTGCTGCAGTGCGTCGGTCCAACGCTGCACCAAATAGGTGTCGCGCGCCGCCGCAGGAAGTTTTTCCAGTGACTGCAATAAACGCCCTGCGTGCTCATGATCGTGTCCGCCGTCAGCGGGCGTCGCCAATGAAATACGGGATACCATTCCCCATTGACGCAACAGGCCGACTCCCCGTAGCGCAATCGCGGAGAGCCCGACCAAGAACAGGGTCATTTCCGTATATTCGATCCAGTGGCCGGCCAGGTACCGGACGAGCCCGCTCCCCAGCACGCCCGCATGCAGTAGCCCGTAGAACACAACCGATAGCACCATCCCCACGAAGATAGACCAGGCCATCTTGTGCAGACTTCCGTAGATTGGCTGTTTGTCTTGACTTTCCAACGGTCCGACCCTCCATGCTAGATTTCACTCCAGGCTTCGTAATCCTGGATTGGGTTCCACCCCTCAAAATCGGCGTATTCGCTACATCTTATTGAGCCGGAATGGATGAAATCGTCGGAGTGAGGTCCAACTCGCGAATTCTTTACGCAATCGTAACATTCGACAAAGTTTGCCGGACGGCAGGTCGATAACTCTCCACGGGGAAGGCACTTGTGTCGCAACGTCAGTGCCGCAAAAATCCCAGGGGGGACGCGAGTCCGAGTAACCTAACCAAGGGTTACTCGGACTTTTTCTTTGCGCTGTAGGTAGCAAAACAGCGGGGCGTCTCCCATAAATCGACCTGAGTTACTGGGAATCCGTGGTCACGCGTAAATTCGAAAATCTCGCGTGCAATACTTTCGGCCGTAGGATTGCGATCCAGCAGGTAGAGGGGTTCACCCATTTTTTGCAGCATGGGCACCGCTGGATCGTCCCGATGCAAGATCATGCGATGGTCCAGTTCGTTGTCGATCCACGTACTAACGACCGTCTTAATATCGCCAAAATCGAGCACCATTCCGCGATCGTCGAGTTCCTCGGCTGCCAAGCTAATGACGGCCCGGCCGTTGTGGCCATGCAGATAGCGGCATTTGCCAGCATAATTCAGCAATCGGTGCCCATAACAAAAGTCGATTTGACGAGTTACATGAAACATGGAAGCCCTCCTCACCCTGGAACATTCGACCGCAAGACTGTGACTGTAGCAGGATGGTAGGTGGTTTGGCAAAGAGGCAAAGGCAACTCAAATCGACCGGTAAACTAGGCCAACGCCCGTGAGAAAACTGCCAGGCACCGTTCCCAGGACATCGTTCCCACGATCCCCCTGAACAGCGTAGGGGGGAATCCGGCGAATTTCGGCCAACATTGGGCAAATGTCCATCCGAAAAGGACCTGCTCCAGCAGAAATACTCCCACCGCCATGCTGGGACGTAACGGAGGGGGACGAAACGGCAGGAACCTCAACATAGGGGACCGGATAAGTACGGCAACTAAGTGGCCGTTGAGGTGTTGCCGGGCCACAACGCGTGGCCACTACACAAGTTGCAAAAAATCATCAAACTCCTATACTTCCCATTCATCCCAAATTGACCTGTCGTTGCATGTGCTCGATTCCCTACAATCGCCCGCTTCGGGTGGAGGAATTTGCGGAGTCCGCAAAAGTCGCTTGCATGTAGAACGAGGGCTTTTAGAATGAAGGTTAAGTCAACTCGGTGGATTGGTGGTTGTGGGCTGACCGTAGCAGTGTTGGCGGTCTCATTGTTTCAACCCGCAGACGGGCAGCAGGGTATTCCGGTGCCGGGCCAGGATAGGGTGTTCAACCACGTGCCTTCCGTGGCGGAAACGCCTCAATTTGGCAGTGGTCCAGATAGTGCAGAATCGAAAGGAACCAGTTCAGGAAGTCTGATTGCATTTAGTTCCGTGTTGGCCAACGGCCAGCAGCAGATCGTGGTAATTGATTCGGCACAGTATGTGCTCTCGGTATACCGCGTCCTGGCCGACAGCGGCGCGATATCGCTGATCAGTGTTCGCAACATTCGATCGGACTCAGCAATTGACAACTTCAATTCTGACAGTTTTTTGCCAGAAGAGATACGAAAAATGGTGCCTAAGTAGCTCTCCCGATGTCGCGGCGAGCCGCCGCGGCCAAGGGAGGTCTTGATGTCGGACTTGATTGATTTGGAAGATGCGGCTCGTATGCTGGGTTTGTCCCCAGAAGAACTGGTCGAACATCGCAGTCGCGGCGACATAAGCGGCCTGCGGTCGGGGACCTCCTGGAAATTCAAACGGACAGAGATCGAGCGTTTCAAGGAATCGCAAGCCGATCTACCGCTAGAAGACGACTTCAGTCTCTCTTTAGACGACGAACTTGACGCGATCGATCTGAATCCAACTGCCCAATCGTCGGCGAAAGCAGATTCGGCGGATGACTTGTCCTTTAGCCTCGACGACGACCTGCCCGAATTGCAGGGGGATGACGAGTCTGCCGAATCGGTTCTTATCAGCGAGCATGAACTCGGACGGTCGGATGATGCGACGGCAAGTACGATCATCGGCCAGATCGATCCACGTCTCGGACTAGATGCCTTAGCGGGCGAAAGCGATTTGAAGATCGGCGGGCTGGAACCTCCGGTAACGGGACAAAAAGACGCCCAATTGAGCGACGTGGAACTAGCGGCCGCCTCGGACCTCTTGGATGACGGTGCATTGTCTTTGGATGCGAACGCATCAGATGAAATGAACGTTAAGCCGTCGAGTCAATCGGGGATCTCACTTTCGGGCTTCGGTGAAGACGAGCAAGATGACGAGATCGATCTGGACGTCAGTCCACCGAGCCATGCGTCGGGATTTAGTTCCCTTCGACTCGCTGGCGACTCGTCATCGGCAAAAGTTCCGGCGCCAAATACTGGCGCTGATCGACCGCCGTCCCCCGCCAAACCAAGCAAGCAACCTGCGGGCGCAGCGGTTCCACCAGACGAAGAACGCATCAGTCTCGACGACGATGACATGATGCTCGACATCGGCGGCAGCGACGTTACACTCGATGCCAGCGCCAGCGGTATTAATCTCGGTCGCCCCTCCGACAGCGGATTGTCGCTGGAAGACGCCATGTTGGAACTTGACGCGAAAGGGGACTCAGCCTTTCTCGGCGACGAGATGCTCGTGATGGAAGACGACAAGGAAGGGAGTTCCGATGACGAATTCTTGCTAACTCCGATCGAAGGGAGTGCCAATTTCGAGGAGGAGGGGAGCGGATCGCAAGTCATAGAATTAGAAGATGACTTTTCCGGCAGTGACGTCGATGACGCGGTCGAACTGTTAGAAGATAGCGAAGCGCTTGAACTCGACGAAGACTCGGCAGGATTGGACCACGTGTCTCCTCTGGCGGCGAGCGGAGCTGCACCGCTGGTAGCTACCGGTGGGGAGGGCGCAGAATCGGAATACACACTTGGCTCCATCCTCCTGTTGTTCTGCCTTGCCGGCATCATGCTTGTTTCCAGCCTGATGGTGTCGGACATCATGCGTAGTATGTGGAGCTTTCAAGAACCATTTTCAGTATCCAGTTCGCTGATGGAATTCCTGACCAACGCGCTGCCGAAATAGTCGGCCAACGTTGTACGACAAGGGCTCGGATTCTGTAAGGACCTGGGAAACATGGCGGATTGCGTCTGTTCGCCACCGGCTCCCGGATCCGCCGCACATTGGTTATTATAAGAGTCGCCGTACGGCCGTTGATGGCCGCCGACGGTTGAAGGCTGCCCACCGACGGGCTCCTCACCCTCCCCTTCCCCGCCTCCTAAGGTGCACGGATGACACACCAGCGCAACTCCGTTTACGATCGGATCGCTACGTACTTCGCCGTAGCGAATTGTGTCCTCGTGTTCGTCGGGTGCGGCGATAAAGATGCCATCCGTACCTACGATGTGCCACCAGTCGCATCGGCCGCGCCGACCAAAATCGAAACGCCCCTGGTTCCTCAACGGACTTTGGCCGCAGCGTTTCCCCAACCCGATCAAGTTTGGTTTTTCAAATTGATGGGACCGGAGGCGGATGTCAGCCGACACCATGATGAATTTCGCGGCCTTGTGGAGTCGGTGCGCTACGTGGATGGCAAACCGACCTGGTCATTGCCCAAGGGTTGGATCGAGCGTCCAGCAGCGAACATGCGATTCGCCACTTTGTCTCCACCGCCACCCAGCAAACTCGAAGCGACTGTCATTGCCCTCCCTGCTGCAACCTATCAGGAACTCGACAATATCAATCGCTGGCGCGGTCAGCTGGGCTTAGCCCCTTGGACTGAGGAACAGCTCAATACCAATATCACGCGAATCGACGTAAGCGGCACGTCTGTCGTGTGGGCCGATATCGTGGGACAAGCGAAACTCGGAAACCCTATGAAGTCGGCACCCTTCGCTGAGTCCACGTCTTCCGGTTTAGCTCCGGCCAGCCTACCTCCGACAACAACAGCAAATACCGCTACCGTTCCTCCCACGAATACCCAACCGCTCGCAGCGGATGCCCCAGGTGCAGCCCAAGCTCCGGACGAATTGCCCAAACATTGGCAACCGGGACAAATGTCCGCCATGCGGAAAGCTGCCTACACGATTACGGACGGCGACCGGAAAGCCGAAGTCACGGTGATTGTCTTGGGAGCGCAGTCGGGATCGATCGAAGACAATGTGAATCGTTGGCGTGGTCAACTGGGCCTCCCGCCGCTTGACGCCACGGTCATCGACCAGTCTCTCGAGGCAATTACGGTCGACGGATCCGCAGGGAGCTATGTAGAAATATTTGCTGACCCAGGCGAAGCGGCGAGCCCACCGGTCGACGCGCAGGCCATGTTGGCGGCTTTTGTAAAATCCGAAACGCAAACCGTTTATTTCAAACTCATGGGTTCTGCCGAATTGGCGAAACGCGAACGTGACAACTTCAAGAAATTTGTCACCCAGTTCCCGGTTCAGTAAAGCGTCAGCGCAGGTCGAACGCCGAGCAAACATCGTCGTTTGTCCGCACGATTGTGGCAGCGTACAAGTTCGATGAAGGGATGGTCTAATCCAATGTCGTCTGTCGACGTATCACAACAGAATCAGTTTGAATCTCACCGGTCTTCGGTTGGCAAACATCGCGCCGGATCGATTGCGCTGTTATGGATGCTATTAGAAGGCCTGGCGTCGCTGAAGCTGACGGTCGTCCTATTCGCATTGTCGTTGTGCCTTGTATTGATCGGTACATTCGCGCAAGTGGAACAGGATATCTGGGAGGTCATGCGGGACTATTTCCGCACCTGGATCACGTTGGTACCTATCAAGGTCTTATTTCCGTCTGCCTTTTTTGCGGAATCGCTGTTTGGATCGATCCGCAGCGCACCGATCGTATTCCCCTTTCCTGGTGGTGCCGCCATCGGCACTGGTTTGTTGGTAAATTTATTGGCGGCCCACACCTTTCGCTTCAAGGTGCAAGCAAAAAACTCCCGATTATGGGCTGGCTTGTTGGTGATGGGCATTGCGGCCGCCATGACGTGGCTGATTGTTTCGGCAGGTCACAATCCTGATGGATTGCAGGGACAACCGATCGAGGGATTGTGGGGACTTCTCAAAGTCATCTTGGTCTTGGCAACCGCGGTCAATGTCGTCGCCGCGTGTCGACGTCAAGAGAGTCGAATCGCCAGGATCGGTCTGATCGTGAGTGCCACGACGCTGGTTGTTCTCGTGGGTTGGCTGCTAAGGAACGGAGATGCGGTCCAACCTGGCGCGTCGTCGTTGCGCATCCTTTGGCAATTACTGCAGTCAGGCTTTGTGGCGGTGATTGCTTGTGTCGGCGCTTTTCTTCTGTTTAAGAAGCGAGCCGGCATCGTCACGCTTCACTTAGGTGTGCTGTTGCTCATGCTAAGCGAACTGTTCGTTACGTATTATGCAGTTGAAGAACGAATGCAGATTACCGAAGGAGAGACCACGAATTTCGCAAGTGACATTCGCAGCGTGGAATTGGCAGTCGTCCAGCCAGAATTGCCCCAACGCGTTACGGTGGTCCCCGGCAGCAAGCTTGTCACTTCGCAAGGCAAGTATCCGCGGCTTTCCCATCCCGATTTACCGTTTGATCTTCAGGTGAAGCTATATTTCAAAAATTCCAAAATCGTCATGCGTGGATCGGACGAAGAAAAGAAACTTGCACCCGATAGCTTGGCGAAGGCTGACCTCGCCACAGCTGGCGATGGCTTACGTATGCGGGCGGTCAATTCCCGTGCAGCAAGTGGGGTCTCCAGCAGTCCCGTCGACCAAGCATCGTATTACGTCGAGTTCTTCCGACCGGGTACCGACGAGTCCTGGGGCGTATTCCTGCTGTCTCAGGCTCAGGCCGTCGATCCCAAGACACCGCCGATCCACTGGCAGACGCCCGATCGAGCGTCGGTCCCCACCGCCGCGACGGCTGCGACAACCCATGTGGAAGTTTCGTTGCGGTTCAAACGGAGCTACAAGCCCTATTCCCTGCACCTGGTCGATGTGCGTAAAGATGACTATTTAGGAACCGACACAGCTCGCAACTATTCGTCCGATGTACGTCTACTCGATCCACAACGCAACGTCGATCGAGACATTCGTATTTGGATGAACAATCCATTGCGATATGCCGGTGAAACATTTTATCAAAGTAGTTTCCAGCCTGGCTTTGACGGACGCGACGTTACGGACTTACAACTGGTCACCAACACCGGCTGGATGGTTCCGTACGTTGCATGCATGTATGTTGCTGTCGGCTTACTCTTCCACTTCTCCGAAACTCTTTTGCGATTTCTGCGGCGCATGGAAAATTCACCATCGGCCGGAACCGCTTCCAGCGTCCTTGAATCGGCCACGTCGCGACAACAGCGCCGGCAGGAAGACCGACGAAAGGTGGATGCTCAGCGTCCAGCGCTGGGGACTCGCGGACGTTGGCTGCCAGGCGATTGGACTGGGTACGACTGGTGCTGGGTATTGGTACCGTTGGTCCTACTTGTCCTCTGGCTGTCGACTGCCATGTCTCGACCCAACTTCACTCATAACGACATGGACTTGGACGCATTCGGTCGCCTTCCAGTCGCCTATCAAGGGCGGACGCAGCCCTTGGATACGCTGGCAAGGAACGCAATGTTGATTATTTCCAATCGTGAAACGGTCGACATCGATGCAAATAATAAGGGTCTGCCAGCAATTCTCTGGTTAGCGGACCTGGCCAGCGGTAAGCTCGACAAGGAAGGGGAACGTGCCGCGGATCAGTATCAGATCGTGCGTATCGAGAATCCAGACGTGGCGGAAATCCTTGGACTTCCGCGACGTGAGAGGTTCCGTTACGCGATCTCTGAGTGCCGCGAGAAGCTGGAAAAATTCTCCGAAGAAGTCAAGAAAGTGCGGGAACGAGACCCCCTGCAGCTCTCCACCTCCGAACGAAAAGTGTTGGAATTGGATAATCGTCTGCGCACGTACATGCGGTTGCAATTTGCCTTCCAACCTCTCCCATTTCCTGCTTTACCAACGCGGGAAGACCTCCAGACGAATCAGGAGGAAGCCATGCAGCGGTTGCAGCGTATTAAGGAATTGATGGAAAGGGCGCCAGACTACAGCCGTGAATTGCTGGCCATGCAGCCGCCACTCGCGGTACCCAACAATGACGAGGACGAATCCGCAAAAGATCAACGTTGGCAGCCGTACGCCGTTGCGGACTATTTGGCATTCGTAGCGCCAATTTTTGATAAACAGCCCAACCCGGCCGCCGTCCATTGGAACAAAATCCTCACTTCGTATGCCAATAACCAACCGCAAGAGTTCAATCGCGCGGTCAAGGACTACCAAGAGTCGCAAGTGCTCGGCGAGGCGGCGGAATTCAGTTCCTCGAGGATTCGATTCGAAGCGTTCTACAACCAATTCCGTCCGTTTAGCCTGGCCTTAAGTATGTACTTGATCATCTTTGTTCTGTCCGCCTTATCGTGGCTCGGCTATCGTCGGTACTTGAGTCGAAGTGCTTTGACCGTTCTGGCGATTGTCTTCTTAGTACACACCTTTGCGATTTGTGGCCGAATTTACATTTCTGGACGGCCACCGGTCACCAATTTGTATTCATCGGCAGTCTTCATCGGGTGGGGCAGTGTCCTCTTTTGTATCCTGCTGGAGGCCATTTACCGATTGGGAGTCGGGACCGTCGTCGCATCCCTTGCCGGTTACAGTACCCTTTTGATCGCAAACGGCTTGGCCGCCGAAGGAGATACCTTTCCGGTACTCGTAGCGGTTCTGGATACTCAGTTTTGGTTATCGACGCACGTCACGTGCATTACCTTTGGCTACGCCACAACTCTGTTAGCGGGCTTACTGGGCGCGGTCTATTTGTTGTTGATCACTGTGGGCCGGCAATTGAATCCGCAGTTGCAAAATGCCTTGCCCCGCATGACATACGGAATCTTGTGCTTCTCGATCTTCTTTACGTTCATCGGAACCGTTTTGGGCGGTCTTTGGGCGGACGATTCTTGGGGACGTTTCTGGGGGTGGGACCCAAAAGAAAACGGCGCGTTGATGATCGTACTTTGGAATGCGCTCGTTTTGCACGCCCGTTGGGGGAAGATGATCGGACCTCGCGGATTAGCGACTTTATCCGTTCTGGGGAACATCGTGGTAACTTGGTCGTGGTTCGGCACCAACCAATTGGGCATCGGGCTACATGCCTATGGCTTCCAAGACGGCATGGTGCGCAACTTGTGGATCTTCTGGGCCACACAATTTGCCATTTCACTACTAGGACTTATTTCCTATCGTCGATTTGCTCCACCACCGCTGGTCACCGTTGACCCACCGTCCCATTTGGTCATTCCCACATAATCCTAGAGCGATTGCCAGTTGACCCCAGCATGACCCGGCGTCGATAATGAGAGTACTCGTCTCGCGTACCTGAGCAGTAGTGTTTTCTCGGAGTGAAGTGTGCCCAACGTCAAACCCCTTCGGCCGTGGAAATTATTTTTTCTCGTAGCGTCATTCCCTTGCGCGATCTTTGACGATGCCAGAGGGGCCAGCGTCGAAATCACGCAGCCGTTTGAAGGTATCCGGCACATCCATCGCACGACGACGGTTCCGCGCGAATTAGACATGCACTTTATTGAAATTGATCTCACGGTACCGGGAATCGATTTTGCCATCACTCCCTCGAATGGCGCCGCGGCGGGTGAAACCAACGGTCAGACGACACGGCAATTTGTGACACAACAGAATGCACAGCTCGGAATCAACGGATCGTTTTCGGCATTCCCTAGTAACGCATGGGTCGTCGAAGGGATTGCTGCGACACAGGGTAATGTCTACTCCTTATTCGAAAAATTTCGTCGGACAGCTCTGAATATTTCGATCGACAAGGTCGCGACCATTATTCGCTCCACCGATACGGGCACAACGACAGGGACGGCACATACGCCCGATATTCCACTGTATAACACGCTCGGAGGTGAAGCACGCCTCCTCAACAACGGTAACAATGTGGCACCCTCAGCCAATGAGACACTCAATCCGCGCACTGCTGCGGGCGTGTCTGTGGACGGCAAGAAATTGCTGTTGATGACGGTGGACGGCCGCAATACCGGGCACAGTCTTGGAGTGACGCGACCCGAATTGGCCGACCTGTTGAAACAATACGGTGCCTGGAACGCAATCAACTTGGATGGTGGAGGCTCAACAACGCTTGTCTTTTCTGATCCGATCCCCCGTGTCATCAACATTCCTTCGGATACCAACGCGGGGCAACCTGGCGTCGAGCGAACCGTGGGCAGCAATTTTGCCGTGTTTGCCAACGTTCCGGCTCAACCTTCTACCAGCTATTTCACCTACGCCGACTTCGAAGGGGGGGACGAAGGAAACTTTGGCTATTCGCTCAGCTTTTCGGGCAGTACCAACGGGATCAACGCAGCGGGCTCTTCTGCGACCGCGGTCAACACGTCAGGACATGCTAGCCAATGGTCGCAACAGTTGGTGATTCAAGATGACCCCAACGTTGGCGGAGGCAGTGACAATCCGCAAGGCGAATGGTTTGTACGACATTTGTCGGGCGAACCCGACGCCAGTTCGCCAGGGACACGCAGTGCGAATACGATTCGTCCGGCGGATGGACGGGTTGGATTTTGGGCCATGACGACCGACCCGGGACTACAGATCTCGTTAGCAATTGACGGTACATCGAACATCACGGCGGACCGCGGAATCCCGCAGCCTATGATTGCGGACGGGCAATGGCACATCTATGAATGGAATCTCGACAACAGCCAACAATGGGAAGGCTGGTTCAACGGGACAGGGATCATTGATTATCCCAACTTTACACTCGATTCCATACAGATTCTCGGCGCCGATTCAAGCGCGACCGTATTCTTGGACGACATTTTCCACGATACAAAACCTGTTCTCGGCCTGTGCAACATGGACCTGAACCAAGACGGAGGTATCGACGGCGCGGATGCCGCGATCCTGTTTTCGAATTGGGGTACAGCCGCTACTGGCGATTGCAACGACGACGGCACAATCGATGGAGCTGATTTAGCGGAGCTCTATTCGTTGTGGACGGGCGATAGCGTGCCGCCATCGTCCGTACCTGAACCGAACTCCCACGCATTGCTTTTGCTCGTGCTGCTGCTAAGACGAGTCCCTACGAACGTTTAGGGGTAGCCTCGTGAGACACTCGATCCACGACGAGCGGCCATTAGCCCCACCAACCCAACGGTTGCCGCCGTTGTAGCGCCGCCTTCAGGTACAGACGACGGCACCCCTGGGTGAAAATCTCCGGTTGCCGTCTTGAGATTTTCCTAGGTAGTGGCGGTGTCAGCGCTGCACCCGCACCTGTAGAATTCGTCTGCGGTTTAAACACCCGATCTCTGTCCGATGATCCTACCCCCAACACGATGTCCTCGCGCTCGACGCGGGTCGTTGATGGTCGACGTGTTTTGTGCAGTGAAGCCTCCAGCGGGTTGTGAAATGAAATCTCAAGCTCCCTCCGTTCCTAAGATTCTTGGTGTGCTCGCGATCTGGGTCGGCATGAACCTCACGGGCACTGCATCGGTCGCGACTGCCGATACAACGTGGTCGCAAAGTGAGTTAACGCGTGGTTATGTGGTTTTTCCGCACACGCCTTTGCAGGTTCTGTTATCGGGGCGTAAGCCGGCCCCCGGTAACTCACCCGAGGCGGTGTCGATCAACGCAAGACGTCGCGTTTATATCCATCGAGACGAGGGACGGCCGTATGGTGGACCGATGATTCCACCGGACGGAATCGGCCCTGAGTTTGTGCCGGAACGAGCAGCGATCGTGACTACGGTGTCGTGTGAACTCGCGCGCGGTGAGTACCGTTCGGTGCAGATAGGAATTCATGCCTTGGCCGACAACGTCCGACAACTAAAACTTGAGGTCGATTCCGATCTGACGTCCCGCGTCTATCGGGGGATCGATGCAAAAACTCGCGACATGTTGCACGACTACCCCAATCCGGTGTGGCCCCATTTGCATGACGTATGCCTGGATGAATCTGCCATGATCGACGTGGTAGAGAAACAGACCACGGCATTTTTTTGGATCACAATGCATGCGGACAAATCGACGGCGGCGGGAAGCCATTGTGGTAAAATTCGCCTGCACGCGGCCGATGGACCGGTCACCGAATTGGACCTGGACGTTATTGTGCATCCGTTCGAATTGCAGCGGGCTCGCATTGCCTACGCGCCGTTTTATTATGCAGAATGGGGGCGCGAGACGGGGATCCCTGAGTTCGCGCAAACGGATGAGTGGATCGCCGCGATCCTACGCGATCTCGCGGAGCATTCGCATAATTCACTCGTCGGTATGGGGTATGGCGTACCTGGCTCGGCGATCGACTTTTCAACAATTCCACCCGCTGGAAATCGCACCTTCTCCTTTCTTCTCCCCTTAGCGCAACAGATAGGCCTGACCACACCGGAGATCCCGGTCATTCATTTCGGCCACAATCTGAAACAACTCCCGGAGAAAGAGGGAGACCTGACGCTGGACCAGCAGGAGAAAGCGCTGCAATGGTACGAAAGTGAACGAAAGAAGCACGACTGGCCCGAGCTGATTGCGTATGGGCACGACGAACCCCCATATCCCAATCCGGAACTACGAAGGCGTTACGCGCCGCTGCGAGGGATTTTTTTATTAACCGGCACGGCGATGTTCGCCCCCGCCGTCTACGGACTAGGGGACGTGCATGATGTTTGGATTGTACGTAGTGGTGAAATCACTCAGGAGATGTGTGCCGAGGCGAAACGCCAGGGGGCGGAGATGTGGACCTATCACTGCGATGCGATGTCCTTTCAGCCATTATGGGAGCGGCACTATGCTGGATTTTACGTGTGGGCCTATCAACTCCGCGGACATACTACTTGGCATTATTATGCGCAGGAAAAGTTCAAGCTGGTCTGGATGCGTGAGACCGACAAGCGACCGATGCCGACCAGCGGTTGGGAGATGCGCCGTGAAGGGATCGATGATTACCGTTACCTGCAGATGCTCGAAGATGCGATTGCAGCGCGGCCTAAGGAAAGTGCGGCGGTTGAGGCTCGCGCCTGGTTAGCCGATCTACGTGCGCGGATCTTGGCCAACGACCGGCACATTCCATCCAACCCGAGCGATCCACTCCCTTGGCAGGAATATGATCGCGTGCGGGCGCGTGCGGCCCGGTACCTTCAGCAGTTGGGCCCGGTGACCAACGACCAAGTTGCACCGGTTGTGTCGGGGCGACGCAAGGACGAAGCGAAACCGTTTCGTGCCAAGTCGCTGTCGGATTGTTTGGCGGGACTCGATAGTGCTCAAGAATCCGATCGGCGCGCGGCGGCCTGGGCGCTGTGCGAACGGGGGTCCGAGGCCGCCCCCGGGGTCGGCCGGTTGGTGGAGTTGCTCAAAGACGATGCCACGCGTTTACCGGCCATGCGTGCACTGGAAGCGATTGGACCCTCAGCACGGTCGGCTCTCCCAGCGCTACAGCAACTCACCGATCATCCAGACGGATTCGTGCGGTTAGGGGCCTCCATCGCCGCGAAGGCCATCGATGCGGATTCGTGAGGCACATCTGTTGTTCCGCACCCCATCCAAAATTGCTATCGCTGATTTCGACAACTTAAAGCCAGCACAAGCAATCAGATCAACGAAGAAACGGAAAATCGATTGCCAATTCGTTGGCAAGATGGCTTCGGCCCACTTTCAGTAAATTCCGTGTGATCTCAAGTATCGCTGGGAATAACGGTATTCATGTGCCGCCCTCCGGGCAACGCCGTAGCTGATTTTATTTTGCGTACGAAAAGATCGG
>JAQCHP010000104.1 GCA_027619595.1 Planctomycetota bacterium
CCGTTTTCTCCAATATATCCCGGAAAATAACCCCATTCGACCTTCAGCGGAGAAAAAAAGTTCGGTCTAAAAGCGAAAGGAATTTTGGAGGAGTAGTATGAACTCAGCGAAAACATACAAATGGCAGAGGACCTATTCGATCCGGAGAACTACGTGTCAATGTACTTCGGAACGCAATAAACACGTGCCGACGACATAGGATTGGATGCGATACCTCTATGAAACGATGGCCCTTTACGCCAGAAGAGTGGGAGACCGTAAAACGACTGGGATTTAAGGTTGTGCTTACTTCGGAGACCGACGAACAGGAATTCGAATACAAAATTGCACTGCGACGGCTCCGCCGTGGACTGCGGAAATTGTGAGATAAATACGGTTACCATCCAGTATTATTGGAGACTTTAGCGGACTGGGAGCAGGATCCAAACCGCAAAGTGGTGTTATATCGTAGAGCCCTACGTTCGGCCCTACGGAACCAAATGGAGACGTACACGATTTGTCTCTCATTGGCAGGAGAATTGCTGTCGTTGGATCCCGCGTGCCACGAAGTGGAGGAGTTATTGAGGCAGTGCAAAGCGAAAGTATTTGAAAGCGACGATGAATTCTATATTTCTGAGTGGATCCGGTTGTGCGAAAGGCGTCCGCTCTTTGAAGACTAGTGTGGATCTAGAAGCAATGAATCCCCCGACAACCACCGACGCAACAGGTCGGTGGAATTTTCCGTTGGACTATCTTGGTTCGGCCTGAACTGGCCGCCTGTGCCTACCAAAGCCCTTTGCCTGGACTTCGTCGCCGTCATCCCGCTACAATGAAGAGCGACTCCTTGGCAACTGAAACTCTTCCTCGCGCGCACGCGAGGGAAGATGCTTCACCACACTGGCCATTGTTCTGACCAACGCCATCTACCCGTTGAGCGCGTCAACGTAACGTCTGATGCCACGCGGAAAAACAACAACACAGTAAACGCCCATTTTAACCGTCCTTGACGCGTGGGTTATCTTGGCGGGGTAGTTTCACAACCCCCAACCAAGGAGTACCACATGGTACGCAGTCGTAGCAGCGAGCTGGAGTCAGCTTGGCGTAATCGGATGTCTCGTTTTGTTCCCGGCGAAATGACGGTGACATCGTTTTGTGAGCGTGAGGGCATTTCCGCTCCGAGCTTTTACTTGTGGCGCAAGCGTTTATGCGGCACGTTCCACGGGAGTGAGAACGCAAGGAAGGCTCGCCCGAAGTCAAGTCCGTTTATGGAACTAGCAGTGACGGGACGGGCAATGGCGCAGATCGAGCTCCCGAATGGCCTTCGAGTGCATCTCGCCAGCCTCGACACGCAATCGATGGCGGCAGCGATACGAGCCGCCAGTATCGTATTGCGGGAGACGGTGTGATGCTGAGCCTTGCGACCAACATGCCTGTGTATCTTTGTCGAATCGCAACCGACATGAGAAAAAGGTTTCGATGGATTAGTTTGCATGACCCGGCAAGTGTTCGAGCTCGATCCTGTGGATGGCCATCTGTTTTTGTTTTTCAACCGTCGGCGTGATCGCGTTAAAGTACTTTGGTGGGACAGGG
Source organism: Planctomycetota bacterium (assembly GCA_027619595.1). Lineage (GTDB taxonomy): Bacteria > Planctomycetota > Planctomycetia > Pirellulales > Pirellulaceae > JAQCHP01. Next base: position 1,570 of record JAQCHP010000104.1, read on the forward strand.
ATGGACTCGCATTGTTTTGCAAGCGGCTTGAAGCTGGCAGTTACGAGGTACCGGCGTGTACCGAAGATCGAGCGGGTGTGGAAATCGATGCCACGCAGTTGTCTCTGTTGCTCAATGGCATTGAGACAACGTCAGTGAAACGTCGTTCGAGCAGACGCTGGACCTTTTTCTGGCCGAAGTGGGCGGGCGTATGGGCACGAAGACGTGGCAGGTTCAACAGGCGTCGGACGCGATACGCATCTACCGTTATCAATGACGATGGAGAGTAGACCGTTGGATGACCTTTAGCCTCTCTGGGAGTCTGCGGCTGTAATCGCGGAGCGTGCTGGGAAACGGAGGTCTGCGGGCCGCGGACTGTACCCTCCAATTGACCACAACCGCTCCTGATCGGCCAGTCCCGAAATGGCACAGGAGGGCGTGTCCTGGGTCGTCAAGAAAGTGTCGTCAGCCCCAGGACTGGCCTCGGTTTTTCGGGCTCCCCTACCGCTTTTTCTGTGGCTTAATTGGTTATGATAAAATAGTGACCATAACCAAGGCGTAGGTTGTCAAAGTGAAAATCAAAGCACCATCGAGCAGGAGAGGGGACTTTTTAAGTGACGCTCGATGCAAAACCTCTCGCCAAGCCCACTCCATCTCCTCGAAGCTGGCGTCGTTTTAGCCTTCGAAGCTATCTCGTTTTCATAACGCTTGTGGCTGCTTCTTTGGCTGGGTGGCGAAGGAGCGGCGTCAGTCAGAGTTTGAGCGTCAGCCTGCCAAGAAGCTTGAAGGGCAAGGTGTGAGCGTAACGATGTCTTCGGCCCGGTCCCAATCTCTTGCGTTTATCAAACGGTTGTACTTTAACATGATGTCGTGATTGTAACAGGCCCGTTTTCGTGACACGATTTCCACAGCAACTCTCACGTCACAAGTTTTACATAGGGGTCCACAAACGAATCATCGGCATAACGGTCATGATGACGAACCCAATGCATTCCATACGGCAGTCCGTCTTCTTCCCGCCCCTTGGCAACCAGGTCCAGAAAACTGTAGATACCCAACAGGTTTTCCAACCCGCGTGCGTACGCCGAGTAAGTGTGGAAGACTTCGCCCTGGCTGTTTTTGAAAAAACAGCTGATGCCGGGGCATTCCGTCGTCGGAAATTTGCCGATTTTGTAGTTGTAATTCATCCGACTGGCATCCAGCTCTTCCTGCGTGAAAGTGACGCCGAAGTCACGATTGAACTGATTGTTCAGTGATGAGACCCATGGAAAACTCCATCCCATTCGCTTTCTGAATTCCTCAAGCTTTTCAACCGGAGCCCTCGAAACCGTAACCAGCGAAACGTCGCGGGCCTGGAGATGAACCACCAGCGGGTCGTAATGATCTCCCAACATCGAACAGATTTTGCAACCTTCAGGCCAGTCCGGGCCAAACATGAAATGATAGGTGATCAACTGGCTGTTTGCTCCAAACAGTTCGGACAACCGGCACGTGCCATCGGATGATTCAAACACGTAGTCCGTTTCCACCCGGTGCCAGGGCAATTGCTGCCGCAGTCGCGTGATTTCGTCACGAAGTCTGGAATGTTCCTTTTCCTTTACCAGCAGTTCTTTTCGGGCTTCAATCCACTCGTTTTCTGAAACAACTTTGTGGTTCATTTCAACTCTCTTGGAAAAACAACCGGGACGATTTGACCCCGCCCAATGTTACATTCCTATTTGGTAACATAATAATCGCGGGTGGCCACGTCAGCGAGGCGGGTACCGTCCGCGTCAAGAATCTCTTTAGCGGGAGTTTTGATTCGCATCTGCGTGAACTGACGAACGTGGGTGGCGCACTCTTTTTTAGTGCCGATGACGGTGTGCACGGCCATGAACTCTGGGTGCTTCGACCCGAAGCGTCACTGGTCGGCGATTTAAATTCCGATGGCTTGGTGGCTGAGGCTGACGCGGGGATCCTCTTTGGCAATTGGGGAGGAACGGGTGCGGGCGACCTCAATAAGGATGGAATCGTCGATGGTGCCGATATCGGACTCATCTATTCGAATTGGACGGGTGACAGCGCATCGACCACACCCGTCGCAGCCAAGTCATTGCCATCAAAGTCAATCGCGCGTCCCCTGCGCGCGAAACTCGTCGATGCGGTGATGACGGACGAGGCAAAGTCGGAAGAGTTGCTATCGGCCTTGGCGGTGACAGACTTGGGTACGCCACTCACGCGTGATCGGAACACGACGAAGGCGCGCACGGTTCGTCGAAACGTCCGATAACTTGCAATAACGTGCGGATTGCTACTGCCCCGTCAAAAATCTAACAATATCTCACGCATACATTTCGAATACCCCTATGTCGCGGATTTCAGGTGTCCCGCCGACCCCCAATCGACTTCGGACCATCGGCGGCCGCGATAACCTCGCAGATGACAATCAAGTCGCTCAACGATTGATACCGATGGATCGGACCTCGCGGATCCTCCAAGTCACCGAGAAAGTCAAAAATCGACACCATGTCCTCGAAATAATTTTTCGTCAACGCATACCCTCCTGGATCCCATCCGCGGACATGCGTTCGTTATAATCCAACCATGTGCGGCAAATAGATTCTATATACGGATCAGTATAAAAATAAGTTATCCGACACGCGCACCTGACTTGCCCTCTAGTCGCGAACTTTGGAGCTTGCCATGAACACTGAATCCCCTTCAACAACCACAACGACGTCGAGCACGCCGAATGCTGGCCTGCGACTTTTTCGCGCGCACGTCGCGGCACTTGTATTTACTGCAGCGGTTGTCGTGCCGCTGCTGCTGGGCACCACAACCATACCAGCGTGGGTCTCTATCACGTACTGCATCATCATCGCCGCTGTAGCGGTTGGATTTTTAGTGGCAGCGACACTGCACGTCCGAAGCAACCGCAGTCACAAAGTGTTCGGGTGCAATTCGCTAATCCTTGCTCTTGGACTCTCGATGACGCAATTCATCTTTATTTCACCAGTGGTTATTTGTGTATATGCACCCACGCTTCGCCTATGAACGGCGATGTTGGCCAATCGGTCATGCAAGAACTCGCTTCGTCGGCTTGCACGCGACGAAAAGCACGAGATTTGTCGGATAACTAATCGGTGAACGTGAGCCGCCGATCACGTCCGGATTCAAGTTGTGGCCTGTATGGCGGCGGCTACGTTACCTCAGTGGTTATCGGGCGGATGCTGGATTACGCGGTCGCGCACTACCGTCCCAACCCTTAACGACGCACGGATTCCAATTTGGCAATCGCCAAGATTGATGCTCCCAAATGCATTTTGCAACTGGGTGACTTGCGATGCAATTCATTTCGGTGATGCGCTCATACGCTCGGACGAACCGAAGACACAACTTGCAAATCGCTACGTTTAGCTTTCGCGACACCCCACGATGGGAGCGCAGGCAGTACAACGGCTGGCTGAACATTTCGATCAATAACAGTACGAACCATGCGATGCGGCACCATGCGATGAACCGAAGTCGCGGGGTCGTCGTTTTTAACAATGGAAAATCAATCGCCAGACTCGGTTGTCGCGATCGTTATCCGACGAACGGACATCGTATACAGCCTTCACGCGAGACCTCGAATTGCACAATAACCAGGACGCCGACCGACGGGTTTACTCAAAACGCCGAGAGTTTCCGCTCCCGGCGTTTCGTCTTTTCCGCCAGTGCCGTAACGGCTTACGTCCACAGAAACTCGAAGCGAGAGTTCACCGTTTTCATCCGGCGAGCGCCGCGGAACCCCGCCCTTGGCCCAATCTCGCGTTCTCCGTTTAACAGACCCCTTGGGGATTACAGCGTCGTTGGGTTCGGATCCTCAAAGCAAACGGGGTGCGCAACGGGTCGGGCGGTAACGGGCACGCACCGACGGGCGGTTTTTATCGGAATTATGAGTTCCTCCCAGCTTATGGCTCATGGAAGCCTGTCAAAAACATGCAAATTCCAGCTTGACAAGAAAGATGTCGGCAATCAGGGTGGAAGATGCACTTTCACTCCGTCTGTCTCCGGAAGTTGTTTCAAGACGATGAGCCTTTTCTGCAAGCGATTGGTATTTTTTGGCGCGGTAGCGATGACCTTAGTCGCACTTTGGAGCAGCAGCCAGACGCGACATCGCCAAGAGTCAATGCTCTTGGCTACTCGATATCATGCGCGCAATCGCACGGCGCGTTTCTTCGAGCACTCGGCGACAAGAAAAGCTTCCCCTCATCCAGCTCATCGTCCGGCAATGCCGTTGCACCCGTCGCGGTAAGTTAGTTCCGGGCCGTGACTCCACACATAGAGACGGACGTTGGCTCTTTGAGGGCACAATGTAGCTGTGACCGAGAATTGTCGGCACTCAACAGTCTGTTGTCAAATCTTCCGTTTTACGCGCCCTCCAGATCCCAGGTGCGGAGTGGGTCGGTCGCGAAGAACAGCCCGATGCCTTGACGTTGTGCGGTAGCGAGTGCCGCTTCGCCGCGATTCATGAGTAGTTGAGCGTCGTCCTGCTGGGACACCTCGGAAGGTCCGAACGATATTGAGTATTCGAGCAGTCCAGATGCCGCCGGGTACGCAAACCGGTCTATCGTGACGCGCAAACGCTGCAATACCAGCCTCTTGCGACTATTTAGTTAGATGTTTGCTAAGGCCGCAGGCATCACGTGGGGCAGACGAATTCGCGCGACCAGCGCAATGGACAGCATGATGAGCTAACCGGCGATTTGATAACGCAGCGACATCGGACTCGATTCTCCAAGACGTATGTTACTGCAACTTTCGCTGTCAAAGTGGCGTTCGACAGCTGTCAGCGGCACCCAAATAGTAGTCTGAAGATTGGGGTTCAACGGGTGGATTTGGGTTCCCTGAGTACAACTACACCCACGCTACCATCAAAAGATTCGTTGCGGCTCTCAGGATTCGGTCTGCGAATCATGGCGGTGCTGCTGCGTACCGATGCCAGATGAAGGTGGGGGATGCTGCCTGAACAGGGTAAACAGAGGATTGCAAATGGAATCTAACGGTAGGATTACCCTAACATTCCTCTTTATCATGTCATTCAGCGCGCCGAACATGGCAGCTGATTCCATCCCGGCTCAACCTCCCTCAGGCCTGAGGGCCGCTTCAAAATCGTCGCCGTCAGGTTTATCGGCACAAATGGAGCCGCTGACTCCCATCGCGAATCGCACGAGTTCGCCGTACGTGGCCGTGCCGGCTTCCTATCGCACACAGGCAACGAATTCCACGGTGAAAGGAAACACCTCTGCGAGCGCGGTGATCCCGGAAGCGGAGGTCGGTGCCGTCGAACGAGAGGACAAGGGGAACGAAGGAACAGACGAAAAGGACAACGAAACGGAAGAGCAGGAAGAGGATGATGAGGAGGAGGAGGGGGAGGATGAAGAAGAAGAAACACCAGCTACCCTTCTGGAAGAGCGCTGGCACCAGGCGGGGCCAGTGACGGCACAGTACCTCTACACGGGCGAGGTGTTCAATAACACTCGCGGCGGAATCAGCACCAAGAACGCCACCCGCTATCGAGGAAACTTCGACCTAACCCTAAGCCTGGACACCGGTAAGGCATGTTGGTGGGAAGGCGGTGAATTTTTTGCGTACGCGCAGCAAAGCCACGGTCAAACGTTAACGCAAAGCTTTGTTGGCGATGGGCAATATTACAGCAATATTGATACGGGCCTCGATCAAAACGTAACGCAAATGGCCGAGTATTGGTACCAGCATACCTTTAGCGAAGAATTGTCGGTCAAGTTGGGCCGGCAGGACGCGAACGAGAATTTCGCATTTGCTGACTTGGGCGGGGATTTCATTAATGCTTCTTTCGTCACACTAGCCAATATTCCGCTACCGACCTGGCCTTACCAGACCCTCGGTGTTTCTACGCTTTATCAGCCAACCAATAAACTGCGCCTCGGCGGTGGAATGTACGACCACGGTCGTGATTACGCACAGTGGTGGACGACGACGGCCAGCCGCGGTATGTTTTTCATCGGCCAAGCGGACTACCAGCCATGCGCCGAGTGCAAGGACGCGCCGCTCACTCTGCTTCGTATCGGCGGCTGGTACACCAACAGTGATACACTTACCGTCGATGGAGCCGGCGTCTTCGAGGGCAACTATGGCTTCTACGCCACCTTGGATCGAATGCTTCTCACGGAGTGCGAGGACCCAGACCAAGGTCTCGGCACCTTTCTTCAATTCAGCTGGGCGCCCCAAGATCGTAATCAGGTGGACCTCAACTACGGAGGCGGATTGGTCTATCGAGGCCTGCTCCCCCGCCGAAACGAAGATACGATTGGAGTAGGGCTATCAGTGATTGAGTTTAGCCCAGATTTGGACAATCTGACCGGACAGACCTACGAAAATGCCATCGAGGTTTTCTATAAGGCTCGTATAAAAGATGGGCTCAATATCCAGCCAGACCTTCAGTACATTGTCCGCCCCAGCGGTACGCAGCGCGACGCGCTCGTTGTCGGTATACGTTTTGAGGCCAACTTTTAGAGTACCGCCCTTTGCCACACAAACACGAGGTGATAGGTATCGCTAAATCCCAGCGATCCGAATACCCAATCGCAGGTGATTTCTCTCGAGCCGCTGAGATGCCAGCCGGTGGGAAATAGGCGAAAACCCCATATCACCCCTTCAAAGGCTTGCAATCGACATAATGCATTGATATAGCTGCACTTACGCTGCATCCGCCTTGGCGTGATATGCTGCACCTGTGCAGTACATTAGTTATTATGCGGATCAGTATAAAAACAAGCTATGCGGCCCATCCTATGGCACGCCGAAAATATTCCTTGGTGACAGTGGTTTCAACCGTGATGCTCGCCATCTCGGTTGCGATTTTTGTCGCCGGTTACGTTGTTAGCCCGTGGAAACACGACGTTTCCTTCAGCGAAGATTGTCACATCGGATAACATGTCGGTGAACGGCGGGGTTCGCCGCGGTCGATCCTGAGGTCAAGCTCCTCTCCTCGCCCCCCGTTATCTCAATCGTTATGCTTTTGAAACCGAAAAGGCTCTGCGCATGATGAAAACGGCCACCGCAATCTTTACTTTCCTCATCGTGGTTGGTGCTGCAGTTTTTTTCTTCTGGTCCAGATCAAAGCGGCAGAGGATCAACTCATTTTGGGACGTTGTTCGCAACCCTGACGCGATGCCCGATCTTGATGATTTTCACAAGTACGTAGACGAAGCTGCGACATCGCTTACCGGCTCATCAACGAAAATAGCCCAACTCGTTGACTACTTCGTTTTCGAAGCAAAGTCATCGCGTGATGCGTGGACTGAGCTGCGGATACTGGCGAAACTAGGAAACGAAGCATATCCTCGCGCCCTAGAGATTCTGCGAGACCCTTCATTGAAGGAACGCCTGACTTTATTGACGAAACATGAGAATTCAACAATACCCGACGTCCCGATCAGCCGCCTCTGCGAAATCTTTGGTCAGGACGCCGCACCGCCGAAAGAAGCAGCAGCTCTGCTTGCGCCATACCTTCATTCCGAGAGCGACGTGATTAGGCAGAGCACCGCGCTTGTCATCGGATCAATTGCTGCGGCAGATTCACTGCCTGATCTACGCCGTGCGCTTACCGACAAAGAGGAGTACGTGCGAAGCTACGCATTGATGGGCATTCAGCGAGCAATCGCTGGTGATCGCATTGTAGAGTCGTATCAGGATGAATTTTTCGTACTGGTCGCCCACATGTGACCGGCCGACACGAGCTTCGAAGTCTGCGACAGTATTCCGCTGATTCTCTTAAAAATCAATCGTGACCGCGCGATTAAGTACTTGCTCAGCGATGAATTGTTCTCAGTTCGCTTTAGCCCAGCCTGGCGCATTCTTGAGGCGTTTAATACGGAGTCCGTTGCAGTGCCTCGCAAACTTCTTCTGACCATCATCGAGGATGCGAGCAAGGAACCACTTGAATTCCCAATGGAACATGTACTGGGAGAAGCATTGCCAATACTCGGCGCACATCGCAATCAGGAAGACTTGGCGATGTTCCAGCGTTTTCTGGATCACAGCAACGAATATGTATCCCGCGGAGCAACCCAATCGCTCTACCGATTTCATCGATACTATGACCTTATTCGTGATCCGTTGGATGTCGTCGAGAAAAGTGGCTGGCATGCTATGACCGTGGCTGAGAAGCATATCCTTGCGATCGAGCAACTCGATGCCGAGGTCAATAACGGAAGATTTGCGCAATACTACTTCAACTCTACTGGCGACCACTGGCAAGAAGCACACAATGGTCTGGCTGCAATCGGCGCAGAAGGACGTCACCGGCTTATGTTGTCAACTATTGAAACGTTTGGAGACGTCAAACCGGCGGTCGACCGTAACACACGCACAACGCAATTGTCCAGGATCGTTCGCAAGAAGGACGATCCGTTCAATGAACAGGATAGCTTGTGGTATAAAATCAAGAATGAGAACCTTGATCGATTGATATTCAACTACAATTTGGCGAATCTCGAAGGCCGCAACAAAGCAGAATCGAGTAAGGACAATCTTCGCCAGTGACCCTCCCAACACCACCGTACATGCGGGTCCGCAAACGGCGGTTCAACGAATTCTGGCAAGGGTAGCCCAGAGAGTCTTCAAGCTAAGTAGCCCCAGTCCGAGGAGCCATGCGTTGGTCATTCGGACTCCCCTGGCAATGGCTTTCGCCATATGCCAAGGGCCTTTGCGATTACGCACACGACGGTATTACTTGACAGCGCGGCGGATCGGACGCCCCTCATCCAGGCGTCCGAGGGACTTTAACCCGATGTCATTGGGCGCCTGAAAAGACACCAGCGCTGGGCGCCTCGAAAACAACTTACGGACTGCCGCGTGGTGGAGCAAATTTGATCTTTTCGATCAGCTTGACGATCTGACCGTCCTCTGTCAAAACGCCCGATACGGCCGTGATCGCATCAATGACAAAACGGTAGTGCAGTTGCGGGTCAAAGTCCAATTCCAGCTGCGCCGACTCTTGAAAGCTATCCGGACCGCGATCGTTGCCAATCAAGCCGACCACGTGCTGATGCAACGCATCGAACGATTCAAATGGTGTTTGGTTCAATGCCATTCCGGCCAACTGACCCGCAGCGTCCGCTTCCATACGCAAACGCAATGGTGGCAAATCTTGATCGATCGGCGTCGAGACGCTCGGCCCCGCCAGCGGCATCTTGATATTAAAGTCACCCTCCGGCGCCACAATCTTGAAGGTCAAGATAAAGAAAATCTGCAACTGGAATACGACGTCAATCATCGGTGTCATGTCAATATCGGTCGCATGTTGTTGACCGAATCTCCGTTGAAATCTCATAACGACCGTACCCTATCGTGCCGAGGGATCATTGCGTTGGAACATTACTGCCCCAATGGACTGTTGCCACGCGTGCTTTTTTCTTCTTTGGCCCGCAAATGAAAATTCTCCAACTTCGCATCGCGACAAGTTTGAATTAACTGCTGCACCAATTCCATGGGCGTCGCCGAATCAGCGCGAATGATTACGTTGGCTTGATCGGGAGATTTGTCCTGATATCGTAACAATTCCGTTTCTCGAAGCAAAAACCGTTTTACTTCGTCGAGCGCCAGCTCTGCACCGCCAGCGACAACGGTACCGGATGTAGTGAGATGTAAGAATATCGGAAATTCCCAAACTTCTTCCGACGGTTTGGCAAGCGGGCTGGAGGGGAGCTGAACGCGCTGATCGACTTCTGCAACCGTAAAATTGATCACAAACATAAAAAAGGAGATCAATTGAAACGTCACGTCGATCATGGGGGTCCAGTCGACTTCTGCATCAGGTATTTCTGGCGATCGAAACCGCATGATCACCTCACTCCGTTCTTGCCCCGGCCGGGACTAGCACCAATCGCCCACAACGAGCGACCACCAACAACTAGGACTTCGCCGAGCCGTTTCGAGTACGGAAACGAACCATCAATTCCTCGCTACGGCTGCCTACTTCCATGACCAGTCGAGTGATTCGATTGCGAAACATATCATGCACAGAAACCGCGGGAATGGCAATCATTAGACCGACCAATGTGGTCATCAGCGCAGTAGCAATACCGTCCGCAAGCTTGGCAGGTTCCGGCGTGGAATTGGATGTCGCGATAACCTGGAACGCCATCACCATCCCGTGGACCGTACCCAAGAGTCCCACCATCGGACTAATTTTTCCGATCAGCGCGATGTAACTCAAGCGGTGCTCCAGCTTCATGACCTCAGCTTCGCCCACTTCGTGCATGGCCTTGATCGCTTCATCGTACCCCTCACCGGACACCTTCACCAATCCAGCCGCAAGTACCTGCCCGAGAAACGATTCGTCGTTGCGCGCGAGGTCATAGGCCGTCTGAACCTGCTGTTGATCCAAATGGGCCGTGAACTCGTCGGCAAGGTCGCCAGGACAGATGTTTTCTCGCCGCAATGCCAGAATCATCATCGCTACGAGCGCAATAAGATTGAAGGAAATGAAGAGAAAGGCAAGCGAATACGTCCAACCCAGAGACCGAATGGACCAGGTCAAGTAGTTCTCACTGGCAGCGGGCGAAGGAGTTGCCGTGGAGTCCGGTGCAGCAGCGGCCGGAGCCGGTTCCGCTGGTTGTGCTCGCACGACCGTCGCGTAGGTACCTAACCCCGCCACCGCAAAGAGAAAGAGTATGACGAGGACCATGGCCACTCGACGCACCAACTCGTCGGAGATTCGATTGTGAACGAACTGCCTCATGTGTATCCATCCCCTACCGCGAATTCAGTGATTTTAGGAGGTTCCTCTGGCGTGGTCCTACGCAAAACCAAGCAAAGCATCCAATTTCCGACGAAAAATATTGTACGGCATCTGACAATCCGAATTGGCCTAGGGCCAGGACCAACTCCCACCACCTGTTACAGTTCGCCGACATTTGTAACACTCATTAGGAATATACGAATTTCAACGATCCACCAATCCCGACGCCGCGTGACGCACCCAGTAGGTGCCACCGTATTGTTCTTGCAAGCGGGACTGTACTTCACGCACACGATCTTGGCGACCCTGTTCTTCCCATAAGGGCAGCAGCTGAGCCAACGCTTCGGCATGGTCCGTAACTCGGTCCTCAAAGAGCGTATCAACATGCAGGAACGCCAACAATGCATCTGTCGGTTGTTTCTGCAGGACATGGGCATAGCCTAAGCAAAGGTACATTCCGCTCAACACTGCCTCTTGGTCGGAGTCGGTGTCGCGAATTTTTTGCTCGATTTGTTGGACTTGCTCGACGGTAGCATTTCCCGCCGCCATTTCGCACAACGTGATCCCGGTGGCCGCGAGGGCCCGCTGAAATGGATCGACACCATCTCGCTCCGACAGCGATTTCCAGCGAATTAATGCTTCCGACGGTTTCTGCATGGCATAAAGGATACGCGCCTGGCGTGTGAGGGCTAGGGCTTGAAATTCCGGCCAAGGCGTCTTTTCCCATTGATCATAAAAACGGACCGCCGCATTGCCGTCTCCACGGGCCCATTCCAATTCCGCCAGGAGTTCCACCGCCGGCAGAAATTGAATCGACTCGCGGTTCTCCTTACCGAATTCAAATAGCCTTGTGCGGGCCGCGTCGAGGTCTCCTTTCCCAGACAAGGCCAGTTGCGCATCGATAAGACAATCGAAGTACTGAACATCGACTCGAATGGCGGCGGAGAACTTGTCCACGGCGTCACCCTTAACGCCCTTCAATTGCTCTCTTGCAGCCGACCATTCACGCCGTGACACTGCCTCACGAGCGTTCTTGAGTTCCACCGGTTCCCCGGCCCACTGAATGCGGTCGATCTTGTTCCTTTCGATTTTCTCCGACTTTCCACGCTGCCCCACCACCAAATAGAGTGAATGGACCTCCTGAATCGTCGCGAGCGTTGGCGATTCGCCGTTGACCAAAAAAATGGTGTCTTTTGTACCTTGCCCTTGCGCTACGCTGACAATCAGCATCACCCACAGTATTGCACCGAATCGTGCGGCGCTGAGTTGTACTGGGTTGAATCGTTCTGGGTTGAATCGTTCTGCGCGCCGCATAGATTGAAACATCGCACCTCTCCTCTACTTAGCCCGGCCTGCATGCGCCGTCGGCGTTGTACCGGTGGGCAACCCCGAGACGACCTCACCAAGTTCTTTCTGAATCTCACGCAGTAGCTGGTCGTAACGACTCCGCCAGGGTGCTTGCGCCGCAGCCGGCACGAGTAGCGGGGTCATACGCACGTCTCGTTTCGCGGCGCGTAATAACGTCAGGCGATCATCACCTCTCTTGGTGCGAGCCGCCGCCAATCGGCATTCCGACAGATGGATCCGAGCTTCCAGCATCACGTCTTGATGTTGATCGCTCCTGGAAGTTGTCGCGGCGATCAATGCCCAACCCCACAGCGTCGGCTTTCCAGACGCATCGGGAAGCCCCCCTTCCATCGCTTCTCGATAGCGGTCCGTCGCACCGGAGTCTCCCCATTCTTGGTACGTCTTGGCCGCCAGGACTTGCAGATTGATGAATTGAGGAGCCGATTTCAATAAGCTGCCGTAGGTGCGAATTGCGTCCTCGTAACGATGCAATTCCACATAGGCACCAGCTAAGCGTTGCCCCGCCTGAAGACGTGGAACATTGCGGGCTGGATCGTCCACCGACGCATCTTCGAAGCTTTTCACGAGAATTTCATCGGTCGCGACGGCCAGCAAAAGGATATCCTTCACGATATCAGGCGTTGTCAACACGGAGTCCGATCCGTCTGTCGTGACATCTCGAAGCGGTGCCACCAGTTGATGCAATGCGGCAGATATCCAGGCTAGTTGTTGCGGGTCCTGTGATTCCGATACAAACCCACGAAACGCCTCCAGCAGTGCCTTGCCTAAGTCGGCCTTCTGCTGCGGCGTAACGTGTGCCATCAGGGCCCCCGCGTCATGGGCTAGCGAGGCGTACAGCGGAATCCGTGATTCCGCATCGTGGGGCGAGTCGGCTGGCAAGGCTAAAATGTCGTTGAGGAGCGTGATACAATGCTGCACATTTTCGGGATTCGGGGTGCCGGAACGGAGCCGATGCACGGCTTCGCGCAATGCAAGTTGATACGTTGCATTCGACAAGGACGTGTTCTGCATCAAAATTGGGTGGCGCTGCTCCAACAACGTTAGGGGACCATGCACGGGGTCCCGCAAGAGTGACTCCACCGCCTCGGGATCAGCATCCTGTCGTGCGGAGGCGATTAGCAGGGCGGTACGAATTGTGTCGATACTCACCGGTTGGCTGTGCAATTCGTTCCAGGCTTCTTGCAGAACCACTAACCCACGCTGCAACAGTTGATCGCTTCTGGTGTCCGCCGGTGACTTTTGGTAATGATCCAACATCACCTGTCCCAAAAAAAGTCGAGCCGCGCGACGAGACGCCGATTCAGCCGGAAGTCGGTCGATCCATGATTCAGCTTCCTCGTATTTCCCTTGGTTAACCCGCAGCTTTGCCACAACCAACGTCGCACGATTGGCCACACCTTGCCCCGACCAGTTCTTCGCTAGAAACTCTGCTGCGACCGTCAAATGAGCTTCCACCACCGGCTTTGCCGCAGCGTTTGCTTCTTGATGCGACAGCGTCCACGCCGATAACGCAATGGGACCACAGTCGCGAGCTGATTGCGTATCAGGATGTGAACGCATCACATACGTCGACAAAATGGCCGCTTCCAGCGCATTCCCCTCGCGGAGTTCCCAAAACGCTCGGAGGGCGCGTGCTTCCTGTCGAATCTTCGGATCCGAGGATAACACGTGGGCCCGCTGTAAGGCTCGTCGACTGAATTCCGACACGATTTTTCGCGACTGCTGCAGCGATTCCTTAGATGTCTCCGCATCTGTTGAATCATCGTCGGCTGTCACGCCGGAGTGCGACACCGTCGGTCCCGATTTCAGGGCTTCCTTCTTTGAAAGTTCTTCCAACTGAGATAACCATAGCCGTGCATACTGCAACGACTCCTCTGCAGTCTGAGGTTCTTTCCACTCCAGATCGGCCGCCGACAATTCCTTAACTGGCGTCGCTTCCGCCCCCAATTGCCGCGTTAATTCCTCAGCAGCAGACTGGTGCGGCCCCGAACTTTGAGCTACGCGCTGCGCCCAACGTCGAGCCTGTACACGCAGACGCAGCGTTTCTCGATCTGACGCATCGCCCTCCGAAAGGTTTTGCGATTCGGCATGATAGGCTTGTGCAAGCCGCAATTGGATCTGAAGCGATTCCGGTTCGGCCGACAGGTTCTTGCCAACGGCCGTTAGCCATGCTTCACCGTAGCGAATCATTGTGATCGAAGCGGGAGGATCTTGCTGCATCCAAAGGTCCATGGCCAACGCCAACGCTCGCGTCTGCAATTGCAATACACCGGGATTCGTCGAACGTGCTTCCAACAATTCCGTCAAATAACCTAACGCTTGGGGCGACTCCTTCCTACGCAAGTGGCATTGCGCGATATACCATCTCGCAGCAGCCGCTTCGAGTCGCAAGCGGTATTTGGTGGAGATCGTTTGAAACTGAGTCAACGCGTCGTCAAGACGTCGCTCACGCTCCTCCGAATCGATGGCTAAATCGGAAACCTCCAGTTCCGCGATTGCTTGCGACATGAGCGATTTCAAATACTCCGCTTCCCACCGTCGTCGAAGCTTGAATTGCAGGGGATTGCGTTGTGGATGGATACCCGGTGGTAACGCCTTGATCTGTTGTTTCACAAGCTGTTGCCCCGCGATAAAGTGCTGCTGAGCCGCCAGGATTTTTTGGGCCGCTTGGGCCTTTCTCACCGATTCTTCGGTTCCATTTTGGCGCAGCGATTGCCGCGCCTGCCACAGTTCGAGTTCCCCCCAACGAATATGGGCAGATCCCGCTAGTTCGTGTTGTGGTTGGAGGCGGATAAAGTCCTGCAAAGCCTCCGTCGCCTGCTGGGCCAGTTCTCGCTGCCGCGCCGAGCGTGATTCTCGTTCCGCCTGCGACAATAACAGTACTCCACGAAAGTACCCCAACTCTTCCCGCTCCCCTGGCGTCAGCAATTGGTACGAAGTGGACAGCTGGTCCAAATACCGTTCGGCAAGCGTAAATTCGCCGCGTGCCTGAAGCGTTGCCAAGAACTCCGCGACTGGCTCACGCGCCTGCCCGATTTCGACGGTAGGCTGTCCTACCACGAGCCAAGCGACAAATAGGGCCACGCAGCCGAAACGCGTCAGCGGGCCGGTTTGGCAAACGAATACACAGCCTGTGCGCTGGATGCACGAGAATCGTTTCACGACGCTGCCTCTTCCGCGGTGTACGGGACAAGACGACTAACACCGAAGGGGTCGACACGGGCAGTTGACCGTAGAGGTTCCGGACTCCACGCTCTTGCTGGGGACTTCCAATCCATGTCGACTCCTTAAACTTACCGTGGTCCCGCACCGCGGGCAAGCAAGTTCCTGAACCAAAACGATAACGCAAATCCAGGACTTAGGAAGACCGCGCCGGTCTGGTAAGGTAAGAGTCGAGTCCGTTAATGCTCGTCCGAATAATGGATGATCGGCTCGCCGTGGAAACGTTGCCAAAAACGGAAGGAAAATGGTGGTGCACTTCGCAGGCCGGCCGACAACCGTATCCGCAAGGTCTTCCGATAAGCTGCGTCTGATGCTGCTCATCGTCGGGCTGGCCGTCACCTGCTGTCTCATGACCGCCGTGAGAAAGCCTGCGAACTGGCGGATCTTATTTGGCCCTGGACAGTCCAACGCTGCTGCTCAGCGAAATGCTCCCGTCGCGTCGGCAATCGAGCCGGCAGTGCCACCCTCCCCTACTTCGAAGCTGTCCGAACGGAAGCTGTCG
>JAQCHP010000105.1 GCA_027619595.1 Planctomycetota bacterium
CGCCCCGGCTGTATCGTACCCGCCGGCGCGCTTGCGTCTCCGGCTCCGGTGCTCGCGGAATACTCGATCTTCGGTGTGCGACCGAACTCACCTGTCACCACTACGAGCACACGCTTATCGAGACCCCGCTCAAAGATATCCTCGATGAGCGCAGAAACCGCTTGGTCGTATGCAGGCGCTCGAAACCTCAGCGCGTCAAAAACATGATGGTTTACGGCATGGTCATCCCAGTTTTGGACACGGCCGCACAGAGGACCGTTGAGGGAAGTCGTCACGACGTCGACCCCCGCTTCGACCAACCGGCGAGCCATCAACAACTGTTGTCCCCACGTATTTCGACCATAACGATCGCGAGTTGCGTCATTCTCTTGACTGAGATCGAACGCAGCTTTCGTACCAGGATCGGTCAATAGGGTCATTGCCTGTGTTTCAAATTGATCGAGTGCCGCCAATTCCCCAAGTTGGTCGAACGAGCGATCGAGCCGATCGAATTGCTTTCGTAAATTTACTTTCCGATCCAGACGTTGAATCTCTTGTGGGTTCGACACACCGATGTTTGGAACCGCAAAATTGGGCTGGTTGGGATCACCCAAAATCGTGAACGGATGGTAGGCGTCGCCTAAGTAGGCGGGTCCGTTGTATTCCAGAGGCGGATTGATGCCAATATAGTGCGGCAAGGGATTGGTGCGACCACCTTGCTGAGATCGCAAATAGTTCGCGACGGTCATCCAATCGGGCAGTCGCGGTTTCGGCTTATCGCGAGTGTCGGGGTCCCCCGACAACAGCTGCATCGTACCAGCCGGATGTCCACCCGCTTCCTGGTGCATCGAACGGACGAGCGTAAACTTGTGGGCGATCTTGGCTTGTAAGGGCAAGAGTTCGGTAAAGCAGGTGCCCGGCAGCGCAGTCGAAATCGTCTTGAACGGTCCCCGGTATTCGCTCGGCGCATCGGGCTTCGGATCATAGCAGTCGATGTGCGACAATCCACCCGGCAGCCAGACCATAATTACGGCTGTCCGTTCGCGTTGTTCGGAAAGTGGACTCTCCGCGCGAAGTCGGAAAATGCCGGGCAAGCTAAGACTCGTAAGTCCAGCCAATCCTACCCGCAAGAATTCGCGACGCATCAACGGACCAGGGCAGGGCCCGACCGAAGGTCTCTGAAACGTACTCATGTGGACTCCGCCGGCGTAACGCGAATCGTGATAGGTTCTGAACAAATGATATCAACAATATCTTTCGGCTGCGACATCTCGGTTGCTTCCTGCAATCGCTTCGTGGCTTGTTCCAGGTTTACGGCTGCGGCCCGTTCTTGTTCTACGGCCTGGGCGACCAAGGATTCGGCAGCTTGCTTTGCTTCCGCTGGTGCAACCCGTGCCAATTCCTCCTTTTCCTTAACTTCCACCTTCCGAGCCTGCACGGCCGCTTCTGCCTCCTGCTTCGCGAGTTCTGCCGCGGTGAGAGCCGCAACGTTCTGGCGATAGCGGGCCACGGCACTACCATAAAATGCGACCCGGTAATCGCCTGGAGCGACATTGAGCTTTGCCAGATCAAGTTTCGCTTCTGACCCTTCTGCGGTAAGCGGGATTTCGAAGCGGGGAGATTGTTGGAAGCCGTCGCCGAATACTTTCAGTTGCATGGTCGCGCCGGAAAATTCCGCACGGCGACGATGCACCAGTGGAATCGTCAAGGTTTCTCCCACTTTCGCTGTCCAAACCGTTTGTCCTGCCGGGGGCTGACCGGCGACAAGCGATAGCGGCGCTGCTTCCTCATCACGGACCGATACAGGCACATCCGCCAGGAGGCGTGGATAGGGAATCTCGTGCCAGGCGTCCACTACCGGCCACGCCATCGACGCCACTCGGCATGGACGAACGGCCACCGTCCCAGCGATTGTGGCACGCCCAAAGAAATTTGCGTGACTCCAGCCGCTGGGTGCATCGTCGGATGCGGTTAAGAGGAGAATTCCTCGCGACTTCCCTTTTCCGATTTTCAGTCCGGTCGCCGTCACGCCCGACGGCAATCCGTCCATGAACAACTCAATTTCGTCGTCGAATCCGTCGCGCCGTACGGCGACTACCTCCAATGCGATCGTGGCACCACGTCGGAGTGTCAACGGTTTTGATAGTGCCGCGCGATCGCCATTGCGGAGTTCCATATGCAACCCCCAAGCAACGAGGGCAAAATCGGGTTCCGCTTGACGGATTACCAAGTGGTAAACGTTACCTGGGTCGTTGCGTGTGCCCCCCAGAAGGTCCCGCAATGACAAGCGATACCGCCCCGTCTCCGGAATCTCAACCTTCCCCAAGACGTCGGTCGATCCTGCATCGTAGGGAGGGCCGTCATAGGAATATCCATTACTCGATGGCTTTATTGGACTGGGAATATCCGATAATTCGACCAGATCGGCGACCTTTTCTTCGGTACCTTCTCCTGTCACCCTTTCTACGAGAATGGCCGGATCGGTGGGAACACCCAGCCGTTCAGACGCAACTTCGACCCACCACACCTCACCTTTTTTAGCGTTAAAATCAAACACATCGACGTCCGCAGCTTGTGCAAAAGCACCACGAATGCTGCACGGAAGTTGAATCGCTTCCGCGTGCGTGCGATCGTTGTTCGGTTCGTGTTCCAATTGCGTGGCGCTATCTGCCCCACTGGCCTTCGGGATTCCACCCATTGGCGGCCAGGAAAAACTGCATACTGAGCGTGTGGCGGGCAGGCGCGCGATGACGGCATCGGGTTGTGCTACCTGGATCGACAGTCGATAAAAGAATGGGTTGCCACCCTCGTACGTGAGCGAATGGACTTTCAATACAAATGTGCCGTCGTCGGGCACGCTGAGGTCGAGTACACCCGTGCGACGTTCCACGAATCGATCTCGGCCATCTGCGTCTGCGAAAATCAGTACTGGATGCAACTTCGAATCGATCCCTTTCGCAGCACATTCAATGACAAGTCGCTCGCCTTTACGACACTCTAGCGAATAGTAATCGATGGATTTTTCGGTCGCCAAGGAATTGCAGATCGAATTGACTTTCAGCTTCATGGCGGACGCCAACGACCTGTTGGGCTTATCGCGTACGACTTCCGGTAGGTTGCCAACGGAAAAGACCCGGGCCGTTGAAAGGCCGAGCCGCGTCATGAGGCGCGCCTCATAAATGCCGAAGGGAACGTCATCAGCAATCGAGACAGTAAAACGGTTCGATTCGACACTGTTTTCAGTATTCCGTTTCGGCTGCGCGACGATGCCAGGGTGCGAGAAGATGAGCTCATGCGAATCTTCAATGTTTTCGCCCGTGACCGTGAGTTCGATCTGTGTACCGGCTTGCCCGCCCATCGGCATCATCGTCAATAACCGTGGGGCCGGAAGACAGACCGCTTGCGCACTGACGACTGTCGGAACCCCAAGGCACCCGAGTGCGACCAAACGACGGAGAATGTAAGTCAGTTTTGGCATGGTATTTAGTGATTGAACAGGAATTCCTTGGTATTGATGAACGCCCAAAGCAGGTCTTCATACTTTTCGCGAAGTTGTTTCGGATCGTCGGCCGTATTTCCATTTGCCTCGGATTCCGAAGTCGGTGCAGCAAGGTACGTCAGCGCTGCAGCTTGTTCCTCCGCGGTCGGCGTTCGACCAAATGCCGCGAGATACGATTCGCGAATGTTTTCTGCGGGTGTGCGAGTTGACGATGCGAGTCGTGCTGCGCGCCCCGTATCAGCGGACAGTTTATTCCTTACGTCGGCTCCGTTGAGCAAATGCAGGCTTTGCGACAAGCTGGAAGATTGGACTCGCTCGCATTCGCAGACGCTCGCATTCTCGGGCCTACCAAAGACGACCAGAAACGGAGACGCACGATTGTAGCTATTGTCGGGGAGGGCGATGGCGCGTGTCCCTGGAGGGAGATTCGCAAAGTCAGTCCGCGTCTCGGCGACCTGATCGATCGCGTCCAGCAGGACTTCGGCGGGCAAGCGGCGTGGGTAAAAACGGGAAAAGGTCTGCGTATCCGATTGGTTCTGTGGGTTGGTGCTGGCGCTCAACTGGTATGCATGTGACTTAGTGAGAACGCGCACCAATTCCCGTAAGTCAAACTGACTTTTTCGGATATGGTCGGCCAGTGCGTCCAGCAGTTCAGGGTGCGTCGGTGGATTGGAATCACGGATATCGTCTTCGGGGTCGATCAGCCCCCGGTGAAAAAAGTGTTTCCAGTATCGATTAGCCAGTGCTTTGGCAAAAAATGGATTTGTGGGTGAACTCATCCAATCGACCAGTGTAAGCCGTGGATCTTGGTCCGCAGCGATCTCCCCCACGGGATCGCCGAGCGCCATTGGTCGAATCGCGCGCCCGGACTGCGGGTTGGTCGAAGTAGCGACTCCCCGCCGATGAAAGATCAAGTCCTCACCTCGGGTCGACGTTGCTTTGCGTCCTACTTGTGAAAAGAAGGCCGACAAGGAGTAGTAGTCGTCTTGACTCCAACGTTCGAACGGATGGTGATGGCACTGAGCACACTGCAATCGCACGCCGAGAAACAGTTGCGAGACGTCCTCAAGTTGTTCTTTCGGTTCCTTGACGCGTTTGTACCATGCGACTGCAGGGTTTCCCGTCACTGTTCCGGTTGCACCTAACAATTCGCGTACCATTTGGTCATACGGCTTATTAGCAAGTAGGCCGTCGCGAATCCACGCGTGAAAAGCAAAATTGGATGTGAGATCACTCGTGTCGTCGCGTCGATTCTTGAGCAAGGTGGTCCACTTGTTGGCAAAGTAATCCGCATACTCCGTACTCTGCAGCAGCGCTTCGATCCATCGATCCCGTTTGTCCGACGCTGGATCCGCCAGAAATTGGTTCGCTTCGGTTTCGGTGGGGAGACGTCCGGCAATATCGAGCGTTACGCGACGCAGAAACGTGGAGTCATCGCAAATTGGCGACGATGGCACCCCTAATTCTTTCAAACTTGCAAAGACGTACTTATCGACGAAGTTCTGCTCCGGTGGTAACGAACCCACCGACGCACCGAGTGGAATGGACAGATTCGCCACAGCGACTCGATCTTGATAGCGGACCATGACGGAGACCCGGCCCGGGAGGGTAAGGGTCTTGACGTGTCCTTGCGAGTCGACTTCTGCGCGTGCTTTGTCATTGGACTCATAGTGCGCAAGATCGGTTACGTCGCGTTTTGATCCGTCGGCAAACTCTGCCCAGGCCTGCAGTGGCTGTTCAGCCTGCATCGTAAGCGTGGCGAATGTGGGCTCGACTTTCAGTGCGACCAAAGGGGTATCGATGTCGGAGGTATTGCGGCCCCCTTGCTCAATCCATCGCCTGACGATTTGATACCCGGCGGAACCGAGTTCCAGACGTACGCCTCCGCGGTGAGGGACACTTCCGGACGCCTTGAGCAGGATGAGACTCTTTTCTGGCGTAGCAACCGACACTCGCCGTCCGCGGGCTTGCTCGACCAAGCTGAGGTAATCGTATTCTGTGTCGAACCCGAACAACGACAACTGAAAGCCATTCTGTCCTCCCCCCGCTTTGGCATGGCAGGATCCGGCATTGCAACCAGCTTTGGTGAACACCGGGACGACGTCGTGAGCAAAACTCACCGCGTCCGCTACCTCAGCCCCTCGAATAGCGACATCTTCGGCCACCAATACGGATTGCGCGAACCCTAGGGCGAGGGCAAGAGCGTGCAGCGCAGCCCAAGTACCCATCGCGGTCGGATTTCGGCAGGGGGGAAGATTCATTCGGTGAGGACCTCCATTTCAGAGGAAGGCTGTAACGCTGATGATAGCGTCTGCCTTGTCGGCTGTCCAACCGAGGCCTGCTTAACGCCTTACGGTGACCAACTTTGTGAGCTCAATAAGTGTAACGGGTAGGAGGGCTAAGATGCCGATCAGGGGCCATTCCCAAGAGAGGTGTGTGGCAACCTCAAATACTGGCTGTGCGAACGGAATTGTTACGGCACAGAGTTGCAACAGACCGGAGATGATGATCGCGGCAAACAGATGGGGATTCGAAAAGAGGCCAAGTTTCGGCATCGTGTACCGATGGCTGCGGAAGCCAATGGCAATGAATAGTTGAGCGTACGCGATGACGCAGAAAGCGACGGTACGAGCCCGAGCCAGATGAGTTGTTTCACCCTTATAAACGAGCCAGAACCCCAGCCCGGCTACTGCGGCGACCAGGGTACCATGAACGAGAATGAGTAACCCTCGCTTCCAGGTAATGACCGCCTCGTGCGGTGGTCGAGGTGGCCGCGTCATGATGTCTCGTTCTGGAGGTTCCATGCCCAGCGCAAGAGCCGGCAGTCCGTCCGTTACAAGGTTAATCCAAAGGAGTTGAATGGCCGCCAAGGGGACAGGCCAGCCAATCAATGCAGCGAAGAGCATCAGCAGCACTTCGCCAGCGTTGCACGATAAAAGGTAATGCACAAATTTTTGGATGTTATCGAAAATTCCGCGTCCCTCTTCCACGGCGTTGACGATCGACGAAAAATTGTCATCGGTAAGTACCATGTCCGAGGCTTCTTTGGTGACGTCGGTACCGGCGATACCCATGGCGATACCAATGTCCGCAGCGCGTATAGCGGGGGCATCGTTGACGCCGTCGCCCGTCATCGCGACGATTTCGCCTCGGCGCTTCCAGGCATTGACGACTCGTAGTTTGTGTTCCGCCGATACACGGGCGTAGACGGCGATGTGCTCCACTTGGTCCGCAAGGTCGTCGTCCGAAAGGGTATCCAGTTCCTGTCCTGAGACGACTCGATCGGCGTCGCCCGCAATCTGCAACTCCCGAGCAATCGCCAAAGCTGTTTCTGGGTGATCTCCGGTAATCATAATGGGACGAATCCCCGCAGCGAGGCACCGGCCGACCGAAGATTTCGATTCATCGCGAGGCGGGTCGATCATGCCTACCAGACCAGCGAACGTAAGATTTTCTTCTCCGAAATCTGTTCCGAGCGTTGGGGAATGATTTCGGTACGCTAACGCGAGGACTCGCAACGCCCGAGACGCCATTTCAGTATTTGCATCCATGATCGATTGTCGTCGATCCTGGCTGAGTGGCGTGATCAGTCCTTCACGCTGTTCCGCGATGCATTTTGACAGAATGACCTCTGGAGCGCCTTTAGAATACATGGTGATTGAGCCGTCGGGTTCCCGGAGCACGACCGACATGGCTTTGCGTTCTGAGTCGAACGGGATTTCATACACCATCTTGTGTTCCGAGTCTCTGGCTTCAATCCCTGCCTTGAGGGCTGCGACAGCCATTGCCCCTTCGGTCGGATCGCCGATTACTTGCCAAGAGTCGGACCCGTCGCCACTCGGACTCACAGTGGCGTTGTTGCAACGCGCTGCGATCTTCAACAGTTGAAGTAGGTCAGGTTGATTGTGCGGCAGGACCTCTGCTTCAGTTTCGGTTTCGCCTCTGTTTGCCTCGCGGCATACCAGGAATTGTCCCCGCGGTGCATAGCCACTGCCGGTAACACGGAATCTCTTAATCCCCGTCACGATTTCACGCACCGTCATTTCATTGCGCGTCAGTGTTCCCGTCTTGTCGGTACAAATCACGGTGACAGAACCGAGTGTCTCGACACTGGGCAACTTGCGTACCAACGCATTGCGTTTGACCATGCGTTGTAGGCCCAACGCAAGGGTCAAGGTCACCACCGCCGGAAGTCCTTCCGGAACGGACGCGACCGCTAGACTGACAGAAATCAAGAGCGTTTCCAGCAATTGGCCGCCTCGAGCCAATTGCAAACCGAATATGACCACTACGATGATCAAGCAAACGAAGACGAGTACCTTACCCAGTTCGGTAAGTCGACGTTGTAGGGGTGTTGATACAGGCTGAGATCGCTGTAGTAATCCGGCGATTTGCCCCAACTCGGTGGACATACCGGTTGCCACAACGATGGCGTTGGCTTTCCCTGCAGCGGTCACCGTCCCCATGTAGACCATGTTGAGTCGATCGCCTAAAGGCGCGTTTGCTGGCAATACGCAATCGGGGTCCTTCCTCACGGGTACCGACTCTCCGGTCAGTGAGGCTTCCTGCACGCGGAGGCCAAAACCGCTCAGCAACCGTGCATCGGCTGGAATGTTGTCCCCAGCTTCAAGTTGGATACGATCTCCCGGCACCAGTTCACGTGCGGGTATCAATTGCAAGGTTCCGTCACGAAAAACCTTCGCCATGGGTGAGGAGAGCTTCTGCAAAGCCGCCAGCGCGCGCCCCGCCTTTTCTTCTTGGAGAAACCCAATAATTCCGTTGATGACGACGATCGCCAGAATCGCAGCAGCATCGGCCCACTCTCCCATCCATCCTGAAATCATCGCGGCCACGATAAGGATCCAAATGACCAGGTCCTTGAATTGACCCAGCAACTTTGTCCAACGCGAAACCGGGGCCGCTTCGGCCAATTCGTTCCAACCGACGTCAGCGCGTCGTCGCGCTGTTGCGTCGAGATCCAGTCCGCCTACATTTTCAGAATGCAGTTCGTTTGTGACGGATTCTGCGGGCATCATGTGCCAATCGCGTGAAATCAACAAATGGATCTCCCGGTCGTGCCTCTTGGCACAACCTTGTTTCGCGGGTGAGGCATTACGACCATGTAGTTAATGTTACATACTGGGGCGCGGCGCGAAAATAGCTTGTGTGCATAGTCGGCGACTAGACCTAGCATCACTTAAAGCCATCGTACCGTGCGCCCAATAACATCAACACGTCCGGAGGCGATGAGTGATGATTCTGTCGAACAATTGCGACGTCGTTCATGGGAAGTCTCAATAGGTGGCCATGTCGAGTGTATGTGCATGGACAACATGAATCGTGTGACCCGGGTTTGAAACGCTATGCGCAGGGCATAACGGAACACCCACCGTCCATGGGGTGATCCATCGTAGGGGAAATAAAGATTTGCGGCCATTCCTTCGCCTCAGTCCTAGTAGGACGCAACAGCAGCGGGGGCTGGGTATCCTCAACGACGCACGCACAATGGAGGCAAATTAAGCACGTTGCGCGCCATGGATTCAACGTTGGGCTTCTATTCCACGGGCTCCCGGTCTGACGGAAAGACGCTCCTGCCTGACCACCTACGCACGTGTGTGTGACGTGCGTTTGGGCACACAGTGTGCGTAAACTGACTAGCGTTATGTCATCATCGAATTGTCGCCGGTAACGCGGACGGCTGGCTGCTCTGACGGTGTCCCTGAGGTTGTAGGCTTGGTATGCTGTATTGGCTGCGGTTGGTATTCACCATTCGAGGTATGAGATCTTGCTCCCCATTTCGCTATGCCTCAGTTAACCATCAATGACGACCTAGTCGAATGTCGTGTTGGCCTGACCGTACTGGAAGCGGCGACGCGTCAAGGCATTGTGATTCCCACCCTTTGCCACCATGCGGACCTCTCACCGGTTGGCTCGTGCCGAATGTGCTTGGTCGAAGTTGATTCGATCGACGGACAGGTGGCAGCCTGCACGCTGCAGGCAGAAGATGGCATGCGGGTTCGTACGGAATCGGACGCATTTGCCAAGTCGCGCCGCATGGTACTGCAATTGCTCTTGCGGCGATATCGCCGACCCGACAAGTTGGCGGCGGGCGAAAATGAGTTGGAACGTTGGGCGCGACACTATGACGTTCCAATCCTGAGTAGCTCAAACGACGAATTGTTGGGTGCGACCCGTTACCCGATCGATAGCGATGACAATCCATTCATTCGAGTAGATCTCAATCAGTGCATTCTTTGCACTCGCTGCGTCCGCGCTTGTGAGGAGATACAAGGTCGATTTGTGCTGGGGGTTGGTGACCGAGGTGAGCATTCCCATATCGTGGCGGGTGCGGGAACGAGTATGCTCGATGCTCGGTGTGAGTCCTGTGGTGCGTGTGCAGCCTATTGCCCAACCGGTGCGTTATCCGACCGAATGCGAGTTGGACAGCCGGAACCGGACCGATCTGTTGTAACGACGTGCTCGTATTGCGGAGTGGGTTGCCAATTCCGGCTGGAAGTAAAACAGGATCAAATCGTGTCGGTAGCGTCGCATCCGGAGGCGGCAGTCAATGGCATGTCACTTTGCGTGAAGGGCCGGTACGGCTGGGACTATGTACACCATCGCGACCGGTTATTGGTTCCTCGAGTTCGCTCGCACGTGCTGGACGGCCGGTTGCGCTCGGCCGGCGAAGAACGAAGCGGATGGGTCGACGTGGACTGGGATACCGCTCTGGAAGTTGTCGCTCGCAACCTGATTCGCATCAAGCAAGAACATAGCGCCAACGCGATCGGCGTTCTGTCGTCGGCGAAATGTACGAACGAAGAGAACTACTTGATCCAAAAACTCGCAAGGCAAGTTTTTGGGACGCACAATGTCGATCACTGTGCGCGACTCTGTCACTCTTCGACGGTCGCCGGATTGTCGATGGCGGTCGGTTCGGGTGCCATGAGCAATTCGATGCGGGACATTGCGGAGCAGTCGCAGGCCCTGTTCGTGATTGGCTCCAATACCACCGAACAACATCCGGTCTTTGGCGCGATGCTCCGCCAGGCCGTATTGAGGCGAAACGTGCCGCTGGTGGTGGCGGACCCCCGACGGATTGATTTAACCGAGTTCGCGACGCTCCACCTACGGCATCGGCCGGGAACCGACGTTGCGTTGATCAACGGTATCATGCACGTGACATTGATCAATAAGTGGCACGACGTAACGTTTATCGACAAACGCTGCGAGGGATTTGCCGAGCTTTGTGCAAGTCTCGAAATCTATTCGCCGGAATACGTGGCAAAGATCACGGGAGTTTCGGCTTTACAAATTCGCGAAGCTGCGGAGATTCTGGCGACCAACCGACCGATGGCCACGATTTGGGCGATGGGGATCACGCAACATACGACCGGCGTGATGAACGTCCTCGCGTTGGCAAATCTGCAAATGTTGCTCGGAAATTTGGGGATTCCTGGCGGCGGTGTCAATCCATTGCGTGGCCAGAATAATGTCCAAGGGGCGTGCGACATGGGAGCCTTGCCCAATGTGTTTCCGGGATATCAGAGTGTGACGGACGCTGCTGCCCTGCAGAAATTCTCGGAAGCCTGGCGATGCAGTAACGACGCTGGTGTCGATCTGCGTGAAATTTCAGCCGGCCTAACGGTCACGGAAATGATTGAAGCTGCGGGGCAGCGGGGGCTTCGTGGACTTTATATCTTGGGCGAAGATCCCGCGATGACAGAGCCTGATTCGAATCATGCGCGCGAGTGTTTGACCAATGCCGAATTTGTAGTGCTGCAGGAAATCTTCCCTTCCGAGACAGCTCGCTATTGTGATGTACTTTTGCCGGGGACTTCCTTTGCGGAAAAGGACGGTACGTTCACGAACACGGAGCGTCGAGTCCAGCTGGTTCGTCAAGCCATTCCGCCTATGGGCGACGCACGCCCCGATTGGAAGATCATCGCCCAACTGGCGCAAGAGATGATGAGGCTCGAGAACCGCACGTCCGTAGGTCCTGATGCGGCGTGGCAATATGCCGATACCGGAGAGATTATGGGGGAAGTTGCTCGGTTGACCCCCATTTACGCGGGGGTCTCCCACCATCGCTTGATTCAGGGCGAGCAACTTCAGTGGCCGGTACGGGACGAACGTCACGAGGGAACGCCCATCTTGCACGTAGGAGAGTTTACTCGCGGAAAGGGTCGATTTCACGCCGTCGATTATTTGCCACCTCAGGAGGTTCCGGATTCACTTTTTCCGCTGGTCATGACGACGGGTCGCGTTCTCTACCATTGGCATGGGGGGGAGCTTACAAGACGCTCGACCGGGCTCATGTCAGTTTATCCGGAGACGCTATTAGAGATTGATGCCAGCGATGCCCATCGACTGGGAATTGGCGATGGATCGATGGTGCGTGTCTCGTCGCGTCGCGGCGTGATGGTGGCGAAGGCGCACCTATCTGCGCGTGTCTTTCCTGGGGTCGTCTTCGGTAATTTTCACTTTCCGGCAGCGAGCAATGTGAATAATGTGACGATCGCGGCATTGGATCCGATCGCGAAGATTCCCGAATTCAAAGTGTGCGCTGTTCGAGTTGAACGCTGTTAAACCCCCATTTCCCATATGAGCTTCCTCACTTTGGCATGCGATTTGCGCCAACCGCTTGAAAACAAGTGGATTTGAGCACTTCATGCCAAGCTGGCAGGAGAACCTAATGGGTGACGCGAAAAACGACGATATGCGGGTCAGTTTTGACAGCCGGTTGAAGCTGAAGTTCTGCGGCAGCAAGGTCACCAGAGATTCTGGCCTGTTGGCCTATCGCGAGTTGGAAGAAGTGATCGGTCTGACGGGAATGGGTGGAGATGTGCTCAGCGATTCACTTCAGGGCACCAACCAGCAGCATTTGCTTCAGCCGTTTCCGCCAGTGAAGTGGGCCGATTTGAGACCGAAACCCTCAGCACTAAGGCCAATCTTACCGCACGGATGAATCTCTCAGGTCGGTGGATCGACAAGGTCCACCAGCGGCAGCCCCGAAAAGAACTCATGCTCGACATGGATAGCTCAGTGAGCGAAACCTAGGGCGACCAAGAAGTGACCGCCTACAGCGGTCACATCGAGTGCAGCTGCTACCACCCGCTGTTCCTGTTCAATCAGTATCGTGATTTGGAATATGCCATGCTGCGTTGTGGCAACAACGCCAGCGCGAAGAACTAGCGACGCGTCCTGTTGCCGGTCGTCGAGCGCTACCGCCGCTGCGTGAAAAGCGGGTGAAGATCGGAGCGAAGGTAACACGGCATGCAAAATACGTAACGTTCCAGCTTACCGAAGTAGCAATCACACGGAAATTGCTCACAGCGATCCGACCGCATTGAACAACTGGCGCTGCCGCCACCGCTGGGCGAGTGACGTGACGCGCGCAGCGGAACAAACCGTGGAAAACGAGGTTCCTGGCGGAGAGGGTCTGCGCAGAACCAGCGTTCGCTGCTGAAAAACAACTCGAAGTAGACCAATTCGCGGTCTCCAGCAGTGGGCAGAAGGAAAAATGGAGAAAAATCGCCACGCGTTAGACACGGGGGTGATCGCGATGTTAAAATAGTGAGCGATTTAGGCCTGAAGCGGTTCCGGGCTCAACCCATATGGGAAATCCCGGCTAAGGAAGTATGGACAACGCGTTGGCCAAACTGCCGCACTTCTATTGATTCAGAACCAATAGATATGCTGCGCACCCCGGAGATTTTAGCCATCGCAGGCACCCCGTACCCTGAAATCAGCACCGGAGTGCTTGTTTACGAGCGCACCGCGAACACGTTTCAAGCAAATAAGGCATTGACATGACCGCAGAAAATGCGACCAACCTGGTGGGGCGATCCGAACCCGTATTATCCGTAGTGTATGTGACACTTGACGACTACCGAACCAACCAGGCCTCAGTGCGCAATCTCGCGCAACAGACAGCAGCCAGTTCGATTGAGGTTGTTTTTGTGTGCCCCGATCCGCAACGTTTTCAGTCAGATGAAGAGGATCTCAGCCCCTTCTCCGGCTGGCAGGTGATTGGCGTGGGCAATTTGCTAGGCGCTGGTGAGGCGATGGCTGCTGGCATTCGCGCGGCGCGCGGCAGCCTGGTAGGTTACGGTGAGGAACATTCGTATCCAACGCCAGACTGGGCAGAGCGGATCATAGCAGATTTTGAGGCGGGACCTTGGTCGGCAGTGGGCTTTGCGATGGACAATCACAACCCGCAAACGATGACCAGTTGGGCGCATCTTTATGGTCAGTTCGGATCAGTCGTTGCCCCCGTTTCAAGCGGTGAGGTCGAGGTCGCCGGCGGCCATCACGTGGTATATCGTCACGAAGTGCTCTTGAAATTCGGCGACGATTTGGGGCGAATGATGGAGGACGAATGCGCGCTGTTCTTCCACCTCAGAGAGCGGGGCTACAAGATCTACCTCGATGGCGAGGCGGTGGCAGCGCACACCAACGTAGAACAATGGCACGCCATGGCGTCGATTGAGTATTACGGCCATCGTGGGTTTGCTGCAACACGGGCGATGCACTGGTCTTGGCCCCGTTGAGTGTTTTACACCGTGGCATTGCCTCTCGTGCCACCGCTACGATTCATCAGACTTTGTCGCAATCTCAAGCGGACCGGGAGATTATGGATGATGCCACGTATGCTGCCGGTCCTGACTTATGCCTTTTCGGCAGGCATGGTGGGAGAAGGCCTTGGATATCTCGTCGGCCCCGGCCGATCTGCAACACACAAGCTCGACTTTGAATTGGACCGCTACTCCTACACCGAATTAGGTGATCGTCCAGACCGCATAACGGTGGCAACCGCCGCCAACAGCGACGCGTTCAACAAGTAAAGCATCCCATCAAGAACCTCCCTTTTGTTTTTCTGAACGTGGAGCGGGTATTTGTCCCCCGCGAATTTTCAGCAATTCTGCTGGACGGACTAGGGTGTGGCAGATCCCGTTAAATCGAACTGACATGAGACGCCACGATCGGTGGCAATCTCTCGTGCCTCGATGCGGGCTTCAATGAGGCCGCGATCTTTCGAGCGCGGAAAATAATCTTGTGATTGAGTTGCTCGCGTAGCTGGGCCGGATTTAATGATGGGTCGGCAAAGAGAAATCGACGAAACGGCGGCTTTAAACACGTCCCGTGAACAGCAATCGATCGCTCAGGGAGCCACCGAGCCAAAAAGAGCCAGCGAATCGGCAGCAGTCCTGGTTGCCTTTTGTTTCCGCTTCGGACTCGGGCGTTACCTTGAAGCGCGTAAATTACGCAGCTAGGACATCGAGCGAGTTAGCGAAAGCCAGCCGCGTCTCTGTCGGAGGAGGTTGGCGGTAGTTGACTTGCAACCGCTGACGGGCGGTTGGTTAGTAAGACGATCTGGCCACGCCGCAAAAAATAGGGGGCTTCGGCCACGCGAGAGAATTGGTCGGGGTGACGCTGTTCCAGCGTTTCGGCATCGTCAGACCTGGCGAGAATGTAAAGGTGATCGGTGGCCGTCACGAGATTCATCAGAGTTGTTTCGTCACCCCGCGTGATTTCGTCAATCGGACGTTGTGCATAGTAGACCCAACTCGGTTCCAAGATGCCGTAGGCGGCCAAACGGGCGCCGGGTATTTTCAGGCCCGATTGATGGAGAAGGTGATCACTGTGTTGATGTCGATCGATCCTGGGCGCCAACACGACAAACAAAAACAGACAAAAGAGGGTCGCGCCGCCGACAAGCGTCCTTCGCAATAAGATGCGTTCATGACAACTCCAGTACCACCAAGCGATGACTCCAGAAAGTAGTGGGATGATGCCGATGATACCGAGCCACTCTTCCCCGGGGACGTATCGGTGGAGCACGAGGGGAAGGCCAATCATGAAAAGGATTCCGGTGAAGATCAGCACACTGAAACTAGCACGCATCCAAGGAAGTAGGGAGCGACTGGGAACGGCCGCCACGTGCAGGAAGCGACTGGTGAGTAGGGCCAGTGCTGGATAGGTGGGCGTGACGTAACTGGGGAGTTTCGTGCGTGCCAGACTGAAGGCTGCAACATAGACGATAATCCAGATCCAAAAAAATCGGATGCCCCGCCGTTCGCGAAGGGGGAACTCCCGTGCGTGCGAACTGACGATCCCTAAGGGGACCATCAAAACCGACCAGGGAAAAAAACCGGCCAGAATCGCGACTGGATAGAACCAAAGTCCGCCGCTATGTCCTTCGAGCGGGCGCAACGCACGCTCAAGGTTGTGCTCCACGAAAAAGCCACGCAACCAATCACCGTTGGTCCGTAGGCCCACCCAAACGTACCAGGGCAGGGCGATGGCCGCCATCGCAACGATGAGGAAAACGGGCCGCAGTTGTTGCAGATTGCGGAGGAAAAAGCCGGGACGCAACATGGCGACGAGCCAACAGAGCCACTTGCCACAGCGGCGGTGCCACTTAACGGGGCTGGTGACAAACTCTCTGTGATGATCCAGAAGCGTAAACGCGATCACCACAGTCCACGGCAAGACGAATCCTACCGGACCCTTGGCCAGTACTGCCAATGCCATGGCGGAGTACATCCCCATTGCATTCCACGTTGATACCTGCCATCCGCGTTCTAAGGTCGCGTGCGCCTCCGTCTTGCCCGGAGGGAGGGGCGCAAAAGCAGCACATACGAACAGATAGAGTGCTAGCGTCGTTAGGAATGTGAGCGTTGCGTCGGGGGGCGCGGCCCGTCCCGCCACAACAAACATGATCGAACTGGCCAAAATCAGCGCCGCGAGCCGTCCCGTCGATTCGCCGTAAATGCGATGGCCAATGAGAAACGTGACGATTAAGGTCCCGATCCCGCACAAGGCAGACGGAAGTCGAGCGGCAAATTCGCGGTCAATCGGTAGTTGATCCGCTGCCATCATGGCCCAGTAGAGCAGCACTGGCTTGTGCGTTCGTAACTCACCATTGAACCTGGGGACGATCCAGTCGTTTCCCGCCAACATCTCCTCCGCGCAGCCGGCGTTTCGTGGTTCGTCACGGTCCCATAAACGCGGTCCGCCCAGATTTGCCAGCAGCGTCATGCTTCCGACGAGCCAAATCACGGCTGTCTTACGTAGCCAAGCGATCATGGATGGCTTCCTGCCTTTCATCGTAACTGGATCGAACAAGGTTACCCTACACGGATTTCCCTACGCGTAGGTGCGGCCGCCAGATCATACTTTATCCCCCGACAGGCGAAAACGCCGATTTCGGTCGGATGGTGACGCAGTGACGCAGTCGGGCAGCGAAAAAACTCAGACGGGCAGCGAAAAAACTGCCTAGCAATAGCCTACTTGTACGATGGCAGTCATTTCGCCATCCTGGGTGCTGAGCGTGACGCCTGCGGTTTGGAGACATGGAATGAGCAAAACACCGCCCTTCGATTTTGATGCGCCGACCGAAGCCACACCTGCTTGTAAGCGGGTTCTCATTGTGGACGACGACCCCGACATTATTGAAACGCTACGTTTCGCCATATCTGCCAAGGGTTTTGAGGTTCTTGTGGCCAGGGATGGTAACCAGGGTCTGGCCATGGCCGAACGCGAGAATCCCGATTTGCTCATCCTGGACATGATGATGCCCAAGCGGAGCGGTTTTCTCGTCTTGGAGAAACTGCGTCGCAGTCGACCCGTCCCCCTGCGGATTATTATGATCACCGCCAATGAGGGGAGTCGCCACAAGGCCTATGCCGAGATGCTGGGCGTGGACGACTATATTCGCAAGCCGTTTGCGATGGATCGATTGATGGAGAGCGTGCAGCGTCTCCTGGCGTAAGTCAACGTCTCTTGGCGCAAGTGAGAGTCTCTTGGCTTGAGTCATTGACGCTCGCTTTGAGTG
>JAQCHP010000006.1 GCA_027619595.1 Planctomycetota bacterium
AAGTACAAACTTCCGAATGATTGTGGCATCGGAACCTCCCGAATACAACTGTCGCCGCGTTGCGGCTGAGGTGCGTGGATGTGACTCATTCCAGGGGCTCACGCCCCTGGCTATTGACTTGCGCCGCGTTGCGGCGAAGAGCAAGTATCTGAGGTATCTTGCGGCCGAGTTGTTTCTCGGTGCGGCTGAAGATAAAAACGAATCCAATTACGATCTCCCGGACGTCTGCGTCGTCTCTCGATAGGCGACGGGCTCCTCCCTCAAGCAAGGCAGCGTGGTTGGCACTTCTGGTTCATTAAATGCGATTTCGTTCAGCAGGACCGCCAAAGCGTGACGAATGTGGAAAGGTTCCGTTCTCCGATGGAGAGTAAAATGCGTTGCGCGGTTCATCATTTGGGCCTCCTTCGTGGTTGTGGCAGCCCTAGTTATCCCATGAGGGGATGACACGTTAGGTCATGGCAGTTTTTCCGGCCGTAAGAGAAAAGACGCGGATTCCTCGAAGACTCATCGCTCGGAGGTGCGCAACCGTTTTTTAGGCCCGAAACCTTGGCACTGCCTTCGCCAAATTACTACCTACGCGATGCCAATTTGCCGGTGGTACTGTTCCTACAAACCGTGATCGCTTGTTCTTCCGCTGGGTGCGCAACTGGGGCGGGCAGAAATTGGATCGGTTGGAAGAGCCTCGTGCTCGGGAAACGTCCGATAAGGCTTTTCTCCAATGCCCGCTCCTGCTACCCTTACATCGCAGTCACAAGAACTCAACCAGGACCAACCGGCTTCTCGGCCCGCGTGATCGCGTGGCCCGACGGATGGCCGTAACACAGATCAAATTGATCAAGGGAACATCAAGATGGCCAAGCCACACCGAAAACTCAAAAAAGCAAATCACGGCGCTCGTCCTGCCAACGCTCGGGCTCGAAAGGCAAAACGCCGTGGACTCCGTACTTAATGCCGTCCGGTTTGGACGTTTCCTAAGTACAATTCAAAGTACGACCAAATTTGTCGTATCCGATTGGGAATCCCCGTTAGTGAGTCGCCAATCTCGCGAGGATTGTTGGTTTGGGTAATAAAGACGCGATTATTGACCTCGATACCCTTGATTTGAGCCAGGTGGTGGCCGACTTGGACGAGATCCGTCGGTACAACCCGCAGCGGTTCGAAATGGAGCAGCTGTCAGGGATTGTGTACGAGAATCCCGAGTCGCATATCTGCGTAGGTTTTAAAGACGTTGGTCGGGATGAATTTTGGATTCGCGGGCACATGCCGGGAATGCCGCTCATGCCGGGCGTCGTCATGTGCGAGGCGGCTGCCCAACTTTCGTCCTATTTCGCCGTCAAGTACGACATGCTAGGGAGCGGATTTGTGGTCGGCTTAGGTGGGCTCGAAGAAGTCCGCATCCGTGAGTCGGTCTACCCGGGTGACCGCATGTACGTGGTTTGCCAGTTAGTGCGCGTCCGCCGCGGCAAAATAATCATTTGCCGGTTCGAAGGATATGCCAGGAACAGGATCGTCGTGGAGGGAATCATCAAGGGGATTCCCCTACCAGGTTCCCAAGGTGCTCAGCCCTCGTGATCTCATCACATCCGCGTGGCGTCATCCGACTCGCAAAAGGCAATGTAGGGTACGATGGGACGTAGAGCGCTTCGCCAAGTCGATCCACGAATTGACCTATCGCCCTATTTGCACCTAGCCCAGCAGCTGCCCGCTGCTTGGGACTCGGGCTTCTTTTTTGACCAATCGGCTCCGTTAGAAATTGAGGTGGGGAGCGGTAAGGGGCTCTTTATATCCACGGAGCCTGCGGCTCGCCCCGACCGGAATTTCTTGGGGATCGAAATTGCCGCGGGTTACGCCAAATATGCCGCCGCGCGGATTGCTCGACGAGGTCTTCACAACGCCCGCATGATTTCCGGCGATGCCGCACCCATTTTTCGCGAACGTTTGCCGTCCTCATCGATTGCAGCCGTACACATCTATTTTCCGGATCCTTGGTGGAAAAAGAGGCACCGCAAACGTCGTATCATGCGACCGGACTTCTTACAACAAATCGACCGAGTCCTCCAACCTGCCGGCCGGCTCCACTTCTGGACCGATGTCCAGGAATATTTTGAAGAGTCTATGCAAACGATCGCGGAAAGCGTGCGCTGGCACGGACCGTTTCCAGTCCCGATCCGGCAGCCGTCCCACGACTTGGACTATCGGACCCATTTCGAACGTCGAATGAGGTTACACAGCCATTTAGTCTATCGTGCGGAATTCCAAAAGAGCTAAGGGACGCGTCGGTTGCATGACGCTCTTGAGCGGACTTCCAGCGACCTGTGCCGCAGATAGCGAGTTCCGACCGTACGAACGATTTCCTGCATATCGTTCAACTTCGATATTTTCTTAGCAACAACTTCGGCGATTCTACGACAACCGTATCTATGGCCGGACAAGAGTGTCCATTGTCCGAATCGTCTGCAAACGTCAACGAACGAAAACCACAAAGCTGTTTTGTTGCGCCCTCATGAGTAACGTGGTAAGAGGTACCGGCTGGCCCGCCGAGTCCCTCCGTTTTTGTTGCGTTTTCAGCTCGATGGCCACAGGGTGGCGGAGGTACCGGCTTTCATCTTGAGCAACCTCCCACTGCCTCCGCCACCCAATTTTCAGCCACCTACGGGACCCAATCTGGTTGCCATTCGGAGTGCGGCCCGCTACATTCGTAATTGGTGGCTGGCTGTGTGGCGGCCTAATCGTTAGGCGAGAAATTCGCATGGAATCCTTAGGTGATGCATGAAACCGATTTCGATGTACCAAACAATGGCTGCTTGGGTGTTGATTCTAGCTACATCTCTCCTTGTTCACGCCGAAACAAAACGCTACGCGAGATTCGAGGCCGGTGGGATTACCTCTTACGGAATCGTGGAAAAGGACCAGATTCGGCGCATCGACGGGGACCTGTTCGGTACCTGGAAGCCAACCGACATGACCTACCCGTTAAACGACGTGAAGCTGTTGGTACCGACGCAGCCCGCCAATGTCTTCGCCATGGCGGGAAATTATCGCAGTCACGTGGTGAAAGGGGCTACGCCCACATCGACCGTTACTACAACGACGACAGTAACGATCGACCCCGAGAAACAACAACCCGTTACGACAACTTCCACGACGGAGACGATTGCGATCCCAGGAGTGGTACCAGAAAAATTTCGAATACCGCAGCCGTTTCTGAAGCCAATCTCAAGTCTGGCGCCTCACTTAAGTGACATCATCATTCCAGATGGAGCCACGAATGTTCACTACGAAGCAGAACTCGTCGTTGTCATTGGACGTACAGCGCGCAACCTATCGCCGGAAAACGCCATGGATGCTGTCTTCGGCGTGACATGTGGGAACGATGTGAGCGAACGGGTCTGGCAAAAGGCGGACGTACAATGGTGGCGTGCCAAGGGATCCGATACGTTTGGCCCGTGTGGCCCCTTCCTTGTTACCGGGATCGACTACCACAACCTCATGGTAACCTTGCGATTAAACGGTAAGGAGCTTCAAAAAGAAAGCACCAATCAATTGATCCACGATATCCCAAATTGTGTAAGCTTTATTAGCAAACACACGACCCTTCTGCCCGGCGACTTGATCTTCATGGGGACATCGGGGACCACTTCTGCCATGAAACCCGGCGATCGTGTCGAAGTCGATATCGAAGGCGTTGGTGTGCTGCAAAACAACGTCGTCGCAGAATAGGCTCGTGCCAGCGTACGAGGTCGCTGCTAGCCGACTGCGGCCCGCCGCAGTCGGTCGTTCATGGCGCGACCCAGTCCTTCATTGGGGAGTCTCGCTGCATAGATCCGCGATAAACCGGCTTGGTCGAGTCGACGTAATGCGGCAAAGAAATTAGCAGCAGCTTGCGTCAAATCCCCGCCGGGCGAAAGAATTTCAACGGCAGCAAAGTGCTGGGCGTGAGCGCTGTCTGTCAACGCAAGTAGCCCGAATCGTTGATGGGAGTCGCCACTCAAGACTTCCGCAATCGCCGCCACGGAATCGACGACGTGCAAAGGTGTGAGCGGTGCGTAGTGGTGTGTCATCATTCCCGGCGCGGGGGAGGGTTCGTGATCCGCGGTCGTTTCGTAGGAACTGGCAATCGTCACGCCGATTGCTTGTTCAATCGCCTCCAGTGATATCCCACCTGGCCGCAGTAAATGGACCGAAGCCCCTTCAATTCTCAAAACGGTGGATTCGAGCCCCACGGAACATGGCCCACCATCCAATACATAGTCGACCTGCGCACCGAGGCTTTCCTGCACATGCTCGGCACAGGTGGGGCTCAGCCGTCCAAACGGATTCGCACTGGGCGCCGCAATCGGTAGATTCGCAAGCCGAAGCATCGCCAATGCCAAAGGATGTTGCGGCATCCGAATTCCGACCGTCGGAAGTCCGGCCGTTACGAGATCGGGAATCGAAGGATTTTTCGGCACCACCAGCGTCAGTGGTCCCGGCCAGAAGCATTCAGCCAAACGTTGAGCGAGTTCGGGCCACTCTTGCACAAGGAACGGTATCATGGCCGTGTCGCCCAAGTGGACGATCAGGGGATCGAAGTGAGGCCGGTTTTTAACAGCAAAAACGCGTGCCACGGCACTTTCGTTCCACGCATTGGCTCCCAGCCCGTAGACGGTTTCGGTAGCAAATGCCACCAATTTGCCAGATCGTAATAGTCCGGCAGCGAATTCGACGTCGTTACCAATCGCTTTCATCACAGAAGCCCATTAGGGGTGGGGCACTGAGCGAATGTCGAACTCAGGCCCCCACGGCCGGAACCACAGACAGCTCCCCAGGCTAACCCGACCGCCGAAGCCCGGAAAGTCCAGACAACGTGCGAATCAACCGGCCGTAGGATAGACCCTACCAACCTGCTAGGATAAACCGCCGGAAACTGCAGACCGACGGCAAGGCTATCGGCAACAATGGGGGCTGCTAGTTCATGCAATCCTTTCCGCAGCCAGCACGCTTCGTGGGGTGATTCACTAATATTGGAATGGTAGGACCCGTATTTACCCGTGAACTGACGACGGCTCCACGCCGCCCACGTCTCTATTTCCTGCGGAGTGTCTACGCTGGTGCACTCTTGTTGCTCATGTGTACCGCGTGGCTCGTATTGGCGGGAACCCAAGTCGTCCGCGACATTGGCGATATGGCCCGTTTCGGCAGCATTCTGTTCCAGTTGCTCGCACCGCTACAGCTCGGTTTAGTCGTCTTCTTCTCGGCCCTTTTGGCGGCCAGTGCGGTAACGCAGGAAAAGGACCGCCGAACACTCGTCCTGTTGTTGATGACACGACTGAGTAATAGCGAGATTGTGCTCGGCAAATTGATGGCCAGCCTACTCAACATCCTCGTTATGATTGGATCTGCGATCCCGTTGTTTATGGTGATCATCTTGTTTGGCGGCGTTTCGTTGCCACAAGTGGCACGTGTCATGGCTGTCACTTTCGGCTCGGGATTGGCTGCCGGGAGTCTGGGTGCGGCCTTGGCATTCTGGCGCGAAAAAACGTTTCAAGCGTTAGCCATGACCGTGTTAGTCTTGATCTTCTGGCTGGGATTGGGGGAAGTGCTAGGAAGCAATGCGCTGGGTACATCGCCCGCGGGAATTCCCAGCGAAACCTGGGCGTCGATAGCCAGCCCCATGCGTGCTGTACGCCTGGCAGCACAGCCATGGTACGGTCCCGGCGACGCGGGCGGCCCCGAAGTCCCCGCCGGTATCACCGAATTGCCTGCCCTAGTCGCCTTACATCTCTCGTTGCTCGCGGCCATTACGTTGCTGTTGAATGCGGTATCGATCGCCTACCTACGGGTCTGGAATCCATCCCAAGAAATATTTTCGACGCAAATTCGGGAGAACCTGCAGACCATCTGGAGCGGGGAAACCGAAGGCTCGCCGGGCCGCGAATCAAGTGCCGAGACAGCTCGGCATGACCATGTCGATTCCGTCCTGCGGCGATCGGGTCCCACAACATCTCGCGAGGTATGGACCAATCCAGTGCTATGGCGGGAAGTCTGTACTTGGGCCTACGGCCGGAAGATTTTGGCGATCCGCGTTGCCTACTTGATCCTGTTCCTGCTGGCAGCGATATCTTTGTCTTGGCTTAAGAATGACCATTCGGCCGTAGCTGCCGCCGAGGAAGGCAGAACGGTCATCCAAGCGACGGCACGGCCCCTCATTCCTTTGTTCTTTGTCAGCTTTGTCATCATCAATGCGTTGGCCGTTACCTCAATTACCAACGAACGGGATGGAAAATCTTTGGACTTACTGTTGGTCACGGACTTATCACCGCGCGAGTTTGTCTGGGGTAAATTGGGCGGTATCTTTTGGGTTACCAAAGAGATGGTTTTGCTCCCTATGTTGCTCTGCGTCTACATGTACGCCGATGACGCGTTGGAGCTGGGAAATTTGATGTATGTCGTGATGGGGCTGGCCGTGATGTACTGCTTCGTCGCCATGCTGGGCATGCACTGTGGCATGCACTACGGCAATTCCCGAACCGCTATTGGAGTCAGTTTGGGGACCGTCTTCTTTCTGTTTCTGGGCGTAGTCACCTGTATCTTGCTGATGATCTCCTTCAGCGGTTCGTTTCAAATTCAGCTCTTTCCGTTTCTCGCGTTTATTGCCGGCGGCAGCATCGGCTTGTATGCCAGTCTGGGTGCGCGCCATCACTAGCGTGCAATTGCAGCAGCGTCACTGCTTCTGCCATTGGCCACATTCTATGCGATTACCAGCTTTCTGATGGGTTTCACGCTGGGTGTTTTCCTCGTAGTAGCTGCTACCTACGGATTCGCTACGGCCGCCATGATGGTCCCGGCACTCTCGGACTATGATTTTGCCTCAACACGAACTTCTCAGGAGGAGTAGTCCGTGACCCAATTGTTCGACATTGGCGCATCGATCACGGGGATGGCACTATTGGTGGCTGTTTCTGCATTCTTTTCGGCATCCGAAGCGGCGCTCTTTTCGCTCAAGGCTTCGGAATCGCGTCGTCTAGAACGGACTGGATCGGGAGGCCGCATCGCCACCGAACTGTTACGAGACCCGAATCGACTCCTCACAGCAGTACTGTTCTGGAATCTTGTGGTCAACATGGCGTATTTCGCGTTGGTCTCCATGTCGGGCCTGCACTTAGAACGCGCTGGATCATCGCGCACGCTCACGATAGGATTTTCGGTCGTATCACTGATCCTAATCATCTTTATCGGTGAGATGCTACCCAAGAGCCTGGGTGTACTGTTGGGACGCCACTTGGCGATGTGGGTCGCCGTTCCACTCGCAATGATGGTCCGCGTGATGGATCCACTACTGCCGATCATGCGTACCGTTACGGTTCTGTCGGAACGTCTCTTATGGCCCGGGTTTCAACCCGAGGCATATTTGGAAGTTGCGGACTTGGAACGTGCAGTCCAGAAGTCGACGAACGATGCTCAATTGCAGGCTCAAGAACATCAGGTCTTGCACCAACTTGTGTCGCTTTCGACAGTGCGAGTCGACGAGTGGATGCGACCTAGGAGCCAGTTGACGGTACTACGTCCCCCGGTATCGTGGGGGGCATGGGGCGATGCGCTACCGGCGGGCGGATATTTGCTTGTCGCCGAAGAAGACTCCGATGAAATCGCGCTCTGGCTCAACCTGGAACAGGTGAGCGGCCGGTTGCCCGCGACAAATTTGGAGTATGCTTGCCAACCCGTCATCTTTGTTCCCTGGTGTGCGACAGTTGCCGACACGTTCGAGCAAATGATTTCGTCCGAACGCGAAGTCGCGGCGGTGGTCACCGAATTAGGCGAAACCGTCGGAGTGCTCACACTCGACGACATTATTGAAACCCTGTTCACATCGCGGGGCGGAATTGGCGAACGTTTATCACATGATGCCACCATTGTAAAGATTGCAGACAATGTCTGGCGCTTGAGCGGCATGACCAACTTGCGCAGAGTGGCGGAAGAATATTCCGTCGACCTGCCAAACTCGCGCAGTGTGACTGTTGCGGGTTGGCTTGAAGAATGCCTGGAACGACTTCCACGCGTAGGTGACCGCGTGAATTGGGGAAACTACCAGCTTGAGGTTATGGAAACCCCCGACGATCAACCCATCGTGATCGAATTGACGGTGGTGCCCGATGAGGTATCCTCGGAAGGAACGGAGGCTACACCTTGATTCTGCTCTTGGGAATGTGGATCATTGGAATCATCTGCAGCGCTTTTTTTAGCGGGACGGAAACAGGTTTTTACCGAGTCAACCGCGTGCGATTGGCACTCGATAATCGCTCCGGCGCTGGGCACTTGCGGCGGATGTTGTGGTTGGCGAACAACCCGATGTTGGTTGTGGCGACGACACTCGTAGGCAACAATCTATCGAACTATCTCGTATCTCTAACTACCGTATTAGCCACACAACGAATCCTTGGGGAGGATTCTTCTGCCGAACTCGTTGTTGCAATTTTCTTGACGCCAGTCCTTTTTATCTATGGCGAATTATTGCCGAAGCATTTTTTCTTTCAGGCTCCTAACCGACTCGTGTCGGCCGGTGGACGCCTATTCTTGGTCTTCACTGTCCTCTTCGCCCCCGCTACTGCAGTACTATGGGGCATGGCACGATTGTTACAGGGACTGGTGGGACAGGCCCCTGTCAAAGTCCGCTCTACTTTGGCGCGCAAGGAACTGCAGCAGGTCCTGGAAGAAGGACACGAAATGGGAATCCTAAAACCGGCTCAGCGACGTCTGGCACAGAACATGTTCGAGGCCGCCGACTGGCCGGTATTGCGTGAAACCATCCCCGTTGGGCGGCTGCCGACCGTGCCATTGGGAGCCACCCGCCGCGAAGCGATCCGACTGACAGAACGCTACCAAGTGCCGTTTGCCTTGATAACCGAAGCGAACGGCCGTCGCGTTGTAGGCTACGTGCGGTCGATTGATCTAAACGATCGCCCACACGAACCCATCCACAGTTATCGATCGTTAATGACCATTCCACACCAAACGTCGCTGCTGGCCGCTTTAATGGAACTCAAAAACCGCCAAGAAGTCGTGGCCCGAATTATCAGCGCCGATCAGCGAACGTTGGGTCTTGTCACCGCGAGGCGGCTCACAGAGTTGCTACTACAGAGCAACTAGTACAGACCAACTAGTACAGAGCAACTAGTACAGACCAACTAGACTTGTCCCTTGCGATATCCCAAGTCTCGAACGACCTGCAGCATTTCCTCGAACGTCACAAATCGGCGTCGATGCCGAAGTTTGTAGTCATCGATCGCGAGGGCCAATTCTCGGGCCTCCGAACTTAATTCCCCGTGACTATTGGCAAATTGCCGGCGTTCGACCCCAGGTGAATCGGTGTCGGTCTCGCTCATGCGCCGGTCCACAAATGCCATTGGCGTCGGCGTCGGCATGTTAGGAACGGTTTCAGGTATCATCATCGCATCTCCTTCGACTCGCGATCGTTGCAAAACAACCGCTTTGGGTGGTCAATCCGCCACAGGCGGCACATTCGTTAAATTCCGAATCAGTCCCGATCTCGCAGCCTTGTGC
This sequence comes from Planctomycetota bacterium, assembly GCA_027619595.1. Classification (GTDB taxonomy): domain Bacteria; phylum Planctomycetota; class Planctomycetia; order Pirellulales; family Pirellulaceae; genus JAQCHP01. The sequence goes on from JAQCHP010000006.1 coordinate 9,541, forward strand.
ACCACCGGAAAGATACGTTTGTCTTCTGCGATTGTCAAATTTTCTGGAACCGACCCGAGCAAGTTATCTTTGCAGCGTTGCGGCGCCATCCGTCGGCGGAGACTGACGAGCGATACGGCCACGTATCTCTCGCACAGAATCGACCGACGCTGAAACCCTCTCCGCGGCGTCTGCGGCCCAACGAGCCTGGTCGGACATCCCCAACGCCAGATAGGAATCGGCACTCCGGAGCAATAAATCGCCCGGCGAACCTCCGCGTTGCTGCGCTCGAGCAAAAGCATCGATCGCTTCGTCGTGACGCCCCAATCGCTGTAACGCAGTACCTTCCAATATGGCAACTCGTGGCGCGAGATCCTGTTCGGGAGTCTTTTCGGTGAGCGCATGCAAAATAGCGAGTCCACGTTCCGGACGATTGAGAGCCGTATAGTGTTCGACAATTTCCAACCGAACATCTACATTGTCTGGATTGTGTGACAAAGCACGCTGCAGATCAGCGAGTGCTAATTCCAATTTTCCTTGGGCGGATCTTGTACGGGCACGAAGGATCCACCCAGCAGCATCATCATTGGCTAGTCGAATGGCTTCCTGGGCTTGCTCCTCGGCGCGCAGCAAATCACCCCGTTTCAGATACATTTCCCCTAGTCTCACAACTTGGCCCACGTCCAGCGCACCCGATAGCCGAATGCATTCGCGCACTTGTGCAATCGCCTCAGATTCCGCTCCACGTTGCCACAACGCGTCAGCGTAGAGCCTTCGTGCCATTGGATCGTGCGGACATGCGCGAATCGCTTCCACAAAACGCTGTTCCGCATCCTCCGCTCGACCACTACGAAGTTCCGACAAGCCTCGCTGCGTGTGCTGTCGAGAGATGACAAGATCGTCATCACTACGCCGTTGGCAAGGTAACAAACGACACCCACACGACAACGTCGTTCCGACCAACGCGAAATACGTTAGCCGCATGAAGATCATTTGTGGACGGCCCGTTCCTAACAAGCTGGTCTCCCTTCTCAACATGAAATGCGGGCGAATGTACCACAGAACGAGGTTTGAATGCAAGGAATTTTCGTTCGTCCACACAGCTAGCATGCCAGCCTCGCATGCCTCGAAATTCAATCCCATCCTAAAACTCGACCAGCGACGATTCGCCGAGTGCTGGTCAATCGCGCCAGCACCTGCTAGATTGCCCCGCATATCCAATCGGCTACACTTTCGTACCAATCGGGTTCCGTGAGGACTTGGAATGAATAATGCGCCCGCCACCTATACAGGCTTCGGAATCCGGTTCCAATACCCATCCAATTGGGTGCTGCTCGAGGAACAGACCGAGGGCTGGCCAATCGGCCTGACGGTACAAAGCCCTGGCACAGCATTTTGGTCCCTCAATCTCTATCGAAAACTGTTGCCCCCCGCTGCTTTGGCGCAAGAGGTACTCGCTGCCATGCGAAGTGAATACCTAGACCTGGAGGCCGATCCCGTTACATCGCGGACGGGGCTCGATTCGGACGTGGCCTTTGACTTGAATTTCTATTGTCTCGATCGCCTCGTGACAGGAAAGATCGAGATCATCGACTACCAAGCTCTCACCCTCGTAATTCTCGCACAAGCAGAAGATCTTGAATTCGAAGAATTAAAAGCAGTACTAGCAGCCCTTACCGAAAGCCTATTCATCTCGTAGTCAATGCGGTAAGTCTTTGCTGTGGACTTGCAAAACTTTCCGCCAAATCTATCCGGATCTTCTCACTTGGCCGACGAAGCGATGCGCTAAGTCCTTTCAGGAGAAAGATGTTACAACGTTTTTTGCACAACCGCGTGCTTCCGTTATCGTAAATGGCACGAAAGCTGCAATAGGGTTGGGCTGCGAAGTCGCTCAGCGGAGCGATCCTTCGGCGGATGAGTCGATCAAGATCTGAGCGGACCTTAAGCAAGGGGCCCTTGCCGCCCTATTCCCTTTCGGGAGGCTGTCTTTCCGTAAGATGTTGATTGTTCGGAGGTGGGCCAAATGGGAGCATTCCTAATGTGGTGTCATTGTTGACGTGGAGCGGTCTCAGAATTTGGATGTTCTTGGTAAATCGGTAAGTGTCGGTACTCAACCTCCAGGCACAATAGGTTCATAACCGTCACATACAGTCGACCGCCGTGCTCGGCCCACCGGTCGGGGACAGGGCGTAAAGGGTCCCAACTGCCCGCCCAGGAGCCGCTTTGGACTTGCGCGTCCAACAAGATTTTCCTGAGAGCACGATTCCAATGGTTCCAAGTTTCGCCGCCCGCGTAGTAGGCCGCTAAGGTAGCGTAGTACCAGTAGTAGGCATCGCGCAGGGGCGCGCGAACGGTACCGAGTTGGGGCGGAAATCGCTCCAACTGCTCCATCCCATCTTGGTAGCGCTGATCGCCCGGCGATGTGCCGAGATAGAGACTCATCACCATTCCAACAGCCGACATGGCGCGGCTTGGTACGCGTCCATGGCGTTGCTGCGGGGAATCCCCCGCGTACGGATTATAACGAAAAAGGTGCGGCTTCTCTGGGCGAAAACTAGCATGGTCCAGCCACTTGCGAACGCCGTCATAAACAGCGTCCGAAACAGCAAGCCCCGATAACTCGCCACTCTTGAGCGCTACCAACATCCAACCGCTTACCGAAGTGTCCGCAGCGACACCCGGTGCATACCGCCAACCACCCAGATCTGGATGTTGAGCCGATACAATAAAGTCGAGCGCACGCTGAGCAGGCACGCGAAGCTTTGAATCGTGTGTCATCCCATAGGCTTCACAAACGGTCATGGCCGCAATCGCGTGACTATATAACCAAACGGTTTGATCCGCTGGGGACCCTTGCCGGACATACAAGTCACCGGAATCCGCTTGATGGTCCAGCAGATAAGACAGGCCGCTGGAAACGGCCACTTGATATTTATCTGCCTGATGGTGATAGCCAGCCCCAAGGAACGCCAAGAGCGCCAGACCAGTAGCAGCCGTGCCACTTTCGATCGAGGGGGAAACGTCTTCGCGCGTTGACGCAGGACCCTGTTGAAAACGCCAACTCCCATCTGGAAGTTGACAGCGGGCGAGGTATTCCAACCCCAATTCGATTGCTACATCGGTCTTTTCGTCCACAGCCGCGACCAGCTTCGATCGGTCAGTCTGCCGCCGCATACGCGATTGAAAGGGCATCGCGTCCCTTGCTGCTGAAACGGCCGTCATGGAAGTTGTTGCGTCCGGCGCACCATTCCCTTCACGAATAAATCGCTGCTGGTCCGAGCTATCAACAAGTATCGATTTATCGACCGCCGAATCAGGTTCGTCGGCTAACGCCATAGCAACACTTTCCGCATCGTTATCCGGCGAATCGGTAGCTTCTTCGGCGACTGCGTCCATAGGAACGACGATGTTCGGTGTTTGCAATGCGGGCGTGACCGTTCGCCGCGCAAGAAGTTTGGGCACGTCCTGGCCTGGGGAAACCGACTCCTTCGGCAGTATTTTAGCCAACACGCCAGCATGATCCGCCGGACGAATTCGGCTTATCATTTCCGCTCGTGCCGTGTCCTCTTCCTCCGCAGAAGTCACGTCATCCTCCAATGAGTCTTCCCACCAACCGTCGGCTAACGCGTCGATTTCCCAAGTTGTTTCCGAGGCGGACAATACGGTCGGCGACTCGAGGTGCGGTAACCCTGCCGTTTGTGGCTCCATCGAATTGGTCGAAACAACCTGTGGCACAGGGACCATGGCCGGACGCGTTCCCTCAAACGACCGGCTCGTCAGTCTCGATAGGACCGCAGGCGCCACCGGCAAAGCGACACCCGGAACTTCGAGCACAAACGGATGCAACGAGGCTGCACGCGGTGCGGGCTCATCAGATGAAGTATCCATGCGGGACGGAGGTGGGATGCGCGATACCTCACCGACCTCTGCGACACCGACCTCTGAAACACGGACTTCTGCGACATCCGCAGGACCAACCACCTTGTCGTGCGAAATGTCTGTCATCGGATTCGCCAGCGAAGCTTCAGGCGGTGCGGCAACTTGGGGCACGTCAACGCGATGTTGCAACGTTTGTCGTTTGGTGGCCGCCGGCAAGACATCGACCGGTTCTGTCGGCGCTACACCGGGGAACGTTGATCCATGATTCGTATTTTCGTATGGCAACGAGACAACAACACGCGTCTGCGAAGACGATTTAGCGCTGACAATATTTTCGGCGGCAACCACCGATCGTGCTGGGGGCTGTGGTACGACAGCAACTGGCTGAGGCAATTCCGACTCGGTGGGAAAGACCTCCGTACGATGCGTCGATTCGCGGTAGCGAAACCGGATGCGATCTTCGGAACTGCGCTGAGAGTCTGCCAACGGTGTTTGCAGCACCGGGTACCAACTCACCAAATTGACCCGATCAAACAGAAAAATGAACAATACATTCGTGAGCAGTCCAAACAGGCACGCAGCGACGAATGCCTGTCGAGGACTTCGTCCCTGAAGTAAAGCGACCAAACCGAACACGACGAGATTCGCCATCGTTAACCCAGTTAGAGTCAAGACGGCGCGAAAGACAAGCTCTGGTTGCGACACTGGCAGCAACTGCAATCGGAGCAACAGCACGATCCCCGCGATCGCAGCGCACAAGGCGGCAATTGTGAGAGGCCACGTCCCCACGGACTCGTCCGACCGCTCGTGCAATTCCCACTTGGTATTCATGAATGCCAGAGTTCGCCCTAAGACTCGCCCGTAGTTACCGGATAAATATCTCGAACTCCTACGGCATGACAGGCATCCATTACACGAACCACGGATTCCCAGTTGCAGCGTCGATCGGCTCGAATCACGACCGACTGCTCCAACGGTCGATTTCCCACAGCCTTCTGCAACAGCTCCATCAAGCTGCCCCCCAATATCGAATGGCTCCCCAAAAATACGGTCCCCGCTTGATCAATATTGATGACCAACTCGCGGCGCTGTGATATCATGGGTTGCGCTTCAGCGGCTGACGGCAGCATTACGTCCATCCTCCGTTCCTCTGCATCAAATCGCGTCGCCACCAGGAAAAACACCAAGAGTAGGAATACGACATCGATAAGCGGCGTCATGCTTATGGAAGCAATAGAATCGGTCTTACGGAGTCGGACTGGCATGAATCGACCCTTATTTCGACCGTGACTTAGGTGGAGAACGACCTGGCACTTGAGGCTCGCTTTTCGCTGGCGTTGGCTCAACGTGAACTTGGCCTTCAAAACGCTCCAGATGCGGAGCCATGTTCAGCAACAACTCATCGATCCGGTGAAACGCTCGCTCGATGCGCACTTCAAAGTAATGAGCGAGCGTGGCAGCAGGAATCGCGACAACCAAACCACCAAGTGTCGTCACCAAGGCCTCGTAAATCCCTCCTGAAAGCAAATCAGCGCGGTTTTGATCGCCAGCAATGTGCGTACTTTCGTAAAACGCTTGGATCAACCCCCAAACGGTCCCTAACAGTCCGACGAGCGGTGCAATTGCGGCAATCAATGCCAGCCAACGTGCATTTGCAAACAGTCTAGACGCTTCTCGCTGTGCCGCCTCTGCTGCAACACGATCGACTTCGGCCTGTGGGCGCCCGACCTTGAGCAACATAGCGCGCAACACATTGGCTGTCGCCGAAGGATGATCCTGGCACACAAGATATGCAATACTCGGATCAAGTCCCTGTTTCGATTCAGTCAATTCGCCCAAGGACGATAGCAGCGAATTGGGCATTAATTGGGAATCCCTCAACGCCATCCATCGATCGATCGATATCGCGACGACCGCCACGGAGAAGACGCCGAGAACGATCATCAAAGGACCACCACGCCAAATCAACCACAATAGATTCATCGGCTGGGCGGGATCGGCATTCTGTGAACCATCAATTAGTGTCTCGTCGCCCTCTGGGGGGTTAAGCAACTCGTCATTGGCCTGATCGGCGAGGACCAAGTCGAGGTCAGTGGCATTTGCACCTTCCGTAGGGCTCACCGGGTAATCGACTGCGCGGCCCGGGAGCGGTTGCCCCTGGATCACCGCAGCAAAGATCAACACAAGTCCCCATGCGGCAGCGCATGGATGCTGTGCGAGTGAGCACCAACTTTTTAGTTCCATACCAAATATCACCGATGAAATTTACTTAACAAGTCAACGCTAGGGACTTAAGCCTTGCAACCGCTGTTTGGCAGTCGCCGCCTCTTCGGATTGCGGGTGCGACTTAACAACGTATTGAAACGCTTTCGAGGCTTCTGCGATCCAACGCTGTTTGGAAGCGGCGTCGCGTGAGAGCCTTGCCACGGCCGTGGCACATTGTCCTGCTTCGAAGCCAGCTTTCGCTTGCCAAACTTGGAGCGGTTCCGGTGCGTCATTGCCACCATAACCGTACATAACTTTCTGAAACTCCTGCACTGCTTTCGCGTACTGTTTCTGCTCAAACAAAAGCTCGCCAATCATAAACCTCGCTCGCGCGCCAATCGCATTCCGGGCGACATCCGCCACTTTCTGGTAGACGCGAATTGCTTCGTCGCGACGACCTGTCTGGTGATACGCCCAAGCAATCTCATAATTTGCCTGGTGAACATTGCCAGAATTCGCATACTTTTCTGGAACAACAGACAAAAACTTGAGGCTTTCCTCCCAACGTTTGAGCTGTGCTGCGCATTGACCGCTATGCAGGTACAAGGCGGGAAGGATTTCGACCCGCAAGTCGTCCACCTTTAAGCGCTGGTATTGCTCCAATGCCTTAGCATATTCATGAAGATTGAAATAACTTTCACCCACCATAAAGATCGCGTCGTGCCGCAAAGCTCCTGTAGGAAACTGCTTGATCTGTTGGTCAAATTTATCGCGAGCTTGCTCAAATTTCCCTGTTTGAAAGTCGCACCAAGCCAACTTGTAGGTCGCCTTCTCACCAAGCTCGGGGTTGTCTGCCAACGCCGGATGTGACTGTAACACGACGTAACGTTTGGCTGCATCTTCGTATTTGGCCGCAACGTAGTCATTCTCAGCCAAATGATAGAGTGCTTCGACAGCTAAGGAGCTAGTTGGACTCATTGCAGCAAGTGCCTGAAACTGCTCCAGTGATTGCTCACCCTGTCCTGACTCCTTAAGCGCCCACGCCAAGTCATAGCGGGCACGATCAGTACGATGGTATTTGGGATACTCTTTCAGCAACCTCTGGAGCGAGGCGACGGCCCGCTCTGACTGTTTGAGAGCCGTACTACATACGGAGCTCAGGTAGAGAGCTTCATCCGCATGTTCTTCCGTCGAGTGGTCCGTCACGAACTGATCGAAATCGGTACGAGCCGACTCGTATTCTCCCATCCTTTGGCCAGCCACACCGCGCGCATAACGAGCACGACCCGCCAATGAGTGTTGGGGAAACTTTTCCATTAAACTGGCAAACGAGTCCCGCGCTGCGGACTGTTCATTCAGTCCCAACTGGGACCAGCCGAGTCCGTAGTAGGCAAACGGAACCCAAGACGACGATGGCCACTTTTCCAGGACTTCTTGGTAGTGTTCGACGGCTTCACGATAGACCTTGTCCGCATAGGCAAAATCGGCCCATCGCAGGTGGCATTCATCAAGTACAGCACTCTGTGGAAATTCCTGAAGAAGATCCGCCAGAGTCTTTCTGGCTGCTGCGGAACTTTGTGTGGTGCGCTGCACACGAGCCAGAGCAAACAGTGCCTCGTCGGCTTGCTTCCATCGGCGGTCACTGGCTAGCGATTTTGTGAGTGACTCCTCGGCATCTACCGCATTGCCAAGTGCAAGTTGGCAGAGTCCTCGCACGTACAAGCTTTCTGCTTGATGGGATGTTGACTGGAGCGACGGAAAAACCTCGTCCAGAATCTGAATGGCGGCCTCATGTCGATTGGCCAAATTCAAGGCCAGCGCTTGCCGGACCCCCCAATAGGAACGGTAGGCTTCTGGGCCAGTTTCTCGCAGCTCGGCAAACAATTTGTCCGCTTGTTCGAATTCCTTTATCTGCAACGCTGACTCCGCAGCAACAGATCGAAGTTCTGCTTCCAACGGCGTAACGGGTTGGTCGGCCCCTCGCGGTAGAGGAGTATTGGCGATCTCGCGAGCCTTCTCGAAGTCACCTTTTTCCAGATACGCGTGCGCTGCGTTGTAGAGCGCCCTTGGCGTCAAGTAGTGTTCTGGAAACTCCTTAGCAATTGCTTCGTATTCAGTAACAGCCTTTGGCTTGTGGTCCGTATCTTGATACCATGCGTCGGCGCGATCCAGTCGCAGATGGACCAGATAGTCGGTGGGCTTAGCCAATGGCAGTCGGCTCTCCACCCGCTGCAATACTTCATCCGCCCGACGAGCCTGCAACGCATCGCGGTTTAGCCAGTGAGCCGCTTCATTCGCCAACACAATAGCTTGGGGCGAACCTTCCAAGAGAAATGCCTTTTTATACCACTCGCGGGCAGCTTCCACATCCGGCACGCGGTAAAAGCTCCTGGCTGCGGCAATCGTCGCTTCCGCCGCCAACGGAGAAGCAGAAAAGTCACGAACGAGTTGCGAAAATGTCTCAGCGCCGCGCCGAAAATCGTCCAAACTCGCCCAACTGTAGGCAGCACGAAAAAGCGCGTGATCGGCTTGAAGATAGTCTGGCTTCTTGGCAGCTAACTCGAACTCCTGCGCCGCCTCCGCGAATTTTTTTTGTTGCAGCATGGTCTCCGCGCGACGCGTCATTACTTCGGGCACCAAGGTATGATCGGGCTGAGAATCCAAGAATTTCTTAAACGCTCCCTCAGCACCGGCAAAATCTTGGGACTCCTCCAACGCAACACCCAATGCATACAAACCATCGGGCACCAGCCCGGATCCAGGAAATTCCTCTACCAGCTGCGCATAGCTCTTCAAAGCAGCGGGTAAATCTTGTCGTAGGTATTGGCATTCCCCGAGATAGAACAACGCCTGATCTTTGCGTCCCGCGTCAGGAAAATCGCTCAGATAGCGCGACAATGCCTCGACACATTGACGCAGCCGCTCTTCTTTCTGCTCCCCTTCGGTTTCATTTAATGCCCATGTGTAATGGGCCAGCCCAAGATTCAGCCAGGCTTCTTCGGTTAACGACTTGTTCGACCCCTGCGTGACCAGCGTCAACGTTTCAACGGCGTGATCGAAGTGTTCCGCCTGCCCTTCACCCGGCTGATTTGCCAATTGCAATTGGCTCATGCCCAGGTTGTAACGCGCTTCGGCAGCTCGACTGTCAGCAGGATACTTTTGCAGAAATTTTGCCCAAGCCTCGGCAGCCAAATCAAAAGCCTGATTATTCTGGAAGTTGGCCGCATCGGTGAACAGCTGAATGAGTTCGGGGGGTGCCGCCTTCTCACCGTCATTTTGAGGGGGGGACGCGCCATCGTTGGGCTTCTTGGACGAGGATTCGGCCGCCTTTGCCGGTGCGGGAACTTTCGCGGGATCTTCCGCAGATAGGACCGGCGATACACATTGCCCCGTGAAGCCGACGATGGACATCCAGCAGACCCAACCGTACAACGGTCGCCGTAAGATAACCATCGGAGCATGACTACAAGATTTCATAAAACGTCCTGTATTCGGGGGACGCCGCTGGGCGTCGGCCCGGTGAAAGCTGCGTATTCAATTTTTCTCCGCAGTTCAAGTTTCCACAGTTCAAATTGAGGTCCACCGCATGTTACATTGGTGGATCGACAAGCATCCATCTTAATCGCCAATGAGTCAAAACGCCATGAAGCATGTACTGGTCACCGGTGGGGCCGGTTTTATCGGCTCCCATTTGACCGAATCGCTCCTGAACGACGGATACGCGGTGCGTGTCGTGGACAATGAGTCGACCGGTCGACAGGAAAACCTAGCTAAGGTCTGGAAACACCCCCATTTGGAGTACATACCAGGTACGGTGACCGACCCGGACCTGGTCCGAGACGTAGTCCAAGGTTGCCAAATGGTTTTCCATCTTGCGGCGTCCGTGGGAGTTGCGCTCGTCGATCGAGACCCGATCGAAACGGTAGAACAGAATATTCGACCGGTGGCCCTCCTCTTGGAGGAGCTGCGACAGATTCGGGATCGGCAGGGGATCCGGGTTCGTTTTTTCCTTGCCAGCAGTAGTGAAGTCTACGGCAAGAACCCCAAGGATTCATGGGACGAAGCGGATGAACTGCACTTCGGTCCGACCACCTGCATGCGCTGGTCGTATGGCATGTCGAAAGCGATCGACGAATTCCTAACCTTGGCCCACGGCAGGCAATACGGACTGCCGGTAGTCATCGCGCGGTTTTTCAACGTCGCTGGACCTCGACAAACTGGCGTCTACGGCATGGTCCTACCCCGTTTTGTTCAAGCAGCGTTAGCCGGGCAACCGCTCGTGGTGCATGACGACGGCCTACAAGAGCGGTGCTTTGCCCATGTGTCCGACGTTGTCGCTGCCGTTCGTGCGCTGATGGATTCACCGCAGACGATCGGAAGTATCTTCAACGTTGGTACCGACGAAGCGGTCACCATCCGGCAACTAGCAGAACGAGTCATCGATCGAGCCGATTCAGTCAGTCGTATTACCTTTCAACCCTATTCAGACGCTTACAGCGCAGATTTCCAGGATGTTCGCCGACGGGTGCCCAACCTATCAAAATTGCGATCCGCGATCGCTGTGCGGCCGAAATATCGCCTCAACGATATTATTGATGAACTTGTGCAGTAGTTGTCGCGACGCAGGAATACCGTTTATTTCGTTACGATTTCTAGCAATTCGTAGTGCGAATGGCTCTCGCCGTCAGACCTTTTCGCTGCCCGACTCGCGATCGCAACTGGTGACGGCCAAATTGTCGCGATGGACAACCTCTTCATACGGACATTGCCCCAGCAACTCCAGAATCTCACTGCTACGCAGTCCGCGAATCCGCAGGATGTCGGCGGCCGAATAGTTGGTTAAACCGCGTGCGATCTCACGGCGTTCTTGATCGCGAATAGAAACGACATCCCCCTTGTCGAAGTTCCCAATACTATCGGTAATGCCGATCGCGAGCAGGCTCTTGCCGTGGTTTACCAACGCCTGACATGCTCCGGCATCGACGATAATCTCTCCGCGTGGTCGCACCGCAAAGGCGATCCAACGTTTCCAGGGAGTCACTCGCTTTCCTTGGGCTGTGAACAGAGTTCCCACCGATTCGCAGGCCAAGATTCTCTGAAGCACCTGGGGTTCATGCCCTCCAGCGATGATCACATTCTCGCCGGCAGTCGTGGCAATACGTGCTGCCTCCAACTTGCTCCCCATCCCCCCTTTCGATAGGTGATTTTTTGTCAGTTGGACATAGCCTAGAACCTGATCATCGATGGCCGTTACGGTGGGGATACGTTGTGACGACGGGAGTCGCGGATCGCCGTCGTAAAGCCCCTGCACATCCGACAAAATTACCAGCAAAGGAGCCCGCAACAGGTTGGTGACCATGGCCGCCAACCGGTCGTTGTCTCCAAAGGTCGTCTGAAGTTCATCCACGGCCACAGTATCGTTTTCGTTGACGATCGGCACGGCGCCCAAATGCATCAACGTGAGCAGCGTATTGCGGACGTTAAGGTACCGCCCGTGGTGATTCAAGTCGTCGGCGGTTAGCAAAACCTGACCCGCCATCCGCCCGTGATGCTGCAGAATCCGATCATACGCTTCGATCAGTTTCGTCTGACCGATGGCGGCCACGGCCTGTAAATGAGCCAAATCGTTGGGCCGTTCCTTCCAGCCCATTTGGCTCATGCCGGCTCCGACCGCACCGCTGCTCACCAGCACGACTTTGCGACCGCTTTCGAGCCAACTACACAGCCCCTCACTCAATCGCCGTATCTGGTCCTCGTCCAAGTGGCCATCGGACCGCGTCAAAACACGGGTGCCCACCTTGACTACCACAATATCTGTTTGGGAAATGACTTCCTGACGAAGCGAGTCCACGGTGGACGATTCCTTTGCGATCTTTACGATAAGGGGAATTGGCTTGAGCCGCCCGATCATACCACGAAACGAGCGGTTTTCCCCAGGGCAGACGGGCAAATTCGCTGGTACCGGGGGTAGGGCAATGGGACGCGGGTCCGCTAGACTGATGCTTCGCACGGCATTGAGAATCGCCGCGGCGTCTTGCACGATTGAGAGACCGGCCAGGGGTACCATTCGATGAGCGACGAAATTCGGGACGAATGCGGAGTCGCCGCCATCTATTATTGGGACGCCGCGCGGACCAGCCCCATCGTCCCCGACTACTTTCAAACCTCGCGTCTCATCCCCCGAATGTTGCTCGATATCCAAAATCGAGGACAATTGGCCGCCGGCCTGACCGCCTTTGATCCGCGTAGCCCACAGCTCCTGCGTACTCTTAAGGATGTCGGCACGGTCAGCGAAGTTTTTCGTTTGTCGCATCCTGGCAAGCGAGAAAGCATCATGCAGCAATACCCTGGCTGTGCGGCCATCGGACACGTACGCTACGCCACGTGTGGCGAAGATGATCGTGAAAATGCTCAGCCCTTCGAGCGACATCACTTGCAAAAGCACAAATGGTTTAGCTTTGGCTTTAACGGCCAATTGGCGAACTATGCGGAGTTGCGTCGGGAAGTTCTGCACGGTGACGACTATCATCTGTCACGCGACACCGACACGGAAATCTTCATGCACCTCATTAGTCGCGAAACGTCGGGCGACCGTCGCCCCCATGTACGCGACATGCTCAAATCCACCAGCCAACAACTTGACGGAGCCTACAGCCTTGTCTACCTGAACGCTTGCGGAGAAATGATCGTTGCCCGCGATCCGTTGGGAATCAAGCCGCTCTGTTATGCGGCAGAGGGTCCGCTGTTCGCTGCAGCGAGCGAAAGTGTTCCCTTAACAAACCTCGGCTTTCGCTCAGAGAATATCCGCAGTGTCGAACCTGGCGAAGTCCTTACCATCAGCCCGCGTGGAATCGAGCGTGGACGATTGTCCGAATCAACCGGTCGCGCACATTGCTTCTTTGAATGGGTCTATTTCGCCAACGTTGCCAGCACTCTTGACAATCGCAGTGTTTACCTTTCTCGTACGGCCCTCGGCGCAGAACTCGCTCGCATCGAAAAAGAACAGCCCTTGCTAACTCTTGATGGCGACACGATTGTAGTGCCCGTCCCTGATACGAGCAAAGCGGCGGCCGACTCCATGGCCTACGAACTGGGAATCCCCTGCCGCGAGGGGCTAATTCGCAACCGCTATTCGGGCCGAACGTTTATTGAAACAGGCAAAGGACGTCAGCGTGCCGCACAACTTAAGTACACACCACTTCGCGAAGTACTGGATGGCAAACGCGTCCTCCTCGTCGAAGACTCCATAGTACGTTCCACGACAATGAAGGTACTGCTCGGTCGTATGCGAGAAGAGACTCGCGTCCGAGAAATTCACGTGCGTGTCGCTTGTCCCCCAATCGTAGCCCCCTGTTTCTATGGGATCGATATGTCGACGGTTGCGGAACTATTTGCGACCCGTTATCTGAATGCGGATAATCCACTTACCTCCGACATCGAAGCTCAAATGGCCGCAGATCTGGGCGCGGACTCGTTACGTTACCTGCCTCGAGAATCGGTCGCACGAGCTATCCAACGTCCCTCCAATGAACTCTGTCAGGCGTGCATCACTGGGAATTATCCGACCGCTTCCGGCGCGAAACTCTATCAAATCGCTCTTCAGGCCCCTAGTACCGTCCAGCCCGAGCACGCGCGGGGCGCAAGGACCTACGAATCCTAGACGGACGTTGGCCTGAGAACCGTTTCGATCGCGGTTCGCTCTAGAAGCGTCTCAGGATCGACGCTCGCATCTCTTATTCGGTCCCGTTCGGCGCACCGATCAAGATACGTCCTGGACCTGCGAAGCCGGCCAAAGTTCTATAAATTGATCGCGAACATTCAAATCGAGGTTGTGGACATAGTCCGATGGAATTTTTGTCTTCTCCTCACAGAGGCACGGAGCCACGGAGAAAAGTTGACAACTCGACGCGGACAGTTCGAATCGTGCCATCCTTCATCAATGCCTCGACGATCAACGTGCCTATCTCGTTCTCCTGCACCTCCGTGCCTTTGTGGCTCCGTGAGACATCCATTTCGCAACAGAACCAAACAAAACCAAAAACAAAACCAAAGACAGTCTTTGTTTGGGGGAAGGTTGGGTACCCTAGGGAAACTTACTTCGACGGCGAAAATACCCATTTCCACCAGGTTGCCGAGAAACAAAGACTGCCTCCTTGTCCTTCTTGGTTTTGGGGAAGGTTGGGTACCCTAGGGGAACTTACCTAGCTGGCGAAACTACCCATTTACACCAGTTTGCCGCGAAACAAAGACTGCCTCCTTGTCTTTCTTGCTAGCCAGATCAGAGAAACAATCAGACGCGTCGCCCTAAAGAATGTGCCAGCGTAAAAGGGAACGTGGCTTGCAGCTCGTCGAAGCAACATGCAAGCCACGGCCACACCGGCAAGATCATCAATTCAACGATGTTTGAACCGTACATGGATAACTGAGGGGATGCAACCTGCCAAAGTGCGGGATCTCAAGAGTGAAATGCATCCACACCTCGAATAGTCGCCTAATCAACCATCCTTGAATGACACCGAAGTGAACAGGACGAATCCACTCCCTCGAAGCCACCAACAAAGGCACCGGTGCACTTCCTCTGCGCCGCTTGTCGATCACCGTTCGTTCCGCTCGAAGACTCGCTGCACCCAGGCGAGCGACCGACAAGCGGCTCCGACGAAGGCACCTACCGGGAACATATGTCATGTAGAACAAAAAAGAAAATTTGTGGTGACCACCACTTGCAAACCCAGGACTTCATAGTCGTCTCGGATCACCGGGACCGAGCCTTTGACGCTGACCTCCCAATGAACTCCGCTGAGGTCCCCCGTGCATCCGACTGTTCGGCGACACGAGGAGGGTGATCAACGTGGTTACTCATTTACACTGCGGGCATTGTACGGGCGGTGATTCTCCAGGGCAATCCTGCCGCGAATGCCCACACCGCGGCTCTTCCTCGTTCCGTGCACTCAATTGTCTCACAGAGACACAAAGACACTGAGACTGAGAAAGAATGGCACCGTCAAAACGTAGGAGCTTCGCGTCGTACATGGACCTCTTCCCTCCGTGTGCTCGGTGGCTCCGTGAGAACTAAACCACGAAGAAAAGGAGTGCACGAAGGGCGGAAAGTCCATGTTTGTGTTGTCTAGCCGCGCACAACTGCGCTCCTAGGATCGCGTGCATTGTCTTCGTGAGCTTCGTGCACTTCGTGGTTAAACTCTGCGCCTGCGATAGCGTGGGCTGGTGCCGGCCGAACGACCCAAGTTCATCGACCCGGCCCACGAGGGCGCACGACTGCAACCTGGACGCGATGGCCGGTTCGATGCAGCGCATGGTTAGGCGCACAGTCTCGCTGTCGTAGTGACTGCCTCTTGCTCCATCGGGGCAGCCGGATAGCCAATGGTGATGCACTCATATAAATACTGCTGTAGGAACTGCTGAAAACCACCCAGCCGCTCATACTGCAACGTGTGAACAAGCTCGTGGAAAACCAGTCGGCGGTCGCCCCAACAATCCGCTCGGATGAAAATGCCATACCTCAGCGTGAGTCCGCCTGTGTGAGGCGAGACAAGCTGCGTCGCCTCTGCGGCAGCACGAAGAGCGGGATGCTCTGGAATGGGAACACCGACGACACTCAGCAATCTGACTTTTTCAGGATGTGCGACACCAATCGTCGTGGCGTCGGCGGTCTGAGCAGGTGTGAGAGCCACGCCGTCACTTAGGATAACGCGCTCCTGTGCCTCGGCCCATGCGCAAGCCAGCGGAAGCAGCGTCTTGAACTGTTCTTGCGTAATCATGATCGTGTGGCGATGTGCGAATAAAGAATCCATGTATTGGGGTGGGAACGCTTCGATGAAAATCTGGCGGCTAAAACCCATGATCAAGACAGTCGTACCTGTCAGTCACAATTGTTCCATCCCCCAACGCAAGGTGTGGTAACCATGGTCATTCTCGCTCTCGATTTAGGAAAACTCAACACCCTGGGCTGCTTCTTCGATACCAGAACGAGAAGGTACGAGTTCCTGAAGGTCGCAACCGGCCGCAGCCACCTCACGACGGTCTTCAAGAAGCAGAAAACCGACGTCGTTGTTAGGGAGGCCTGTGGACGATTGGGATGGACCGTCGCCCGAACAGCGGGAGTTTCGCTGTCTTGGCAGCTCGGCCAACGCGTCGACATGATGAAGTACACGCCCTGACAAAGGACCTAAAGACGACTCCGCAGAGCAAATAGACACAACGAACACGTATAATCGACACAATCGTTCCGTCACCGGACCGGAAAAAAGCCATAATTCTTTGGATTTGCGCGCAAAATCCTGGGTCATGTGGGCTCTTTTCTCTAGTGGACACCTTTTTCCTGATTGGGCCCTGTCCCGAAGTACTACCAATATTCCAATGCTGGGAGATTAACCGTGCTCGAACTCGCTCTCCTTCTCGTGCTTGTGCTGATAGCCGTGTGCACCGGAGTATTCGTTCGATTGGCAAGTTTGCGGCGCCATCAAGAGTCGATTCTATTTGCCATCCACAAGGGACTTTCCGCGATTGAGTCGCGGCTACGGCGTTTGGAATCCCATTCGACGCCGTCGGACTCAAGCCCAGTCGTCACGGAATCGCCCGAAACTCACAGTCAAACCAAGCTCCCTAAGTCAGTCGATGTTGCGACCGACATTCTGCAGGCCGATCTCGTAGTACCTATCGTGAATCCCTCCGAATCGGAACTCCCCAAGTTTGTTCCCGGGACAAGACCACTCCGACCCGCTACCGACGTCGAACCGCCATACACTTGGGGCGCCCAACCACCGGCCGGGACATCGCGACCCAATTTGACCACGGCCGACGATCTAACCGTTTCGGCCGCCGGACCGTCGGTCGCCCACATGGCCTACCTACCACGTAAGCCGTTCGACAGTCCTGCTAAGCCCGATACGCGGTCTCCCTTTGAAGAAGCGGCGCAGGAGGTGCTACGTAAAATGTGGGCTTGGTTTGTCGTGGGCAAGGATCGCGTCCCCGAAGGGGTTTCGCTGGAATTTGCCATCGCCAGTCAGTGGTTGCTCCGCCTCGGTGTTTTGATTTTGCTATTTGGCATCGGTTTCTTTTTGAACTATTCGATCAAGCATGGTTGGATCGGACCAGAAGGCCGCGTGGGCCTGGCAACGCTCGCCGGCATGAGTATGTTGGCGGGTGGCGTACACCTCCTAGGTCGTCGGTACCATCTCTTGGGACAAGGACTGATGGGCGCAGGCACCGCGACCATCTACTTCACCATTTATGCCGCACAAACGAACTACAATCTCATCACGGCGCCAACGGCCCTGACCTTGATGTGTCTCGTCACGATGGCCGCCGGACTGCTCGCCATTCGATTTGAATCGCAGTTATTGGCAGTGCTTGCGATTGTCGGCGGCTACGGCACCCCGTCGCTTGTCGGTCCCGAACTAAGGAACGTCGCCCAGCTTTTCCCCTATCTTACGGTGCTGGGCATCGGCGTGATGTTCATTTCCGCTTGGAGGTCTTGGCCGTGGCTCAATCTCTTGAGCTTCCTCATGAATAGCGGCCTTGTGTTGACGGCTCTCAATACTCCCCCTCCCGAACCATTTTGGCAAGTCTATCCGTTCTTGATAGGTTTCTTCCTCGTCTTTTCAACAGCGTCGTTTGTACACAACGTCTATCGTGACGTGCCGTCCTCCATCCTTGTGTTACTGGCACTGCTGGCGAATAGCACTCTGTTCCTGGGTGAGAGCTATGCGTTGGTTGAGGAAAATTTCAGTCGACGACACGTCGGAATTGTAACGCTGTCGCTGGCCGCATTTTATGTTGCTCACGTACACTATTGCCTCTCGCGTCAGCGCAAAGATGCCGGGCTGCTGTACACGTTCTTGGGGTTGTCGGCACTGTACCTTGCACTAACGCCAGTCTTAGCGATTTCGGCACGATGGTTGGCGCCCGCCTGGTCGGTTCAGGCGGTCGTCATGATCTGGATCTCTTACCAATTGCAAAGCCCCTTCTTGCGCCGCCTGGGGGAGTTACTGCTCACCCTGGTGGTCCTTCGATTGGGCTTATTCGATCTTGCGCTACACTACGGCACTTCGGAAGCTGGTATCACAGCGACTGGATACTTACAGCATTTTCTCGAACGTTTGGTCGTCATAGGAACTCCGATTGCGTCCATTGCAACCACGAGTTGGCTGGCTGGACAACAAAAGAACTTGACACCTGCTTCCGTGGGGTCAACACCTGCTGCCGACTTCAACTTGAGCGCCAACGCAGCAATCGTGACGTTTATCGTCGTGTTTTTGTTTGGCAATTTGGAAGCATACCACTTAGCCGATGCTGTGAATGGCCTATGGCGTCCGGCGGCAATTACGTTCATTTGGGCCGCTGCATTCCTCTGGCTCCTATGGCGAGGCCAAGCAGTTTCTTCGTCGCTACGCAATACCGCGTTGGTCGTGCTTGGATTCGCCATCATTGTCAAGTATCTATGTTGGGACATTGCACAATGGAACATCGGTGATGGCTTCTTGTATACCGATCCTTTCGTGGCGTCCGACTTCGGACTGCGACTGCTCGACTTTGCTGTCATCTTGTGTACCCTTGTGGTGGGGTGGCGTCAATTCCTCACGCAGTCCGAGGATGCCGACTCGCGGTCAGCCAGCAATGCCTTCGGTGCAGCCGGGATCGGATTGCTATTTCTCTTCTTGACATTGGAAACGGGAACATTCTTCCAATGGAAATTGCCCAACTTGCGATTTGGTGCCATTTCCATCCTGTGGGCATCGTATGCGTTGGCACTTCTCTTGGCAGGAATGCAATACCGGCTCCGGCCACTACGGTACGCGGGCTTGGCACTCTTCAGTATTGTGGTAGCAAAGATCTTCTTTCTGGACTTACAAGAACTTGACACGTTCTACCGGATTATCGCGTTCCTCATCTTGGGCTGCTTGACAATTTGCGGTTCGTACCTATACCTACGATTCCAGGAGATGTTCACTGCGGACCAAGCTGCCGATCGACCCAAGAAACCAAGCGAGGAGGTTCCCGCGGAGCCGACAACCCCATCATGAAATACGTATTTACTTTTCGCTGCATTTCCGCTGTGGCTGTCCTATTCGTTTGCATCGATCCGCTAACGGCTTTACCCCCCCTGCCGAACGATTTTCCACGCTACAAGGAAATACAATTCAACATCCCATCGTCGACGACGGAACTAGCTACCGTTCGTTTGGACGACAATGTTTATGCGCACACATCCAACTTGAACGGTGGACTGCAAGTCTTCCAATCGGACGGACCGGTTGTTGCGCATACGATCAACATCGCCACTGAAAAACGAAGCGTCAGCCGACGAGAAACCTGGGCTCCAGAGCGTGTTGATCTGCAGAAACAGCCCGATGGAAGCCTTCTGTTCACGCTAACAACAAAAGCTAATCGAGCCATCGACGGTATTCACATCGATACTCCATTGACAGATTTTTACCAACATGTCACCGTGCATGGCCAACAACTAGGGGGTGAATGGCAGGAAATCGTACCCAAGGCCGTGATCTACGACCTTTCTCAGCATTTCGCCTTCCGAGCGAGCGACATTCCATTACCTGTCAACAACTATTTGGCTTTTCGCGTCGTCATCCATGAGCCGACCAGCGATGTGCCGATGGAAAGACAGCAGATCACCGAAACACGAACTGCCGGTGGAATTGACTCAACCACGCTCACACGCTCCATTCAGCAACGCCCGTTTCAAGTTGGCCGATTCTCATTTTGGAGTAACGTGTCGGAACCCTACCACGTCAAGCCGATCGTTCAAGAATATTCTACCCGAGACTTCCGCGCCGAACCGTATAAACAAGAACAACGGGTCGAGTACCTGTTTTTTGCCACCAATGGCCAACCGCTCACCGAAGTGAGTCTACTGACAGATCAGGAAAATTTCTCACGAGAGGTAACTTTAGAAACCAAGGTGGAGACCTCGACCGGCACTGATTGGCGGTTCGTTGCACGTGACCGTCTGCAAGCGGTCGCGTTTCGCGAACTCCAGCGGGCCCATTTGCGTCTCACATTCGCAGAAACACGCGAGCGCAATTGGCGCATCTCTATCGATCATGGTGACAATGCGCCCCTCACGGTAACCGGCGTCAAAGCCGCTGGACATGTGCACGAGTTGCAATACTTGCACGAATCAGGCAAACAGTATCGGCTCTATTATGGGGCAGCAGATTCACTGCCAACCGCACTCGACACGACCGCGCTACGAACGATTTCCCAAAGGGGCTACGCACCCGTCACGATGAAGCTCGGGGAACCAGTCACTAATACGAGTCACGATCCTCGCGGCCGCCGTACGAATGTGATTGAAATTCCGCAGGTCGTGTTTTGGATCGCAGGATTGATCCTGATGACTGTCACCGTGTTGGGACTGGTGGCCGCCGTCGGACGGATGGAATCGCATTCCGGCCCTGAGAAGCCGTCCGATTCTTGATGACGTTACCCCCGTGGCATTGGTAGTACGTCAACCACCTGCCGAACTAGGTGAACGAGGATGTTCTTGGAACCCGAATTCACAAAACTGGGAGTACGCAAGCAAAGGGTTCCTGATGCCTGGGGCGTTTCGATCCATGGCTAACGCATTCGGGTTACAAGTGCTGGATCTCGCTTAATGACAGTCCCGAATGAGCCACCGCGCCAGCCACTCGCGTGGAAGCGATTCAACTTCAAGTTTCGTTCGTACGCCACTTTGCGCCAGAATACATTCGGCGGCTCGATAGCCGCTAATCACCGCCCCCTCCATCGTGGCCGGCCAACCGGTGCGGGTCCAATCACCGGCCAACGTCACGCTTCCCACCGCGGTCGCTTGCGGGGGACGCCACGCATCGCTTCCAGCCGTAGGAGAAAACACAGCATGGGGTTGCGCCACCACTTGCACATAAGCGAGTTGAGCCGATTTCGCCTCCGGGAAAATAGCTCGCAACTCACCCACAACGCAATCCGCCAATTCCATCGATCGACCGTCTTCATCGTCATGAGCCGCGCTGATCACGACTTGATAATAGTATTTGGAGTCACCGATTGCATGAGGAACCGGCTGCAAACCCCGCGCAAAAATCCATTGAGAACGCTGCTCCAGCAACACGGCATGCGGCAATTGCATGATAGGTCGATCAAACCAAAGATGGACCGCAGCAATCGACCCGGATTCCAGCCGTTCCCAATCTTCGACCTGCGGACCCGTTGCGTTCGAATTCAGGGACGCTCGCAACTCCGGAGACAATAGTGACGCAGCTTGACGCCACGGAACCGCGACAATCACCTGGTCAAACCGGTCGATGACACCGGAATTCAGCTCAATGGACGCACAGGCTATCCCTTCGCAACACACCTGCTTCACCCGGGTGTTGGTTTGCACTGACACTCCCAATCGCAACAACGCGCCACGCATGTGTTCGTCATACAGTTCTCCCAGCGGAACTTGGGGGACTTCCAGGAAGAACGCCTTGCGAGCACCCATAAAGCCATCTACAAGTACCTTGCGCGCGGCGGAAAAAGCGATCCGATCGAGCCGTTCCGACAAAGCGCTCACCAGGACCGGCTGCCAAAACTGGTTGATCAGCGCATCGCTCGTGCGGTACTTGCGCAACCAATCGAGAATCGTCAGTCGATTGTCACCCATCTGCGGACTCGTCCGGGCCAATCGATGGAATGTCCAAGCAAGCTGCAGTCGGTCTGACCAGTGGAGGAATCGCATGCCAACCAGGGCCTTGGCAAGGTGGAGCGGGGCCGGCAGCCAGGGTATGCAACCGAAATCGGACTGTCGTCCGTGCCTGTCGATAAAGTGCATCACCTCGAAGCGATGAAACAAGTCACGCAGCCCAGCTCGGTCCAAGAAATCAGCCAGATTGGTACAGCACCCCATGCTGACATGTTGGCAATGATCTAACCATGCACCGGTCGAAGGTTCGCGCCAGGACCCAGCACGCCCGCCCAGCGACCGCTTCGCCTCGAACAGACTCACTTGGTGGCCATGTTCCGCCAGCCGATATGCGGCCGACATACCAGCCAATCCTCCCCCCACGATTCCAATCTTCACGGTACGCTTGACCTATGCCGGTGCCCGGCAACGTGGGGCTTCCAGCGGCTAGCGACCGATTCGCTCCCGACAATCCATAGTCGTTGCCAATTGGGGACTCGTACGCGCGACTTGAGCACCTCCGCCGGCGCCCCTTTGATGCGTGCCAATAACGACTGGTAGGTTCGCATCAGCGATCGGACGATCGGTCGACCTACTCCCTCCAGTTGGTCCAAAGGACGAGCCGCCGCAAAAAGCTCCTCTGCCCGCTGAACCTCAAATTCCATTAAACGTAAGAACGACTCGCTGCAGTTCCCCTGCTGGAAAGACTCCGTGTCGCAGCCAAAACGCCGCAAATCCTCTTGCGGCAGGTAAACACGTCCCTGCATGACATCTTCGCGAACATCTCGCAAGATATTGGTGAGTTGAATCGCCTGACCACAACTGCGCGCGGCTGGCGAGCCGGCCAGTTCAGGTGCACCCCAAATATGCAAACAAGCCTGCCCCACGGAAGTTGACACACAGTCACAGTAACGCTGCAACTCTTCGAATGTCTCATAGGTGCCGATCTCCAAGTCCATTCGCGCACCATCAATTGCCGCATTCAAGCAGTCCTGAGGTACTTGGTATCGTTGAACGACATCGGCCAGTGCCGTCCAAATCCCATTCGTCGGGTTGGAACTGTCGTAGACCAGTTGGAGGCATCGTTCCCACTGCTGAAGTGCGGCTCGGCGAACAAAAACCGGACGCTGGTTGTCGACCAGGTCATCGGTTCGACGCAAGAAGGCGTACAGACCCTCCATCGCACACCGCTCGGTCGGTGGCAACAGATAAAATGACCAAGCAAAACTCGACGCCGACTGCCGGGTCACTTCCCGGCAAAGTGAGTAGCTGGCTTGAAGTTCGCAATCCATTGGGCTAAGCCGTACCGCCGCGTGAGGGTTCTCCGTAAGATCGACAACCTCCCGAATCTACCAATAACGGGGCGAGTTGACCAGACATCGTAGTTCACTCGGCGGATCGCTCGGACCACAGCGAGCCCACCCTCAAGGAACAACCCAATTTGCAGTTGGAACGCCGGATCCACGGTATGGACAAGAGGACGACCCGCCACCAAATAGCTTTCGGCTCGATCCACCTCAAACCGCATCAGATTGCGAAAACGTGGATTGAATTCGCGGGCCGACCACATCCGGGCGTCATATCCAAATGCTTCCCGGGTCGCCCGAGGGATATAAATCCGACCACGCATCGCGTCACGGGAGACATCCTGGCAAAAGTTGATCAACTGCAATCCAGTACAAATATGGTCCGACCACCGTATATTTCCATCGCTAGCACACCGACCCAATCCCAAAATCAATCGCCCCACCGGATTCGCGGAACAACGACAATAGGCCAATAAGTCGGCAAAATCATCGTACTCCTGTTGCGATTGGTCGCGACGAAAGGCCGTTAGCAGGTCCAAGAAGGGCTGGCGTGGAAGTGAATATTCACCAATCGTTTCACGTAAGGCGGCAAAAATGGGATGCGTACACTCCCCGTCGTAGCACGCCTCTAACCGCGTCTGCCACCAGTTGAGCATATTCAACGACATCAATGGGTCCGCCACCCGGTCGGCGATGTCGTCCGCGCCCCGACAGTAGGCATAGAGATGACAAAAGTGTTGCCGCACAGAAGCAGGCAAAAACCAACTGATCACGCTAAAGTTCTCTTCGTGCCGAAGCGTGAACTGGCGGCAATACTCGCGAGCGGCCGGTAGTGCCGCTAAATCGCTCCACGACACCGAGCCATCGGCACCAAGCCCGACACTACGTAGTTCTTGGTCCATCGTGTACTACGGAGTGTGTCAGGGTTGGGTGATCCCTTCGCGGAGCGAAGGGCGACAATCGCGGAGTGATCTGGGACAATCGCGGAGCGAAGGGCGACAATCGTGCTAACCGTGGATGTACGATTTGAGGAAATGATTTTCTAAGCTTAACGCGTCGTGCTGTGCCTTGACCACGTCTCCAATCGAGATAATACCGATCAGCTGGTCTTGCTGAGTAATTGGTAAGTGGCGGATCCGATTCTCGGTCAACAATCCCATGATATCCTCCACATCCGACTCCGGTCGCGCCGTGATCGGGTTGGGAGTCATATGATCGCGCACGCGACAGTCATGCAGACCATCCCCCTGCGTCGCGCAGGCACGCAAGATGTCTCGCTCAGTAATGATTCCGACCATCTGCTCACCATCACATACGACCAGCGATCCACAATTGTGACGCACCAGCGTTTCGACAACATCTGCCAAAGTTGCTTCGGGTCGAATGGTATGTACGCGACGACCCTTGATCTCCAAAATATCTTGCAGTTTCATGACCCATCCTCATTTCTTGATAGGACCACCAAATCGGACACGCATTCGTGCCCCTGTATTGCAAGATAACCACCGCCAACCCGCCAAGTCAATGCAACTCTTTTCATTGTGAAATTCGTCACAATGTTCGGAGTTTGTGAAAAAAATCACATGGTCGTTCAGTGGCTGATGGAACTAGGTCGGCTCGTGTTTTCGCACAACCAGTTCGCGCACCAAGATATCCTTAAAAAGCAGGTTGGTCGTCGGGTCATGGCCTTGGATCATAAGCGTCCCCGGCTCAGTCCGCAGTCCGCGTCGGGGGTTTGGGTCGGGTTTGCGGGTATCGACCCAATCGGTCACCAGGAATCCGTTGACCCAGATCGAGATCCGAGGACCGGTCACAACAATCGTCTTGTGGAACCATTCGTGGTCGTTGGCAACCACCATCCGTGCATTTTGGCGGCGGAAGATCCCGCCCGTACCGCAGTCCTGCGGTTTGGCCCGGTCTCCTTCGAGGAACCCATTGTGAATCTGGCTCTCGTAGCCGTTCATTTGTTCGCCGGACTGACAGCGAAAGAAGATCCCCGAGTTCAATCGATCGCCGTTGACATGGCAGGCACACTGGAACACAAAGTCGCCAAATTGCTGTTCTGATTCGAGCAACCCGCGGCCACCAAGTACCTGTAACTCACCCGCAGGTGTCGGGGTAAACTTACTTGGGAGATCGGGATAGCTCTTCCAGCCAGTGAGGTCCTTTCCATTGAACAGCGGGGGTACTTCTAAAGGTTTGAGCCGGATGTGGCGAAAAGCGACTCGTCCCTGATTGTGTTGCAGTCCGATATACCCCCGACCGGTCGGGCCGGGACCGCTATATTCGGCGGAAATTTTTCCGTCGACGTGAATTGTGACTTTCTCTCCTTTGGCAGTCACCTCCAACGTATGCCACTGATCATCGGACGCCGCTTGATCGTAGCGCACTTGCCCCACCAAACTGCCCGTGGGGAAAGGATTTGCGGCAGGAGCAATATTCAGTTCATAACAGTCGACACCCGGCGCGGTCGGCCGGGAACTCGTGCGGAAGAAGACTCCGCTATTTGTGTCGGAATCGGCCCGAAACTCAAGCCTCAGCACATAGTCATCAAACTGTGCCGTTGTCCGCAACAGTCCGACCTCTCCGGAACTGACCGTAATCGTTTGGTCCTCCACCTTCCAATTCGCTTTGGCAGCAGGTACCCAACCGAACAACGTTTCACCATCAAAAAGCGATATCCACCCGTCGGCGATTTCGTCAGGTGCCAGCCCGGGCGTTTGGCCGCCGGCCATCGTTACACACGGCAATCCGATCGCAATCCCGAAAATGAGAATTTGGACCAGCACCAGTCGAATCGCTCTACGTCGCATCCGCCACACCTTGGTTGGGTTCTTGGATTTCTAACCAGACTTCCATCGCCATGATACTAAACGGTGTAACAAGCTTTGGTACGGCCAACGTCAGCAGCAAAAGATTGCTTTTTTGCAAATATTCCAACACGTCCCACTTACCGAGAGAAACGAAGGAATTTTGCTGGTGGTATGGCTCCTCCATGGAGAGAGGCACATCGTTCAAAACACACTCTTGGACGGAGCGGTTATGATCGACACACAAGAGAACCTGATGCTCTGGGGAGAGGCCCGTCGGCTTCTTAAAGACGCGGGTCAGGTGTGCGCGATCCGAAGTTCGGCCCGGCATGGCGGGCCACGTTGCCGGAAATCTCAGGGGCACAACAAACTCGTCCGGGGTACCCCGATTGACGATCAAAGACCATGGGCCGGCCAAACGAATACGATGTCCAGCGTTCACGTCGAAATACTCCTTTACTCCAGATTGACTCCTGAATCCTCAGCCGATTCCGCTCAGGGCCCTAGCCCTTCCGTAAAGTCGGCCACGATACTCGCCTGCCGGACCTGTCGTGTATTGAATTCAAAAACACGGACAGAAACCTCGATACCACGCAGATCGGCCGAGTACGGAGGAGCGGTTTCGAACTCGCCGCTGTCATCGACGCCGTTCTGGTTGTCATCGTCCAGGCCATTTGTGCCGCGGTCGGCGACGACGTTCGGGCCAGGAGGGGCATAACTGCCATTTTGTTGAGCATGCCCGTCTCGTTCGTACGATCGTGGCCACGTGTCGTAGAAGCCACGAATGCTTGAGGTGTCCCACTTGTTATTTATTTTTAGCCATCCAGATCGCCTCGCTGGTACGGTGGAGAACTCCGACCTAAATGGCGGCAATGGCGGCGATTGATCGTCGACAACGTTGGGTTGGTCGTTCGCATAACTGAGATCCACGTAGGCACCCCGCCATTGTTGTCTACGCTTCTGAGGATCGTTATCGTACCCCGGATCACTTGGCGCGACAGCAAGCGTCCCGCCTGCCAACTGCAACGGAGCCGTCGGATCGAACGCCTTGACGTCAAACGCCAGTGTATCCGCTAACGACAAATATTCACTAAGTCGATTGGGATCTACGAGCAAATCGACGCGCTGACTGGGATCTACGAGCAAATTGGCGAGCAGAATGGGATCTACGAGCAACTTGGCGAGCTGATTGGTATACCGAAGACGTTCCAACCGAAGCGGAAACGGAAAACTATTCGGTCCTTCCCCAAATTGCCCCAGGTGAGCGTACCGATTCTCCCGCAGGGTTAGATCGACCAAACTATTCGCACGCAGAACCGCAGTGGATGGATCGTTTGGATCGGTGCGAACCATTCGTACGGACAAATCATTGTCGCGAACAAATCTGAAAGGGTCTATTGGCGCTGCTGTGATTTCAATATCGGGCCGCACCAACAGCATGCGACGGTAGATATGGAAATTGCCCCGTGAGTCCGGTTCCGACCACCAAACGACTTCCGCTTCTTGTGACTCGATCGTATGTCGTGGTCCGCCTGGTACGTGTTGATAAAACACTTGTTCAGTGCCTGTGGGGAATTGAAAACCAGACTACCTATCAACTGCCCCGAAAACGGCTTACCCGAAGTTCGTACCGTAAACATCAAAACGTCGTCCCGATCCCCCTTAGTCGTCATGGCGTTCCTAGGATTCCCTTGGGAATCGGTAACAGGATTCCCTTGGGAATCGATAACAGGATGGAAATCGGCATCTGCTCGATTCATTGGGTCAACTTGCGTAAACGTCGCGACCGGCAAGAGCGAATTCAATAGGTTATCACCGTCACCGTCGAGGGGAATTTGTCCATCGCCATCGACATCCCGATCGGTAGCGATTCCTTCGATGAGTTCGAAGTATCCGGGGGCGGCCTCGGGATCGGCATACGAGCGTACGGTCACGGTACGACTGTCGAGATCTTCTTGCAGTTGGCTCAAGAAGGTCCGCAATTGCCCAGACATCTCAAGAATTGCTTTTGTGTCTCGAACGTTGTCCCCCAGCATCTGAAAGACGCGTACGAGGGCAAAGACGACGATCAGCGTCAACACTACAGCGATGAGCATCTCGATGAGCGTCAGCCCGCGTCGAGCCCTTCGTATGGAATCGGTAGACGTGTTTGGCAACGGTGGATGGAACGATCCCGCCATGAAATAAGCCTTCCTAAGCGCGACAACGTACGGACATCTATTAAAGAGATCTACTTCTTGGCCCGCACGCCATGCACCGAGACCGATCACAACGGATATCTCCGTCGCGTGTCTGCTTGCCTCAGATTCGCCTGCCCTGCCCGGTACCCTTCCATTTCACCGCGCCAGCCCCAAAATGTCAAGCCGCAAGGGTTGCGACGAGGCATGCACAACAACGTTGTCCCTCTGTTTCAGCTTCTACCTGATCTCAATTCGAAATGGGAGCCACAACAGTACGGGCTCCTGAGTGAGCTGTTGCGATACCGCGAGATCGTGCCAAAGGTGAGCAACGCTTGGATGACTGGCGGTAAGGCTGGAGGAGGCAGGGGACAAAGCCTGTGGATTTTCGAACATCTGTTCGAAAAAATTCTTGGGCTGCGGCAAAATGAGGAGTTCGGCCGGTTTTTCGACGCTGAGCCCCGCCAGCCGAGCCGCTTCCTGAATTGCATCGCGCAAAGTTCCGGTGGAATCGACAAGGCCGTTGCTGGCTGCTTGGCGACCGGTCCACAATCGCCCTTCGGCCAGTGGCCGCATCGCTTCGACCGTCTTACCACGCGATTGAGCAGCTTTGGCCACGAATTGATGGTAGACGTCCTCCATCATGGCCTGCATGGCGGTGCGTTCGGAGGGGGAGAATTTCTCCTGTGTGCTGAATATTCCAGCGTTCTGCCCTTTCGAAATCACTTCCGTTGAAATCCCGATCTTTTCGAACAAGCCGCCCAGGGCTAATTTTCCGCCAACAACACCAATCGACCCCGTAATCGTCCCTGGCTCCGCCAAAATCTTGTCACATCCCATGGCGATATAGTAGCCACCACTCGCGGCCATGTTGCCCATACTTGCCACGACCGGCTTCTGGCATTGAGATACTTGTTGCCAGATCAAGTCGCTCGCCAGGGCCGATCCACCGGGGCTGTCGATCCGGAGGACGATGGCAGCGACCTTGGAGTCTGCTTCCGCCTTTTGCAATGCGTCGACAATCGTGTCGCCGCCGACGGTCTCTTGGCCAAATAGATCCCCTTGGCTCTTCCCCTGCATGATGGGTCCGGTGGCGTACACCACGGCGACTTTGCCCGTATCACTTCCTCCTTTTGACTTCTGTGGTGCACTGGCAAACAGCTCTATCATTCGCAAGAAACCAGACATTCCAGAAAAGTCGGTATCGAGATTAGGTTTCCCGTAGCGACGATATTCCCGAATTTCTGTAACTCCCAGGTCTTGCATTAACTGTGCCTCGGTTGCATCCGCATAACCAACGCGATCGATCAAGCCCCTACGGTGCGCTTCGGTCGCGGTCAGCATGCCTTGGTCCACCGATTCCTGCACATCCTCGATCTTCAAGTTTCGGCGAAGTGCTACGTCGTGGATCAACTGATCAAACAAGTCGTCGATCAGTTGCGTAAATTGACCACGAAACTCGGGACTCATGGACGTCCGCGAATACGGTTCGGCCGCTCCTTTGTAATCGCCCACCTGCAGCATGTCGGCTTCAATTTGCAGCTTACTGAGCAGCTCCCGATAGAACATCACCTCAGCGCGTACGCCGGGAAGCAGCAAGAACGCAGATTCAGCCATCCGAATTTCATCGCAGGCCGAAGCCACCAGATAGTCGCTCGGAGTCGCAATTTGCAATTCCGCGTACACACGTTTACCCGCATCACGCACGCGTAAAATCGCCTGCTGTAGCTCATGGATTTGTCCGCGCCCCAGCATCGTTTGTTGCGGTCGAAGCACGATGGCCAGAATTCGATCGTCGCGACAAGCTTGACCCAGTCGATCGATGAAGAGTCGCAGATTCGGCCGTAGAGTCCCCAGCAGACCTGGCGGCTCGACGCTCTCGGGCAACCTGCCAGTCAATTCTATCCAAGCCACCCCCGCCACATGAGGTATCACATCGATCGCTGCGGAAACCTCGGGCGACTCCGCCAGTGGATCCTCGCCGAACAGACTACGAGTCGGCAAGCCAACTGCCAACAGCGAAACACACAACAGAAGTCGTAACATCAACGGTTGATTGACCATAGAGAATTACCTTGGGGAGCCAAACGGTTCACTCATTCGAACAAATCCCGCGAAGTGTACATACGCACTTGACTGTGTACACAAGTATATTAGAATACGACGCGACTGAAAGTCACGATCGAAATAAAATTCGTCCAAAGCAGTTTAACATTATAACGAGATGCTCCGCCAGGACGCGAAACGGCTCCGCCTCCCCTCGGACCCATCAAGAGACGGTTTCTTCAATCTAAAGGAATTCAAGCATGTCGGTCATCGAATTGCTCACCAAACGCCAGCGAGCCGTGTATGATTTTGTACGCGATAAGATCCGCAATCGCGGTTACGGCCCAACGGTACGAGAAATAGGCCATCATTTTGGCATCAACAGTCCGAATGGCGTCATGTGTCACCTCAAGGCCCTGGAAAAAAAGGGGATGATCTCCCGCGAGCCGAACATGTCGCGAGCCATTCAACTTGTCGCCGATGTGGAGGATGACAAGGGGTTACCGCTCGCCGGACAGATTGCCGCCGGAGTCATGCACGAAGCGATTGAGCAGCGCGAACGGATCGATTTCGCCGCTATGTTCCGTAAGAAGAACCAGTTCGTGCTGCGAGTCAAAGGGGACTCGATGATCGATGCTCAAATCGCCGACGAAGATTACGTGGTGGTCAAGCGGCAAAAGACTGCCAAACCAGGCCAAATGGTTGTGGCGCAAACCGATGACGGCGAGGCGACACTCAAGTACTGGTTCCCCGAAAAGAACCGGATCCGCCTGCAACCCGCCAACTCCCGGATGAAGCCGATCTACACGCGCAACGCAAACGTGGTCGGAGTGGTCGTAGGCGTGGTAAGAAAACTCAGTTAATTCAAACAACGAGGCATCAGCACAACGTAGGACGGGTCTCCAGGCCCGTCTTTTATCCCAAATAACTCAACAACAACCTAGTCGCACCGATACGAAGCGGACTACTTTCGAACTCGGACAACCGTGTTATCTAAGGGGCCGGCGCGGTCTGGGTTCTCAGGATCATGCGTCCACTGATCCCCATTGATGACAAATTTGTATTCGTGGATACCCTTATTCATCGTAATCGTGGCAGTAAACAGTGCATCGCCATCCGGGCAGTTCATCGGGTGACGCTCTTTATTCCAATCATTGAATGATCCTGCAACAGCGACTGTCTTTGTGTTCTTATTGCCTTGATATCGAAAGGTAACCAAGAACTCGCCATCAACCAACTCCACTTTTGGAAATTCACTTTTGCTCACGTTCGGCCCCAAGGTTGTCACTAAGGTGCCGAGCATCATTTCGTCCCAAGTTTGATCACCCCAACTTACATTGGCTGTGGGATCGGGGTTGACAAGATTCTGTGCGGAATTGTCGAAGACGCCGTAACACATGATCACGGTATTCATGGGCATCAGTTTAGGATGTTTCAATACGTACGAATTCTGCCAATTGAAATCGTAGCGCGGTACGTCCAACAGAATCTCCTTTGTCTTGTCTGGATATTTGGCAACAAAGCGGAACGAGCGGCCGCGATAGTGCATATGCGGCTGTAGTGCGTGAACTAAAGTCTCTTGAGTGAATCGGTAACCGGCTACGACCTGATAGTCCTTGGCGCCAGCGGGGATTGTAAAGTCGAGATTAGCTGCGGCATTGATTTTGATCTCCTTTACAGTCTCGTTCGGATCCGCAAATATCAAACCGACCTCACTTTGGTCGAACTGTTCTATTCCCGTCGGCGTGTAGTGAACCTGAAATCCAAGCTTTGAGCCCGCTGGGACAAAACGAGCTAAGCCGTCCTGCGGCGCGCCAGCGGGAACCCCCGGAGCAAATGCCGCGACCATGTTGAATAACGGATCTTCGGCATTCGGTTGATCTCGACCTGGCGGTAAATAGAACAAGAATATGTGATGGACCACCGATCTGTTTCCAGGACGCACTTCGGAAGCGGTGATCCATACGTCTTCGTCAAAATTCGTATCGACGTAGAAGTATTGGTAAGGCACGATACCTTTGGCCGGCACTTTGAATTGCTCGGGCATCTTGAGGATCAAGTCCGGCTTACCAATTTGCCATTTTTCTTCGAAGTGAACTGGTTTGGGCAACTGAGATGGGTCGCCTTTCGGAACACCGTTCTTGACCCAGGCGTAGAATGTCTCTTTCTCTTCATCGGTCATGCGGGCGTCGTTCAGAAACTCGCCATGTTCCGGGCTGGCGTGCCATGGTGGCATGCGCCCGTCGCTCATGACTTCGCAAATCGTGTCGGCCCAACAAATCACCTCTTCGTAGTCTAGCAGTGAAAACGGCGCGATCTGTGCAGGGCGGTGGCAGCGCACACAATGCTTCTGCAACAACCGGGAGATTTGGTTTGAGTAGGTGATGTCGCCTGTGGGCTCACGATGGATTACACGACCGATATGACAACCGACTGCCTCGACAAAAGGTAAGGAGACTTGTTCGCCTGACAATAACTCATCAATCGCAATGGCCAAATCCTGACGATCGCAACCTGGTCGGGCATAGCCGACTCCATATTGGTCGTCGATACGTCCCCGATAGCGAACGACTCGCTTCTCATCGAGCAAGAATGACTCCGGAGTACGCTTTGCGCCGAATTGATCAGCGACTTTGTTGCCTACGTCTTTAAGCAACGGAAACTCGATTTTGTTGATGCGTGCATAGTGTCCAATTTCGAGTAGAGTATCTTGTGCATTCGAATTGACACCGACGAACTAGACAGCTTGATCCTTGTACTGCTCTGCCAATTCCACCAACCTCGTTGCATAGAGTTTGGCGAGTGGGCAATCTGTCCCTAGGAAGACTACCACGATGACCTTACTCTCTGCCCATTCATCCAAAGAATGTTTCGAACCCAGGTGATCGGACAGCGTGAAGTTTTGGATAGTCCTACCGACGGATTCCTCAGCAAGAACCATTGAAATAGGGAGAAGGAGCATGAAAAACACGACCGCAACAATGGCTTTCATAACAAACTCCGAATTGACCCGTGAGGTTTTCAGCCAACGAAATGCAATTCTAGCTTCGAGTTTCCCGCAGCACTGTTGACGGCTGCTTGATTCTAACAAGGTGTATGGCTTGGTTTCAAATGACTCCGTTATCGACTTTGCCAGATCCTGCTTTAAGAGGTAAAGGCCATTTGCGTAAACGACGAAGGTAACCCGGCGGCGGCCCGAAACCGCTGCTTTCAGAATCCGCCCGACGCGCCGCGCGATTCAACCACCTTGTTCGGTGACGTGCGTTGTTGGTTCCGACGGCTGGAAGGCGTCAAAACCACATTCACTCCCTGCATGACGGACGGGCGATTCTCTTCGTTGCGTTTTACTGCATAAACATATTCCTGCCGTTTAGGAAACACGTACTCGGCCAGAGAGGGGGGGTCTTCTTCCCACCATTGCATATGGATCGCACCGCTCTCAAACCACCACCTGCCAGCATAGTTATCGTTCGCGTCGAGTTGACCATTTTGCATAAACGTAATCGTCCCACGCAAGTCGCCTTGAATTCCGGCCAACGCCCAGTCTCCGGAGAATTCCTGTGGACGAGAGCGTACTTTCAGTTGGTGGAACTGCGCAGGCCCAAACTGAAAGACCGCGAAGTTTGCAAGGAAAATGCTGCAGATGAGAACGACGATCGTCGCCCAACGTTTCGAAATATTCTTGGACTGCAAGTTCATTTTGTCTCCATCTGAATGGCACCCTGTTGGCATCGCCAGTCATCATCGCCGAACTTGTGTTTATACTGATCCGCACAATAACGTATATTCCGCACTTGTGCAGAATATCATGCCAAAGCGGAAACGACGTAAGTGTAATTTTATGCGTGCGTTCCGCCGATTGTAAGTTTCAAAAGGGGTGATAGATGGTTTCGGTAGAGCACCCTGACTCCACCTCGATTGCCAACACGTCCACTAAGCTCCAGTACTCACCGGTCTTACCTTAGGATACGTCGCGGTCCCCCGGAGGATCACGCAGAAGTTTTTTTCAGAATTCTTTGGCAAGCGCCAGCAGGCCGATCAGCTCTTGGCAAATGCACACGTTGGCCGCCTTTTACCGACATTTCTGATTTGGGTGTATCTAGACCGCGGCGAATTTCTCTCAGTTTTCCATCACTTGAACCTCTCAAGCGTCATACTCCATCCATGATCATTGGCGGCGGGATCGCCAGCCGCGCGATGCGGTCGAAGATCGCGGCAAACAAGTTGCGCGTCACCGCTACCTCGGCCAGTTGAAAGTACACGTACTTCGAGTGCCGTGTCGCCGTCGACCCGATTTTGATGAGCGACCGGGAACTTGACACACTTATGGATAAAAGACGGGCCTGGAGACCCGTCCTACATTTCCCCTACGCGCTACGCTTCCGGGCCCACACGATTGCCCCTGCGATCAGTGAAAGGAGACTCGATCCGCTCGCAGGCTCGGGAACGAGCATCGCCAAACTCCCGCCCATGACATCTCCAAAGTGATCGACCCAGATCTGATAGTCCAAATCGTTCACAGTGCCGTCACCGTTACCATCTGCGGCTAGGCCTACTCCGGTGCTCAATCGTAGATCGCGCCACACCGTAAAGTCAGCCGCATCAACCACGAAGTCTCCGTTGTAGTCGCCCGTCAATCCCGGCACAGCGAGATATTCGACTTTGACGTTCTTGCCACCCGAAACGCTCGCACCTGTGACAAAATTGAGGAAGCCGCCACCCGAAAACGTTACTTGATAAGCACCGTCGCCGCTGACCGGCACCGTATATCCGCCGGACGCAGTACTGATGGCATAGTACGGCGAACCGTCCACATCGACGCGAACGCCGCCTCGACCTTCGCCCAGGTCATAGAAATTGTTCCCGTTGAGGTCCTGATAAACCACGCCCGTAACGAACGTCGAAGCACCCTGACTGGCAAAATTCTGCGTCACAAGCTGCGGTCCCACCGAACCGTTGGTACCATTGATGACACCAATACCAACTTCCTTATAGCTATCGTTGTGAATGCTCCGCCGATGCCCCGCGGGATTCTGCATCCCCTGCCCAACGAAACTCGAGTTGTAACAGGACGATGCTGTATTTGTTGAATTCCCCCAGTCGACATCAAGTCCAGCATGCCCCTGCTCTACCGAATCTGCGAATGAAAATACGTTCTCTGCAGCAGTAGTAAAGGTGTATCCTACGCGATTGAGACGAGTTCCCATGGTATCCCCCGGCTGAAACGGGGAGGGAGGATTACTCGAACTAACATGCCCCTGAAATTGATTGTTGAACAGGTCCAATGTATGCAACTCAGATGCCTGCAGCAGTTTCTCATTAAACGCCAATGGCTGTGCAAACTGTGACATGCAGCCATTTTGCACATACGCGTTAAACTGACTAACGATATTTGCGCCGGTTACGCCAAAGAACGAGTAGGCAGACGTAATGTCAGGGTCGGTGGAGTTCGCCAGTCGAGTTGCTTCAGCCAGCGCGTCTGCTCGGGCCCGATTTATATATTCCAAATACTGCTGAGCATGACTACTTGGATTTCCAATGGAATAAGGAATCTTTTCAAAAGCGGATCCAATCTGGATGTCGTCGACGAACCATCCGTCTTGGTCGGTCGTCCCAGTAAATGCCGATCCCCCTGTAAAGTCATAATAGAAGCGAAATCGGAGATTCTGATTGGCGTGAGTCGCAAGATTCACTTCACGCAATGAAAACGTCGCTTCGCCGGGAAAAACGCAAGTACGAAATCAGCCGGTTGTGTTCCGTAAATCGACAAAACGTTTTCCTTTTCCCTCGAAACGGGGGAGCGATCCCAAAGGGACACAGCGGACTTGCACCTTCAGACCTAACCGTCGCATCAGTTCGTCAGCGATGCGATGAGGCTGTTCCAGACGATCCTCGACTTCGATCGCCAGCGCATCCATCTCACCTTTCTTGTGTGCCAGGAGGCGGTGTTCCACGACCTCGGGAAAGCTATGGAGAATTTGCGCAATTGCGGAAGGAAACACGTTGACACCACGAATAACGAGCATGTCATCGATGCGTCCCAAGACCCCCCCATCAAGTCGCACAAAACGATTCGGTCCAGCATGGTTCCAAGACGGACGCACCAAATCCCCCGTCCGGTACCGAATCACGGGACAGCCGGATCGACCGAGCGTCGTGAGTACGAGTTCGGACAGTTCCCCTTCATGCGACGGCCTCCCCGATTCTACCGACCGAAATTCGGCCAGGAATTCCGTTTCCACTACGTGTAACCCTGTCCCATCAGAGGTTCCGTAGCCCCAGGGTCCAACTTCAGTCGCGCCACCGTGATCAATCACACGCGCGTTCCACGCTTGTTGAATCCGTTCTCGTACGGCTGGGACGGACCCCCCCGGCTCCCCCGCTACCACGATTCGTCGAATGCCCAATGTCGAGGGATCTGTTTGGTGCTCAATCGCAACCTCGGCTAGGTGGAGCGCATATGTGGGGGTGCAGCACATGACATTGCAATGACTGGCGGCAAGCAAATCAATCCTCGCTCGGGAATTCATTCCCCCACCAGGTACGGCCATCGCACCTCGTTCCGTAATCGCGTCAAAAGCACTCCAAAACCCGATAAACGGCCCAAAAGAAAACGCCATAAAGACACAATCATCGGTGGACAATTCCGCCGCATCCAAGACAAATTGCCATGTCGCAATCCACCATTGCCAATCTTCGTTCGTGTCGACCACGGCCATCGGTCGGCCGTGCGTCCCCGAAGTGCGATGAAATCGCGAATAGTTCCCAAGGTCAAAAGTTCGGTTGGCCGCAAAGTCGACAGGCGAGCCTGACAGAATCAATTCGCTTTTGGTGGTATAAGGAAATTCCGCGAACTGCTCCAACGAACGCAGAGGCAACCGCTGTTCCGCCAATTTCGTGGCATAAAAGGTATTCTGGGGCAAGATGCTCTGCAACAGCCCGTCCAGTCGCGACAATTGATGATGAGCGAGATCGTCCGCAGACATCGCTTCCCACCGCCGCCGGCATTCATAGCTCGTACTATTCATGCCAACTATCATACGACGTTAGCGGGCGGAAGGAAAGTTCGCTCTCCCCTTCCGGCAACGGGGTCTACCGTTCAAACTTGGAAACTGCACTGTGGAATTGGATCTGTTCAATTCAGACGATCCTAGTAACTGCGACCTGGACAACTACGGCTGTGAATTGCACATGAACGGTAAAGACTCGAATAGCAAAGGCTCTCTGCTCGCCATCTTCTTAACCGTCTTCATCGATTTGCTTGGATTCGGCATGGTCCTGCCGCTACTGCCAATTTATGCCGAACAATTCACGGTGGACGAACATGGCTGGCAACTGGGGATGTTGATGGCCAGTTTTTCTCTCATGCAGTTCTTCTTTGCGCCGTTGTGGGGTCGGTGGTCCGATCGAGTCGGACGTCGACCGGTCATTTTGATTGGACTTTTTGGCTCGGTGATTTTTTATACCTTGTTTGGTTTCGCCACGGTTTGGAAGAGTTTATTCTGGCTGTTTGTGGCTCGAATTGGCGCGGGCATCTGTGGTGCGACCATCCCAACAGCACAGGCTTATATTGCAGACACGACAACACGCGAGGACCGGCCACGCGGAATGGCTTTGATCGGAATGGCGTTTGGCCTGGGCTTTACGCTTGGTCCATTGCTCGGCTATCTCGCGGTGCCAAGTGGCACAGGAGATCCTGGTCCTGGCCCTGGTTATGCCGCTGCGGGGCTCTCGACGTTCGCGCTGCTACTCGCACTCTTCCGCTTGCCGGAATCGCGAGTGTGGTCCATGCCAACGGAATCCAACGCACATGCCCGAGATTCAAAGTACTGGCAGGTCCTGGCGATTCCGTCCATTAGCCTCCTTTTGGGAACACTATTCTTGTGCGTCTTTTCGTTTGCCAATTTCGAAACGACTCTGTCGATTTTAATCAAAGGCAATGCGCCGTTCGATTTTACTTTCCGACAAATATGCCTATCGTACGCCTTTATTGGACTTGTCTTAGCCTTGGTACAAGGAGGGATCGTCCGTCGTATGGCGGGTCGAACGTCGGAAGCGGGCATGGCGGTTGGGGGAGCACTAGCGCAAATAGTCGGATTCTTGGCCATCCGATGGGCAAGCCAAACAGGATCGATTGGCGGATTGTTCGCCGCGTTGGCAATCGTGGTGGCCGGCTTTGCCTTCCTCATGCCATCGCTAAATTCACTGCTGTCGCGACGTACCGATTCCGAGCGGCAAGGAACGGTGCTGGGGATGGGACAGAGCGCCAGTTCACTTGCCCGAATCCTTGGCTCGGGATTGGGTATCCCTCTATTCCGCCTGCGAGTCGATGCGCCCTATTTGGTCGCCGCTGTGCTGATGGCCGTTAGTGTCGGGATGATACTGCTGGCCGTTCGTATGGGAAGTGATTTCAAAGAGGGCTCACGCGACAAATTGACCGGTCACGCCTCTTCGTAAGGAGCCGATAAATGGAGATGAACATAGCACAAGAGCGTGAATGGGTCGGCCACCTGCGCCGTCAGTTCCCCGCACTCCAGCGTGAGCAGTCTGGCTCGCCCGTCGTTTATCTCGACGGACCGGCAGGAACACAGGTACCGCAGTCAGTCATTCACAGCGTGTCCCAGTACATGGCACACCACAACGCGAATCTCGGAGGCACTTTCAGTACGAGCCGCGAGTGCACCGACTTGATGGTCGAAGCAGCACGCGGATTTAGCGATTTTTTTGGCACGACCGACCCACAAGAAATCATTTTTGGTCCCAATGCCACGAGCCTCACTCTGGCCCTTTCGCGTGCCATTTCGCGAACTTGGAACGCCGGTGACGAAATCATCGTCACCGACCTGGACCACGACGCAAATATCACCCCTTGGGTACTTGCGGCGCGTGATCAAGGGGTTACGGTCCGTCACGTTCAAGTAAATCTCCAAGATTGCACTCTGGACCTCAACGACCTTCGGCAGAAATTAAACGCACGGACGCGACTCGTGGCGTTGGGTGGAGCATCCAACAGTGTCGGCACAAAGAACCCGGTTGCGCGAATCGCCCCCTGGGTCCATGACGTGAACGCACAGCTGTTTGTTGATGCGGTCCATTTCGCTCCCCATACCTTGCTTGACGTAGCGGCACTGGGGTGCGACTACCTGGTCTGCTCCGCGTACAAGTTCTTTGGTCCTCACGTCGGCATCTTGTGGGGAAAACGCGAGATCTTGGATTCTGTGGAGCCCTACAAGGTCCGCCCGGCTACCAACCGACTTCCTGGAAAATGGATGACCGGAACACAAAACCACCCGTGCATTGCGGGCGCATTGGCAGCCATCGATTACCTTGCCCAACTAGGCCGACAATTGTCACAACCAACGGTAACGCGACGTGCGGCCCTCAAAGAGGCCTTTCGTTGGATCGAAGACTACGAACGGCGCCTGATGCGACGGTTACTTGATGGCCTCGCCACCCTCCCTTCATATACAGTCTTTGGTATCCGAGATCCGGCTCGTGATGCCGAACGACTACCGACCCTGTCACTACGCCATCGCTCAGCATCACCGCAAGCATTGGCTCAATACTTGGCCGACCACGGTGTCTTTGCGTGGCATGGCAACTACTACGCCCTGCGACTGTCGGAGATTCTCGGTCAAGAACCGGACGGAATGGTCCGCCTGGGGCTTGTCCATTACAACACACCCGAAGAAGTGGACCGAACCTTGTCGCTGCTGCAAGAATTCGGTTAGTTGCTTCAACTATCAACTGAGGCGACCTCACTTTGGCACTTCCCCGATTTATTCCTGAAATAAAGAATTACGCACCATGACAACACCGGTACCGACGGGATTAGCCCTGGAAGAAGATGGGCGACTACGCATTTCCTGGAACAACGGCGTTGAGCGTCACTATGCCGTACGCGCATTACGGGATCGCTGTCCCTGTGCCACCTGTCGCGAAAAAAAGCAAGTCGTCACTCCACCAGGCATGTTGACGGTCTTACGAATGGAAGAGACCCAACCTTTACGCATCGCCGGAATGAAGCCTGTCGGAAACTATGCGTATGGGATTTCGTTCAGCGACGGACATGATACCGGCATCTTTACTTTAGATCTGCTCTGGAACTGGGATCGTGAAACTCCCTAGGATTCGCCATGTCTGACAATGAAACGACGGTGCAGGAACTGCGAAACTTGGTGGACCGTTTCGTGGCCGAACGGTCATGGCAGAAGCATCATGCTCCGAAGAACCTGAGTATGGCCCTGGCCATCGAAGCGGCCGAACTCATGGAACACTTCCAATGGTTGGACGTGGACGCCTCACGAGACATCGTGCATGACACAGAAACGTTACAAGCAGTAGGCGAAGAACTGGCCGACGTGGTGTGTTATGCCATTGCCCTGGCCAACACGCTTAAGCTCGATCTCTCAACAACCATCGCCAAGAAGATGCGGAAGAATGAACTCAAGTATCCGGTGTCGGAGGAACTCCATCGGAACGAACCGTAATCATGCCGCAGTCCAGGCGATCAAGATCCAACGTCCAGCAAAGCCCCTGATAAACTCCTGGGAATTCGCCTACGCACCTACGAATTCTGAGAACCACGTCCTAGGGAACTGAATAGAATCCCTGCAACAAAGCAACGGCCTAACGAGCCAGAACACGAGCGAATCCGTCAAATGTCACTGGGCGCCCAAAAAGTACCAGTCATGGGCGCCGGAAAAGAGACCAGTTGTAGCAAGGATGCTGGGTCCCTATTCGTAGAGGTTTTCCCTGTGAAGCCCCCTACGAGGACGGTACCGTGGCGCACGAACTGGCAATGGATAAATCCCAGGCAATCAAGCACTTAGGACAATTGGGCTATTCCGAGCGATCGATCATGTCGGTGCTCGATGTGTCGCGGACTGCGGTGCGATGTCATTTGGGTCGGAAGGTTTCAAAAGAGACCAAGGCGCCCACCGGGTCGGCGCCCACCGGCGTGGAGGACGCAAAAGAGACCAAGGCGCCCACCGGCTCGTCGGCCGATGTGAGGTCCGATCGGCCATCGCGTAGCGCGAGTGCTTGCGAGCCGTTTCGGGAAGTGGTCGTGGCCAAGCTCGAGCAAGGCCTCACGGCACAACGGATCTTTCAGGATCTGGTGGATGAGCATGGTTTCACGTCGCGGTATCCGTCGGTACGTCGGTATGTCGCAACGCTAAAGGAGTCAACGCCGCTCCCCTATCGACGCTTGGAATGCGATCCAGGTGCCGAGATGCAGGTGGATTTTGGCAGCGGCGCACGATGCATGCGTGAACCGGGCAAATGGACGAAGACGTACGTATTCCGCGCGGTGCTGAGCCATTCTCGCAAAGGCTATTCGGAGGCGGTCCGTCGCATGACAGTCGAGAGCTTCATGGATGTTTTGGAGAACTGCTTTTGGCGTGTTGGCGGCGTTCCCCAAGTAGTGATTTTTGACAATGGCTCGTGCGCCGTGAAGGCGGCGGACTGGTATGACGGAGAACTCCATCCGAAGATCGTTGACTTTTGCAAACACTACAATTTCGCTTTGGTGCCGACGCGTCCAAGAACACCTCGTCACAAAGGGAAGATCGAGCGTGGGATAGGCTACGTGAAGTCCAACGCACTCAAGGGGAAGACATTTGATTCATTGACAGCGCAAAACGAGTGCCTGGCACACTGGGAGAAGACGGTTGCAGACAGGCGAGTCCATGGCACAACGAAGCAACAGGTAGGATACGTATATGACACGTTGGAACGCAGAGCACTTCAGCCGTTGCCACGGGAACGATTCCCTCACTACGAAGAAGGAAAACGCATCGTGTCGCGTGACGGTCACGTGGCTGTAAGGCACGCATACTACTCAGCGCCGCCCGAATATGTGGGGAGAGAAGTGTGGGTACGTTGGAACAGTCATACGTTACGCATCCTCAATTTGCGAATGGAACAGCTTGCG
This sequence comes from Planctomycetota bacterium, assembly GCA_027619595.1. Lineage (GTDB taxonomy): Bacteria > Planctomycetota > Planctomycetia > Pirellulales > Pirellulaceae > JAQCHP01. Next base: position 51,540 of record JAQCHP010000006.1, read on the forward strand.
ATTCACTGCACTCAAGAGAAAGGACGCTTTAGCACGTTGGGCGAACATATTGCTCCGGAAAAAGTGCATCCCATCGAAAAAGGAGTCGAATATACCCTGCGAAAGGTGCGTTTCCTAGGTCTTCATGCCACACGTTGGGCGGAGCTTCTGATCGAGGAGCGAGGCGTTCAGGCCACGCGTTCGCTGCAGGGCCTACTGAGCTTGAGCAAGAAGTATTCTTCCGATGAATTGAATCGGGCGTGCGACATTGCTTGGAAGAGCAAGGCCACCAATTACCGTTCGATCAAGAAGCTACTGGAGAATCGCTCCGCCGGCGTACAGCAGACCATGGAATTCATGGAAGAGCATCCCATCATTCGGCCCGTATCGGAATATGGGCAATTCATTCGTCAGGCCATTCAAGGAGGATAGCTATATGTCGGATAGTCTCATACCTTTGCTTACCAAGCTTAGGCTGTCAGGCCTCGGAGCGTCGCTGGAGGTGCGTTTGCATGAAGCAGCAACGAATGCACTGACGCATCGTGAATTCCTGGAACTGATCCTTCAGGATGAACTCATGACACGCAATGATCGCCTCATGCGTCGGCGCGTCACGTCGGCCAACTTTCGTGATGTTCGTCGATTGGAAGACTTTGATTTCACCTTCAATCCAAAAATCAAGAAGAACAAGATCTTTGATATTGCGACCTGCCGATTCGTACGTGAACGACACGATGTCTTGTTCCTCGGCCCTCCCGGAACAGGCAAACCTCAACCAGCACAATACCCCGCTAGTTACTGAGGCCTGCGAGGGGGAAATCACGGTCGTCGATCCGACGCACCCCCTTCACGGCCGAAAACTGAAGCTAGCGGGCATCGCCCGGCTACCCGGCCACGTGAAATTCTGTCACGTCGAACTCTCGGAGGGGCGCTACGGTTACGTGCCAGTCGCTAGCACCGATCTCTCCACCGTGCGTCGACCTCGTCCCACGATTTTGACCTTGAGTTCCCTGGGGAATTTGGTTGCAACCTTTCTGGCGTTACCAGCCGCCAGGAGGAAAGCAAATGCAACCCGTGGCAAGTCACGAAGTGTGGAAAAAGCTAAGCGACAGCGAACGAAAAGCCATCGTCGAGCGAATCGTTCGCGTACTCGCAGAGGAGGTCGACAATGAACGGATCCGCCAAGATCAATGCAACGTGTCCTTCCGGGGAGCGTGCCAAAATGCGAGATGCTGTCGTTTGGCGCTGTGCGGCGCCCAAGGGCACAATTGTTCACGCCGATTGCTTGACTACGCGGCCGCAGTATTGCCGTTGAGAGTTGCGGCGTAGTTCCACGGCAGCCACTTGTCGGGGTCCGCGATGACTTCGTCGGTGTGGAGTTGCAGTTGGTTGAGATAGTCGAACGCGTTCGCGGCGTTGAGCTCGCAGGTGTAGATCAAGCTCATGAAAATATCGCCTACGTATGCACCCCGCTCCGTGCGATAGAAAAGCGAGTTCTTGCGGTGAATGATCGCGCGTTTCAGTGCATTCTCTGCAATGTTGTTATCCAGCGGCGCGCCGGGTTCGCGCAAGAACAAGGTCAACGCATCCCAACGTTTGAGCAGGTAGTTGATCGCTTCGCCTAGTGCTGAATTGGGTTCGACGAGCTTCTGGTCGAATTGGCATTCTAGCCAGCCATGCAATCGGTTCATCGTTTGTTCGCTCTTGATGCGATGATATCGCAGACGCTTTTCGGGTGACATCTTCCTTTCCCGAGCTACCTTGTCGTTGTGATAGACGACCCGGAAGCATTCGAGCACGTATCGGCACTCGTCTTCAAAGCGATCATAGATATCGACAAACCTCCGGCGAGCATGCGCGATGCAATTGGCCACGATCGTTTTCAGCTCTTGCGGCAAGTTGCGGGATAGACCATCGCACATTTGAATCGGCGCATTCAGTTCTTCGGCGCGATGACGCAAGACGTCGCTCAGGTTCTCACCGGCGTGCTGGCGACCGCTGAAGAATAGCGCAATGCGATGTGTGTCGCCCGTTGCCACGACGCCCGATGTGAATATACCAGTGCGCTCCTTTTCGTCCGCATCGCGCGCGGCATTCTCCTTCATCAACTCCAGAATCTTGACGGTCGTATCGTCATTGTGCAGCACGTCACCTTGTGCAGCGGATTGAATCAATGCTTCATAGGCAGGAATCATCTGAGGCGTTATGGCGTAAACAACATCCCATTGAGTTGAGGCTGGCAGCGGAATCTCAAAACTCCGCTGCAGCCGCTCGAGTCGGTTGAACGGTAACCCAGTTCCGTACCTGAGCAAGCCAATCATCGTGGCCGCAGTTTCGTCGTATTTCTTGCCGCCGGATTCTGCCGGTTCGCTAGCCGTAAACAACTTCCCGCAGAGGTGACAACGCAGCTTTTGTAAGCGATACACCGTCGCACCCAGCGGTGGTTGTCCCACGATGCGAACGATCACCTTGGGAGTTTTTTCGTAGAGCTTGCCACTCTTGCATTCCGGGCAGGGGTCACCTTCGCTCAGTTGATCGTGCTTCACATCAACTTGCCCGGCACCTTTGTACTCGTCGGCCCCCATCCGTCCGTGCCCCGGACGTTTGTGGGCTGGTTTTGGCCTGGGCTTGGATGGCGCATCGTCTGGATTCGATTCGTCGGATGTTCCGTCGGTGTCGCCGCCGGCCGCATCATCCTCATTCCAATCGGACTCGCCATCGTCGACCACTTTTCTCGTCTTCTCAGTGGAGGAGCCGAACATCAGCTTACGAAGACGTTTGAGCGATGTATCCTTGTCAGCGACGATCTCGAAGAATTGAGTGTACGACTCAAAGATCTTGCGCATCAACTCCGTGTCATCGTGCGTCAACGTATTCGTTGCTGCGCGATCCACGAGTTCATCTAATTGCCGCGTATCCACCTTGATCACCTCCTCGCTCAGCTTCCTGCTTTTGCGTGTCATGATAATCACATCCGTGGATACGCCAAACCCCAGCTCGGCGGCTCTCTTTGCCGCCATGACCATGGAGTGGCGCAAGTAACATGAACACCGCGATGGGTGCAAGACGAATTTCTGCAAATCAGGCCGGACGGACAGGTCGCCAATCCGGCGCAGCCGAAGTATGCTCGGGGTTACCCGCTGAGAAGAGCACGAGAAGTTCATGGGCCGCGAGTTGCTTCATTGGTGTTTCCGCTCCGGGATCGATAGCGCACGGCCACCAGCGAAACTTGCCTTCGGAAAGTCGTTTTTGACAAAGCCAAAAACCTTGTCCGTCGTACACCAACGCCTTGATGGCCGTGCCGCGACGATTACGAAAAACGTAGACCGTCCCCGCAAATGGGTCCGACGCCAGCACGATCTTACAGAGGCACGCTTGCCGGAAGGACACCGTCGGTTTGAGCACTGTCGGTATGCTGGGGATAGGCAGCCTTAGTTTGCGCAGATCTTATCACTCAACATTACAGGCGTATTGTAGAGTTGATGGGCATTCAAGAGTAGCGACCCCACAATCTAAGACTTCGGCCGACTCACTACGATTGATTGTGGCTCGGCAGATTCCATGGCTGAGTGAACAGCAATCTACCGTGGCACTCACCACGTTTTGCAGCTTCCTACGCGCTCCGGAAACGAAGACGATGGGCCTAATTCCGTGTATCTTGCCAGTCATTTTTGTTGCCCCAACGTTCGTGTGGGGGCCTGCAAGACCTCGCCTGGAATCGCTTCACGGATGGGTCACCTTTGGCACGGTCGGTTTGGTGATCTACGGCCTACTGCCATTTGTCCTAAACACATTCTCCACCGACCGCAGCGGATTCCGTTCCTACCTCTTGATGCCAATCTCGCGAAGAGACATTTTGATCGGAAAAAATCTAGCGCATCTTCCTTGGGTTGCCGGTCTGGTGGTTGGTTCGTTGTTGATATGCTCCCTTGGCGGATTGTTGACCTTGGCGCAAATCATTGCAACCGTTATTCAGGTAGCCAACTCCTTCTTACTGTGTTGTCTCGTTGGCAACTTTATTTCCATCTACTTTCCAATGACGATCGCCGCCGGAACGATGAGGCCACTCAAGCCAAACCTAGCAACTATTTTGATCCAGATGGTGGTCGTGCTGTTTTCACCCATCCTCTTGTTGCCAGCCGTGCTGGCGAGCGTTGTGGCATTTGTCGCTGCAACGTTCACCAATTTTCACGTGATACCGATCGAGATGGCTCTAGCGTTGTTGGAGTTTGCCGTGATCGCATGGATCTACCGTCGTGCGGTTACAGCACAAGGAACACTACTCCAGCAGCGTGAAACTTTGATCTTGAATACAGTTGCTGCCCAAAATGAGTAATGGCTGCCGTGCGATTTTGGGGTCCAGCATAGCTCGTGTCAATTGGCGCCCAAACAGTACCACGCATTGGCGCTTCAAATAGTACCAGTTGAAAGAAGGAGTGCGATGCATTCCCTTGGAGTGTTTCTTACGACGAGAAACAGACCGAGAGGGACGGCATGGCAAATCAACTGGGCATGGATAAAACGTTAGCTATCAAGCAGTTACGTCAAAGCGGTATGAGCCAGCAGTCGATCGCTTCGGCGCTGGGAATATCTCGTGGATCGGTGAAGCGGCATTTGGCCCGGCTTTCGTCAAACGGTACCGAAGCGCCAACCGGCCAAGCGCCAACCGGGTCGTACGCCTCAAACAGTACCGAAGCGCCAACCGGGTCGGACAACCCGCCTGCACCCGCTTTGCCCAGCCTTCGTATCGGTATGCATCGTAACTTCAGACAAGCTTGCCGGAAGGACACGGCGCTTCAGATGACATCTTGGGAGGGTATGAGCAACCCCGATTTCTTTTACTCATAAGGATCCGCTGCCTGTGAGCTCAGCTAGGTCTGGGATCCAGAGTTTCTGCGATGCGAAAACAAGACTGGCGACTCAGGTTGACGAATCGCTATCGATGCCAGCGATGCGCACGCGACTGAGACCATAAGCAATATGCCATAAACGAGTGGGTAATTGTGACTGGCCAAGTTGAACTGACCTTTGATCTCACCCGTGAGCAAGTAATTGTGGACGCTTATTGGTTCAAAAGATTCACCGAGAATTGAAGACACGAGAGTCGTTGATACAACGAACGCGGCAATCGCCAATATTCCACCCAGCACTGGGTGGCGGAGGAAACACACTCCTAACACGGCCACAGCGTACCAGGTGGTGTGAACGATCGGCATACAGGCGATGTAACTCCATGACATACCGGAAGTATGACCAATTGGCGTTCCCCAGCTGAAGAGTATCGTGACTCCATCGAGTACAATAAGCACAGCAGACAAGCCGATAAAAAATTTACACCAATACCAGGCGCGAACTGTGAGAGGCCGAGATCGCCAGAAACTAGACAACCCAGGCCGAATTTCGGCGGCAAATATTCCCGTTCCGACAACGACCGCCCAGAGGGTGGCAACCGCCCAGGTGCTGCTTGGAAGTTTCGTCCTGAAAGTTTCACTAGGATCGTGCCCTGAAAACTGTAGAAACGTCATCATGGAAGCCAACAGGAGCCCAAAAAGCGCGACTGGTAGCGATTGACGCAGGTTGATCCAGACAAGTGCCGCTAGGCGATTGGGCAATTGAATAGGGATACGAGACCCTACCGCCGGCCATCGTCGCCAAATCGAGCTTCGATCAAAATACTGACCAAGGAAGCCGATTCCATAGCTACGTACAAAACACATAGCGAGAAACAAAAGCACCAGGATGTTGATAGCGAGGGGCGCCCAAAGCGGTTGAGCTATAACCAAATCCGAATAAGATCCTCCGCCATCAGCGCCGTATCCATAGTTGATGACAAGCGAAGAAGGGAACAGCGCACCAAACCAACCGTTCAAAACTGAATGCATTCCGAACCCGGGAAGTAGAATCCAGCCAAACCCAAGTACTGCTCCACAGAATCCGATCTGGGACTCGGAGCGCAGCCGCGTTCCGATGAGGGACAAGACAAGCAGTAGCTCGACTCCACTTGCGATAGCAATCGCCGTCACGGTCCAAAGGAGACCTGCGGCATCAACTGCCGAAAGAGAACCACGCTCTGGCAAAGATACATAAACATTGATTGAGGGACGCACCGGCGCCTGCTCGAGAAAGCCACTCCACAAAAGTGGCGTCACGATGATCGTGGCCAAAATCACGGGAAATACCAACGTCATGACACCTCCCGCCAGTCTAATCCAGGCGAATCGCTGAAGGGAGTTCGGGAGCGAATTCGAAAATTCAGACGTCTTCGACGTACGCTCACCAAGCGCCGTCTTCATGGCAAGAAAGACGGTTCCAAATAACGTATAGGTCATGATCGTCGCGTAAAATGCAGCGACTGGAGCCCGAAACTGGTGCGAAAATTCGTAAGCTACGATATAGATTACACAGCAACATATCCAGCCGCTACAAATCAAAAAGGGCAACCGCCGCTCGTGCCATTCTTTGTACATCAAACTGCGTAATTCAGGATGCATGTTTAGGTTTCCAAGCTGAAGAACCCGATGGACTAATGAATTGTGGATTTGGCGAATTCGATTCCAGAACGCGGCCATGCGTCCGAGCGACCGATCACAAAGGCTTCAGAAATCTCATCTAAGCTCAACTCAACTACGTCATGGTACACACTAGCATGCGCTAGTTGCTCAAGGAACTGTGTTGCGTGATCAATTGTCGCAATCACTTGTTGACCGACAGTTCGGACATCCAAGAGTCCGGGTGGCTTAGCAAGATGAGACGCGTCTTCTAAACTCAGAGCCACTTGTTTGACTTGCTGACGAATTGCGTCCGTTGCTGTGTTTCTAATAATGCGTCCACCGTCGAGTATTGCAACTGTGTCGGCGACGACTTCAACTTCATCGAGTAGGTGCGAACTGTAGAGAACGGCGCGCCCAAGACTTTGGAGATGCTCAACTAAGTCTCGACTGAATTGCTTTCGCGAGATTGGGTCGAGTCCTAGAACGGGGTCATCAAAAATGGCGACGATTGGTTGATGGGCCAAAGCCACAACGAGACCAAGTTTTACCGCCTGGCCCTTGGAGAGATGTTCGATTCGAGTATGGGACGGAAGTTCGAATCCATCGAGTAATGTTTTGGCCAGTTTGTCATCCCAGGCCGGATAGAATGGCTTCAAGAACCGGCATATTTCACGCGGCGTCATCCAACCATACATCGTTTGATCTTCGGCAAGATATCCGACCTGCCGTCGTAGCTCGATGGATGAAGTTTTTTGATCGAGTCCGGCGACACGTATCACACCGCCGTCCGCTTTCATGAGCCCAAGCAAGATGCGAATCGTCGTTGTTTTACCAGACCCGTTTCGGCCAAGCAGAGCGAATGTCTCGCCCATCTTAATGTCGAAAGACACATCCTTCAGGACCTCTTTGCTGCCAAAGGACTTCTTAAGACCTCGAACTGAGATTGCTAAGTCGTTCATGCCATTTTCTTCGTATGTTCAGCTTGCTTCTGCACGGAAATCAGACACGGTTGCTGAAAGGATTTTGCGAAGCTCTTGCGGCGCCATGCCGAGCAATAGACCGCCGCGAATCATTGCTTCGAACTCCCGACCATATTGGTCACGTCGTTGCGCCAACTGCTGTTGAGACTGAGTCGTTTTTTTGGGGGGAAGCACGTAGGTGCCGTCCCCCTGCCGCATCTCGATGAATCCTTCATTTGCTAAACGCTCGTAGACGCGAAACACGGTGTTGACGTTGACCGCCAGATCCTTCGCCAATTGCCTCACCGAAGGCAGGCAATCTCCGGGAGTCAACGCCCCGGAAAGGCATTGTGCTCGAATCTGCTCATCAATCTGCTTAGACAGCGGGATGGAAGATCCGCGCTCAACACGTATATACATCATTGCCTCCAAAGACCACAGTACTATAACAGTGAATTCTGCTGCGTCAAGAGGTCTGCTCTCATTTTCTCCATGGGCTTGGTGTCGCGGTCGTTGAGTCCGTGATTGGTGAGATGATTCACAACTCGGTGACTTCGCCCGCCGGACGAACGGGAGGGCTGTTAGAATGCGGAGGATGTCCCCACTGAAGCGTGCAAGGGCAAACTCGCCAACCTGCCTCAGCCGTAAACGCCGAAGGCAGGAACCCGTCGTGCGTAACCCGCTTCGTTGATGCAATCTCGTGGAGTTAGTAACGGCTCCTTAAGGGGTGATCAGGGTCCGGTTCTCACCGTTGAGTGTGATCGTAAATTGCCAGCTGGGCACGAGCTTTCGGTAAGAAGACGGATCAGCCTGCTACATTGCCGTTATCGGCTGGCATTTGGAGTCGCGGCCTGCCTCGCGGACGCTTTGTGGAATGCAGATTCACACGTCGCGCGATCGACTCATCCCACCGTTCGTCCCCCAACGGACACCCACGCGGGTCGCAGCGTCGGACTGCGTCCAGTTCCGACTGAGACAACGAGGCGTTCGTTCGCTCGACCCAGTTTGGCTGACGCGGTATCGGCCACGGCGATCGTCGCTTCGGCTCGGTCTTCCGGATCGAGCACCGAGTTCATTGCCGGACGCAACTCGAGACATGCCGCAGGAAGTCGTGCCACAGGGAGACGATTTACGGTGGAGACGGAAGTTAAATATCCACAATGGCCGCAGCCAATTGGGTTCACGGGTGGATTTTTTTGTCCGGATGCTCTAAACATGGCGTATTGGGTTTTTTTGCTCACCACTTTTTTCACGGGGTTTCATTCATGTTTTGGCGAATTTGTCTCATCGCTCTTGTTGTCATGGGTGCCCAAACTGGCAAGCAGGCACACTCACAAGAAAAATTTCGGGTCTATCTGGGGACTTATACCGAGAACGAAAGCAAAGGCATCTACCAGTGCGAATTGAACCTCAAGGACGGATCTCTTTCGGCGGCAACACTGGCGGTCGAAACCAACAGCCCGTCCTTCCTCGCATTTCACCCCAATCAGAAGTTTCTCTACGCTGTCAACGAATCGGACGCGTCGATTAGTGCTTATTCTATCGATCGTACGACAGGCAACCTGGCGACTCTCAATTCGCAGCCATCGCAAGGTGGTGCCCCTTGCCATCTATTCGTGGACTCAACTGGCAAGCATGTGTTGGCTGCCAACTATAGTGGAGGCAGCTGCATTTCCATCCCCATTGAGGTGGACGGCAAGCTCAGCACATCGTCTTCCTTTCAGCAACATCAGGGCCCCAAAAAGAATGCTCACTCAATCCACTTGGATAGAGCCAACAAGTTCGCCCTTTGTTGCGATCTAGGATTAGACCAAGTTGTTATCCACTCTTTCGATCCGATGAGGGGAACGCTAATGCCACACGGAACTTTTGACACACCCAAGGGGACTGGTCCACGCCACTTCGCTTGGTCTCTTGATGGCAAGAGTGCCTACATCAATGGCGAGTCCAACATGACCATCATTGCCTGCGACTACGATGCTGACAAGGGCATGCTGAAACAACGAGAAATTCTCTCCACGTTGCCCAAGGATGAGGACCGCAAGGGGGGAAGTACTGCGGAAACGGTCGTGCATCCGTCCGGAAAATTTGTGTACGTATCGAATCGCGATCCGTATAACTCGATTGCAGTATTTTCGATCGATCCGAAGACAAACAAACTGACGGCGGTAGGACATCAAAGCGAGGGAATCCAAACGCCTCGCAACTTTGCGATCGAACCGACCGGGGAGTACATGCTGGTAGCCAATCAAGCGGGTGGCAAGGTGATCGTGTTTCGCATCAATCCATCAACGGGGCAACTGACACCGACCGGGTCAAGCGTAAAAGTAGCTAACCCCGTTTGTGTCCGATTCATGGAAATAAAGTGAACGGGGACGGTTGAGGCAGCGGCCAGAGCAATTTGGGATAAATTGGCGTCGTACGTTCTGTGTGTCGAGGACGTGCGTTTTTGATTACCCTTCGCGCGTGGGACAACCGCAGGAGACGATCGTCCGCGTACTCCGCGGTGTCCCTATCATAAGAATCTACGTGCAATCCGATCCAATGCTATCGGATATTAGGTCGCGGAATCGTCGGAAAAGGCCGTCTTCGATGTTGTTCTGGACTTGTGTTCTGCGTCATACGTCGGGGCACCAGCGGATCGAACGCGTGGCAAAAAAAATGTTCTTGCCGTCTGGGGGGGGGTATCTGGTACCCTCCCGCGCCGCGCCGAACGAGGCCCGGACGACGATTTCTTTGTCTGGGTTTGCCATTAGCAGGCACTGCGAAATATGGACCTAGGTGGATTCTTTCGGCAGAAGCGGATCGTCGTTACCGGGGGAGCCGGTTTTTTGGGGGGAGCGGTCTGCGAGGAGTTGGCGCGATATGTTCCAGCAATGGTGTTTGTGCCTCGCAGCCAACAGTATGATCTGCGCGACCCCGGTGCTATACGTCGTCTGCTCGCCGACACGAACACTGACGTTATTCTCCACTTAGCGGCCAAGGTCGGGGGAATCGGCGCCAACATGGAACATCCTGGGCAGTTTTTCTATGACAATGCTGTTATGGGAATTCACTTGATGGAGGAAGCTCGGAAATTTGGCGTCGAAAAGTTCGTCAACATTGGAACGATTTGTGCCTATCCCAAATTTGCCCCCGTCCCCTTCCGCGAGGAAGGATTGTGGGACGGTTATCCGGAAGAAACAAACGCCCCCTATGGATTGGCAAAAAAAATGTTGCTCGTGCAAGCAGCGGCGTACCGGCAGGAGTACGGGTTTAATGTGATTTCTTTGCTTCCTGTCAATCTTTACGGCCCTCGCGACAATTTTGACGACGCAACAAGCCACGTGATTCCGGCAATCATCAAGAAGATCACCGCAGCGAAATATTGCGGGGATACGTCAATTCAACTATGGGGAACCGGCGAGGTTTCGCGCGAGTTCCTCCACGTTAGCGATGCAGCACGAGCCATCATACAAGCGACCGCGCTCTATAACGAGTCAGCTCCGGTCAATGTCGGATCGGGGCATGAAATCACGATCCGCGACCTTGCACACGACCTCTGTCGCTTGAGCGGCTTTGATGGGCAAATCGAATGGGATGCCACGAAGCCAAATGGGCAGCCGAGGCGTTGTCTCGATACAACGAAAGCTTGGGAGGCCTTTCGGTTTCGCGCCCGCGTCTCTCTGGAACAGGGACTTGCAGAAACAATCGCCTGGTATGAAGGATATCGGCTCATCGAGCAGCGGCGAACGTCACTACCGACATTAGGTCTTCCGCGGGACTATTTCGCCGACAGGCCAAACGACGGGGTGATTTCCGTCGTCGGACCCCCAGGCACAAAAGACTTATTGCTATAGTCACCTGTGACGTTCGAGACATCATTGACACGGATTACGCGATGGAATGCATTTCTGTTATCATCCCGGCGTTGAAGTCCGGTGAATTGCTCGCGCGGGCCGTTGCCAGCGTCCTTGATGTCCGCCAGGGCGTCCGTCAACTGGAATGTGTCGTCGTCACAGCGGACAGCGACAAGAACATCTCTCCGGAAGGCGTACGCGACGCGCGAGTAACAATCATTCCCAATGTTGGTTCGGGTCCCGGTCACGCCGTGAATCAGGGACTATTGGCCGCCAGCGGTAGTATCATTGGAGTCTTGAGTGGAGACGACTGTTATTTGCCGGGAACACTGGCAACGGTCGCGAATGCATTCGATGAAAACCCCGGTATGGACGTCCTCTATGGAAATGCGACGTACATCGATCAACAGGATGATGTCATGGGGCGGGTTCGCATACGTCGTCCCACGGTAGCCAACCTTAGCAGAAACCCGTGCCTCTGTTCTTCGGCTGTTTTCTTTCGCCGCGAACTTGCTTCACGATTTGGCCCTTGGGATGAATCGCTTCGATTTTGGGCTTCGTACGAATGGTGGGCCAGATTGGCACAGGCAGGCGTTCGCTTTGGTGGAAGATCACAGGTGTTGTCAGGGAAGCGCATTCACCCGGAAAATCGCATCACACGCATCAAAAGCGCATTGGATGAACTCTCGGTCATTGAAGAATTCATCGCACTCCAACGCCGTTTGTTCGGCGGTCCAGGTCCATGGTGGGCATTGCGTTATGGCAGACTAATGGCCAAAGGGTCCAGGCACACGCGATCAGGTTCCATTGCATATGACGTTTGCACGTTGCGTCTGGCGATGAGAATTTCGGACAGTCCTAGGGAATCGACGTTCCAACGTTGGAAACAGAACAGTCGGTTGTTATCGCGCCACGTGGGGACCGAGTTGCGACACATTGTCAAGCGACCACGTCTCGTGTTTTGCGTGCTACCCGGCGCTATGGCAAAGCCGCTTCAAAGAATTCTGGGACGCCGCATTTTTCGCTTGAAGGTGGACGAACCGTATCGTGGCCAACTTCCCGCAACGTATTTTCGTACGGCCCGTCCCGCTAATGCTCCGGTCATTTCGATAGCAACTCCTAATTTGAATCAAGGCCCGTTCATCGAACGCACCATTCGTAGCGTACTAGATCAGCGATACCCCCGACTGGAATTCGTCGTGCAGGATGGTGGCTCCCACGATGAAAGTGTCGACGTGATTCGACGGTACGAATGGGAGTTGGCTTCCTGGGAAAGCACACCGGACAACGGTCAAGCACAGGCCATCAATCGGGGTTTGTCGCGGACGAGTGGCGAAATCATGGCCTACCTGAATTCCGATGACGTACTCTTGCCAGGCTCACTAAACCATGTGGCCAATTTTTTTCAAACGCATCCTGAGATTGACGTCATTTACGGAAATCGAATACTCATTGATGACAATGATTGTATGATCAATCGTTGGGTGCTTCCAGCACATGACAATGACACCATTACCTGGGCAGATTTCATCCCGCAAGAGACGATGTTTTGGCGCCGCAAGGCGTGGGATGCCGTTGGTGCGAAGTTTGACGAGTCATTTCATTTCGCCATGGACTGGGACCTCATTCTCCGCTTCCGCGCTGCCGGCTTAAAATTTGCGCACATACCGCGGTTTCTCGGCGCGTTCCGAATTACCGACGGACAAAAGACAAACCAAATGCTCAAATCGGTGGGGTTGGCGGAAATGTCCCGGTTGCGTCGCCGGGAATTGGGACGCGACCCGAGTGAGCGTGAATTGCGGCAACATGTCCGTGGTTATATTCGCCGACAATGGTATCGCGAAAAACTCCGCAATATGTCTGAACTGATCGAAAAATGGGTCTATGGTTCGGTCGAATGGCCCACTGCGGCAGCGGCGGGGTTGATGCCACCGCATTTCGGAAGTGATGCGACTATTGAGGCATGCCGCGGAGCCGACACCCCAATTCCACCGGCTCCAACGACACTCGTTAGTCGCTTCGGCATGGAGACATTGCCGGACACTGCTGGCGACTAGGTCAGGGAGGACTTTTCGTGTCGACAAAGTTTTCGGTTCTCATCCCGATGGAATTTCACCGCGGACTGGCGACGCGATGCGTTTCCGGATGGACTCAACGGCAAGATTTTCCACGTAGTGAATTTGAAGTGATCGTAGCAGCGCCGCGCCGGGGAGACGCAGCGGAAACTGCCTCCGTGGCGGCCGTCCTTGGACCCCAGGATCGGCTGTTGTTTGTGGATGCTAACCACGACATGCCACTGGTGGCTGCCGCCGCGCGTCAGTCGCTGGGCGAAAATCTGGTGCTGACCGAAGCCCACTGTTTACCTCGACCCGACTTCCTATCACAAGCGGCTACGGTCTTCGCCGATCAGCCAACTTGGTCGGGATTTTCCGGGCTGTCTATTCCTCTCACACACAATTTGCTGTCCGAGATTGAAGCCGACATGTATGCCGGCGACATACAGGATCATTTGGAAAATCATCCGTGGCTAAAAGTTCTGGACCAGTGTTTCGTAATACGCCGCACGGCGTACGAGAAGTGCGGTGGAATCGAACCGGAATATGGCCACTTTGCGGAATGGTTACTGGCCGCACGTCTCCATATCCACGGATTTGCAATCGGACACGATCGACGTCCAGCCATTGAACATTGGTATTGTGGTGACCTTGAGGAACTGGCGGAGTTTACTCGGGACTTTGCCATCGGACAAATGCGTTTTGCTCGCAACGCAGAATCCGATCCTTGCGGGCGCCTGTTTGATCCAGTGCCAATGTGGTCGAATCGTTGGCAATTGGACCCGCTGATGCCGCGGTACATGCGTCGTCTTTTAGCACGCGATCTGACCGAAATCATTAAGCGAGGCCGATTCAGATCGTTACGAAGTTGGCCCTGGAAGAATGCTTTGTATTGGTTGTCTATCGGAAGCAAAATCAATTCATTGCTAGACGTGTCTCAACATCGGGAACGAAGGTCCAAACAGCAGGTTGCACGATGCCTTCGTCGGACCGATCGAAATGCGGCTGCCGCCGCATTTCGAGAATTCATCGAGGCAAGTACCGCCTGTGGGTGCGCCGAGTACATTCAACAGTGGTTAGCACGGCCCGAGGCAGATAAGTCCACACTTTGCGAACTTAATTTTGGCTGGAGTTGTCAATCGCCCTATGGAAGCTCATCCAGCGGGATCCATGAGGTCGAATGCCATAATGACACAGTCTTCCGCTGGACGGAACCGGCGGCCATGATTCAACTTCCTCACCTTTCTGGGGAATGGACCATCGAAATCCATTGGATGCCGTTTTCCGTGCCCGTTGGTCGAGACTATCGATTCTATTGTGATGAACATTTGATCGAAGCACACCGCGTGGGACATTGCGGATACACCACTACCCTAAGAATCATGGCCGACCAGGGGCAAGCACATCGGCTGTCATGGGTTGTTCCACGACGAAAGGCTCCAAGTGACCCACGGGACTTGGGCATGGGAATTCAAGGTATTTCATGGTATCGCTCGGAACAACCCCGCTCATCCTTGGGAAAATGGGACGATGACCCCGCACACTCTAGACATGTCGAGGGGAGACGCGTCGTGTGTCGTTCATCACTCTCAGCGCATGTCGAAAGTAGCTCCGCATGACCAAGATAGATCAACCATTGCAAGAACTCCCTACAATTGTACATATCACGCATTGGAAAGCGGGTTCGCAATGGCTGCACCGCATTTTGCATCAGTGTTGCCATGATCGACTCGTGACACCGACGATTGACGGCGATCATTTTCTGAATCAGCCGGTTGAATCGGGACGGGTCTATCCTACCGTGTACGCAAATCGTGATCGTGTTGCATCAGTGCCGGTGCCGCTCAATACGCGGTTTTTCGGCGTCCTGCGTGACCCGCGTGATACACTCGTATCACTCTATTTTAGCTGCAAGGTGAGTCATCAACTCATCTCACCGGAGTTTTCCGAGGTGCGGCGGGATTTGAGAGCAGTTTCTGAAGAAGATGGGCTCCTCAAGTTGCTTGCGTCAAGAAAGATGCCGGAAGTGTTGCGTATTCATACAACTTGGAGAAACTCAGGAATACCGATCCTAAATTACGAGGAGATGTTGAATCACGATATCGAATTGCTGCTGCCAATCTTGATGGAAACGTGTCCTCTTGGGGTCTCGCAGGACGTCGTTGTAAGGGCGATTGAACAAAATCGCTTTGAATCGGTGACAGGCCGAGCTCGTGGTGTCGAGGATATCGAGAGCCACTTTCGTCGAGGTCAACCCGGCGATTGGCGCCGTCACTTTACTCCGCGTGTGGCCGAAGCCTTCGAGGCTCAATTCGGCAGCGAACTAAAAGCACTTGGATACGTCCGCGACGCGAATTGGACTGCTGAAGTGGAGGGTCGAGGTCCCAGTTTGCGGCCTGCGATACATCCCAGAACGACAGCACATCGCAATTTTTCGATTGTCATGATGTTGCCCCAACATCGGGGACACGCCTTTCGAGCGGTGCAACGTTGGACAGAGGGACAGCGTTATCCTGGTGACCGATTCGAACTGATCATAGTTTCCGACGGAACCGACCGGCAATTGGAGATGCAATTGTCAAGTTGCTTGCGTTCTACGGACCAATTGATAGTCGTCGAGAATGCCAATCGTAGCGTGCTGCTCAATCGGGGAATTCAGGCTGCGAAGTTTTCACAAGTTGTATTTACCGAAGCCCATGTCGAACCTGAGGAAACCTTCCTGGTTGAACTGAATCATTGGTTGGCTAGTCATACTACGATCGATGCTGTCTATTGTCGCGTTGTTGCCGATTATGAAAATCACCTGGCGTATTGGGATGCCAAGTGCGATGATGAGGGGGTGGCCAAGCACCGGGACGGGAATGAATGGTGGAACATCAATATCTACGCGTTTTCAATTTCCAAGGAAAAGTTGTTGGCAGCCGGGGCAATCGACGAGCGTTACGACCTTTTTTCTATGCTGCTCTTGGCGGCGAAGTGCCGGGACTTGGGTATGACGGTTGCCTACGCGCCGGCACCTGCGGTCCTGCATCATTACCGGACCACGCTGTCTGAGGTCGAGTCGCAAACTCGGTCGTTCGTACGTGATGAGTTTCGGTATCGACAAGACCAACCTGGTCATGATCGGCTGGGCATCAGCGTGCTCCCAGACCGAAACGCTTTGCCGGACGGTGCCCTCCTAGGACGTCAATTTTTGCTGGCCGCTATGGGCCGTAGTGTGACCAGAAATTGGCGAGTCATTTTGGATTTGGTGCGCACTGGAGCATCTCAACTGTGGAACGGCGCGGCGATCGCAACATGGATTGATACTCCGGCACGACGATTGGCGTATGCCCGAAAGCGATGCCATCTTTTTCGCTGGAGCCGCCGACGCCTTGAGTCTCCGTACCGCGATTTTCGCCAATCGATCGCCGCCGCCGAACACGACGAACTTTTGAGAGCCTCCGTCGCAGTTTCGCACATCGCGACGATTCCCTTAGCAACTGAAACCTTACCGTCAGATTGGGGTTCGTCCGTTTTAGGGCTCCATGCGCAGGAAATTCATCAAGGAACTCATTTTCGTTGGACTCATCCTGTTTCGTATTGGCGTTTTGGTAAAAATTCTGGGGAGCGTCGTCTGGTGTTTCGACTTTTGCCGGCACGGTCCGATCTACGTTTGTCGCGGATTCGGGCGTATTGGAACGGGGAGCTTTTGCCATACGACCATCTTGAATACGCAACAGACAGTCTGGTGGTTAGTACACCTTCGACAGAAACGACTTCGGACGAGAACCTCTTAGTGCTGGTTGTCTCGCCGATGAAGATGGCGAAAGGGGCCCAGTGCGACCGGCGGCGTCTGGGGTTACCAATCATCCTGCTAAAGGTTGAAGCGGCCCGTTCCGCAATCCGTTTCGATAGGAAATGCCGTCAGGCGGCCTAGTTGGAAGTGGGACGCGGGTACGAAAAGGTTCTTTCGGAGCTTTCCGCTGACTCGTGGGGGATGCAGTGACTAACTTGCTCCGCGAGAACCGGTCATGTGGTGGCCTTCAGTATCCCGCATGACGACAACTTGAGGGTCCTGGTCGACTACAAATCCTACCAATCGTTGGTCATCGACCGTTTCCAGGTAGTGCGCGGTGAATCCCTCACGAATCTTGGCACTCGGATGGATCACGCTTTTTGGCACGGTCTCCAATCGATCGCGTCCCGTTGTAGTTCGGCTTCCGTCGTCTGGGTGCCAATTGTAGGAGCGTGGGCTAGATGTTCGGGCATGTTGCTGAGGAACCAAATCAGTATCGCTTCGGCCGCGGTCTCGCAACGCGTGTCGATGTCCTGCCACAAGAGCAGCGCTTGGCGCGCATCGGTGTGATCGTCCCGAGGTGTCGCGAGTTGTGTTTCGATGGACAATCGATCAAATGCGGCGAGGCGAAGGGTTGATCGGTGGACCAATTGGCTTTCAGCAAGTATCCTCCAGCATCGTAACGAGCCCATTTGTCAGCTGACGAGGCTTTTTTGCTTTTACGGCTCACACCAGCGAAGGTTTTAGTGTATGGCCCTGGCCAAAATGGACGACGCCGAGAAAATTCTGCTTGCGGCTCAGCAGATGAATCAACGTCTGCGGCGATTACGTTTCGCCCATCCCGTCGCCTATGTGTATAATCCCCTCGAGTATGTATGGGACGGCTATGCACAATATGTCCGCCGATTCGTAGCAGGGCCGATTCAGACCCTGTTTCTGGGAATGAATCCGGGACCTTGGGGGATGGCGCAAACTGGAGTCCCCTTTGGGGAAGTGGATGCGGTGCGGAAGTGGATGGACATTATTCCAAAGTACACTCAACCGAAGCATGCCCACCCGAAACGACCGATTTCGGGTGTCGATTGCAGACGAGCGGAAGTGTCGGGGGCGAGGCTATGGGGATTGATGAAGGAGCGGTTTGGTACTTCACAGGCATTTTTTCGCCACCATTTTGTCGCCAACTATTGCCCACTTTCTTTCATGGAAGAATCGTCCCGCAATCGAACTCCGGACAAGCTAACAGTCTCCGAACGAACGGCGTTGTATCAGGCGTGCGACATACATCTCGCGGCGACAGTTGAAATTTTGCGGCCCGAGGTCGTGATTGGGGTCGGTCAATTTGCGGAAACTCGCGCGCAGGCCGCATTGGGGGACAAAGTCCGCGTGGCCCGTATCCTGCATCCGAGTCCAGCCAGTCCGGCCGCCAACCGCGATTGGTCTGGAGATGCGACCCGACAACTTAAGTTGCTCAAGGTTTGGTAGGAGGTTAAGCGTTCACGGCGTTGCCCTCCGGGCAACGCCGTAGCTGATGTATCATACGTGAGACGCGGTCTTGTTGAAATTGCCAGAACGAGAAAGGAGCATTTCAATAGCCCGGAGGGCGAAATATCCCTGCCGGTGGCATTGGGCTTACGCCCCTGGAATGAGTCACATCAATGCATATCAGCCGCAACGCGGCGACAGTTGTATTCGGGAGGTTCCG
>JAQCHP010000106.1 GCA_027619595.1 Planctomycetota bacterium
GGCTAGAGGAATGCTCCTTTTTCGTTGTTGCAATTTCAACCAAACCCCAGTTTTTTCGCTAAATAAATCCGCTAAGGCGTTGCCCGGAGGGCTATGGAAAGAAATGGCGACGCATTTCCTGCCAATCGTCGCGGATGAACTCTGGACTACGGCAAACGACGTTCCATCGCGGCATGATCAATCTCGATTGTACCGTCTTCTTCCCGGTCCACCCGGTCCATTTCCGGCGTTCTGAAATCGACGCTTCTTACGAGGAGGTCGACCAGCGTTGGAAGCCGGTGCGTCGGTCCGAGTCGATCGAGTGGAGTCCCGCGGAACAAACGACTCCGTGGTACGCTCGGCTGCCGGAATACCTTCAGGCAATGCCTCCACGTCGAGCGTCCGTCCTAGCAGACGTTCGACAGACCGTAAGTATTTCCGTTCGTCGGGATCACAGAACGAGACGGCGATCCCTTCTGCACCAGCACGTCCCGTGCGGCCAATCCGGTGCACGTACGTTTCGGCGTCAACTGGCACGTCGTAGTTGAAAACATGCGACACGGAATCGACATCCAGACCACGCGCTGCGAGGTCAGTGGCGACGAGTACCGAGGTATGGTTCATTTTGAACCGTGCTAATGTGCGTTGCCGGGCCGACTGCGTCTTGTTGCCATGAATCGCTTCGGCAGGAATACCGGCGCGTTCCAATTGTCGCGCCACGCGATCGGCACCATGCTTGGTACGCGTAAACACGAAAGCACGCATGGTCGTCTCGCGGCGCAGCCATTGTGCTAACAACGCAGGTTTCTGTTGCTTTGTCGCAAAACATACCGATTGCCGAATACGTGGCTCGGCCGATGGGGTGGCTGCGATGCGGATAGCGACAGGATCTTGCAAAATTTTGCACGCCAAAGATTCCACAGAAGCAGGCATCGTGGCCGAAAAGAGCACATTCTGCCGTTTTTTGGGTAACGCAGCGATGACCTTTCGCAAGTCCGGTAGGAACCCCATGTCCAACATGCGGTCCGCTTCGTCCATGACAAAAATTTCGACGTGCTCAAGTCGGACCAGTCCCTGTCCCATTAAGTCGACCAGTCGACCGGGCGTAGCGACAAGAATTTCGACTCCTTGTCGCAACGCACGTACTTGTCCGACCTGACTGACGCCACCATAAATTTCTGTGGTACGTAGTCCGGTGTGTTTGCCATAGCTGCTGAAACTTTGACAGATTTGAGATGCGAGTTCACGCGTCGGTGCAAGCACGAGAACGCGGACCGGCGGACGTGAGGCACTGTTCTGAGGTGCCGATCCGGTATCTTGCAACCGATGCAGTATCGGCAACGCAAACGCGGCCGTCTTGCCGGTCCCTGTTTGGGCACAGCCCAGCAGGTCGCGTCCTTGCATCAGATGGGGAATCGTTTGGGATTGGAGGGGGGGGGGGACAGAGTAGCCGGCGGCTTCCACAGCGCGCAGGATGACGCTGGACAAGCCGAAATCACTGAATTGCATAGTTGATCCTAGGATCGGGGATCCAGGACCAGTTAGCGTAGCGCACTCCGCGCCGACAGAAATCCAGTGGGCCTGGCTGCAATCCCATGGAATAAGAGAAGACCGATGGGACCGAGATACCAACAAGGGTACCACACCCAACAAGCGCTGTCAGCGGCAAATCCGAGAAAATTTCCAGAATTCGTACGAACACTGTGATGTGTGTCGCCAAAACCGGTGTTTCGACCGACGCTTCGGGGAAATCTGAGTCGTAGGGGGGATTTTAACGCGGAGGACACGGAGGGCGCGGAGAGAATACAGCGTTGTGTGGTACGATGAGAGCGGAGCGTGGGAACAAGGTATTGATACTCTGAAATTCAAGCACAAAAGGAAATCGTTGGTGACGAAGTCGGTGGTAGAACCAGTAGACGCCCAAACATTTTTTGATCGATTCGCGCGTTGGATTGAGTGGGAATCTGCCGCCGAGGCACAGCGATTGACGGAACGTCGCAAGAGAATTGGGAAGAGCGACAGCGACGCAGAGCGTTCCGGCGAGACGATTGTAGATCTTGTGGTAGAAGATTCGGAGTCGGGCCTGGGCGGGCGATATTTGCTCACCTTAGTCAAACGCAATCGAACGCTCCCCCTCCCTTGGACTCGACTGAAGGTCGGTAGTCCTGTCATCCTATCCAGTGTTGACGAATCGGAAGAGCCTTGTTCTGCAATCGTTTGTGGTAGGACACCCCGAAGTCTGCAAGTGGCCCTGGAAGAATGGCCCGACGGCGAACGATTTCGCGTCGATCTTGCGCCCGATGAAGTGACGCGGAAGCGTCAGTTGGCCGCCCTTAAAGCGGCGCTCGTGGCACGTGGTAGAACAGGACAATTGCGACAAATGTTATTGGGACATCGATTGCCCCAATTTCATGCCGGATCTCCTTGTTCCTTTCCAAGCGGGCTCAATCCGACGCAACAGGCTGCGGTCGACTTTGCAATGACCGCTGATGATCTCGCGATTATTCACGGACCTCCTGGTACTGGTAAGACCACGACCATAGTTGAGCTCATTTGTCAGTCGGTCATGCGTGGCGAAAAAGTTTTGGCCTGTGCACCCTCCAACACCGCAGTGGACAACCTCGTGGAGCGGCTCGTTCGTGCGCGACAGCATGTTGTAAGGCTCGGTCACCCAGCGCGTGTGTCGGCCGAACTGCGTGCACATTCGCTCGACGTTTTGGTGGAAAGTCATCATAACATGAAAATCGTGAAGCGGCTGATGCGGGACATTCAAGGGGCCTACCATCGCGCGGATCGTTTTTCTCGAGCTCGCCCCACGCCCGGCATGCGTGGTTCGCTACGCAATGAGGCTCGGCAAATGAAAGCCGAAATTCGGCGACTGGAACTGCAGGCGGTGGAACATACGCTCGATCGTGCCGATGTCATCTGCGCCACAACAACGCTCGACGATGACCTGCTTGGCGAACGAAAATTTGATCTCTTGGTCATCGACGAAGCGTGTCAGTCGACGGAACCAGGATGCTGGATCCCCTTGCTAAGGGCGCAACGAGTTGTACTCGCCGGTGACCCGTTTCAGCTACCGCCAACCATCGTATCGACGGCAGCCGCACAGGAGGGCTTTTCCTGCAGCTTGCTCGAACGCATGATGAAGATGCACGGCGATACGATCACACGACGTCTCGGCGTGCAGTATCGCATGCACGAACAGATCATGGAGTTCTCCTCTCGCGAATTCTATCAGTCGTCCCTGGTAGCCGACGATTCGGTCCGGACTCACTTACTGCACCATTTGCCAGACATTGTTGACAATATGATTACGAATCAAGCGATTACCTTCGTCGATTCGGCCGGGGCTGGTTGGGACGAAGAACTCGAACCTGAAGGAGAAAGTCGCCGCAACATTCAAGAAGGTGCACACGTACTGGAAATCGTCCAACAACTTGTCGATGCCGGGCTCGTTGCAAGCGATATCGCTGTCATCGCACCGTACGCCGCACAGGTACGCTGGCTGCGGAGCAACTCGTCCCACCCCGACTTAGAAATTGATACGGTGGACGGATTTCAGGGGCGTGAAAAAGAAGCGGTCGTGATTTCTCTGGTGCGATCGAATCGGGAAGGGGAGATCGGCTTTCTCGCAGATACACGACGGATGAACGTCGCATTGACGCGTGCACGCCGGAAGTTAATCGTCGTAGGCGACAGTGCCACTTTGGGGGGAAACCCATTTTATGCCGATCTATTGAGTTATTTCGAACAGCTGGGTGGGTACCGGACCGTTTGGGGGTAACCAAGCCCATGCCTGCAAGACCCCCGTGGCGATAATTCACTGAAGGCATGCTATTTAGAATTTGGGCGTCGCAAGCGATCCCAGATATGTTGCCGTGCGATTTTCTAGTGACAGGTTGGCAGCAAAGAAGCCTCAGGTTTCGCTTGCGATCCGGAGGCAAGTTGATTGACTTATCGGTAAAATCGATTATTATGGGTGCAGTCGGGTAAACGCGGGGAACGGTAGCCGAGACTACTCGGGCATC
The DNA here is from genome assembly GCA_027619595.1 of Planctomycetota bacterium. Lineage (GTDB taxonomy): Bacteria > Planctomycetota > Planctomycetia > Pirellulales > Pirellulaceae > JAQCHP01. The sequence goes on from JAQCHP010000106.1 coordinate 4,011, forward strand.
TACCCTGGGAAATTGTGCAACGCGATTAGAAAAGGAAGATAAGAAATGAAACGTATGTTGTTTTGTCAAGTGGCGATGTTGATTGCGTCGGCTATGCCTGCCTTTGCCGCGGTGGCGGACTGGACGGAAGAGATGAACGTGTTGCCCGACGATAGTGACAAGAATTGGACTCAATTTGAGGGGGATTGGATGTCGACGGTTGACCAGGGTACCGGTACTTGGATCAACACGACCAACAACGGAAATATCGGCGTGGGAGACAACCCGACGATTAATCAACCGCAATATACAATCGAGTACAGGTTTAAATTCTTGGATACGGTACCGACCGATGCCAGTCCAGCTCTTGTTTATGGCGCTTTCTTCTACAATTCTGGCCACGCTGCTCGTCCCTCTGACCCTATTGGACGTACTCGGCATGGATTTGGCTACATTCCTAGCCCTCAGGCTGACCTACTCTTCGAAGTCATTCATGCCGGCGGCGACAACCGCTGGAACTATGAAGACTTGAATGCTCCGGGGGGCGTCCCCGAATGGAACCTGTCAACCAACCAGTGGCAAACTGTGCGTACGGTCTTCGATAACAACGCCGCCACTCCCTATATGTCGATGTATCTCAACGGTAACCTTGTCAAGACAGTGAGCCACCAGTCAGGTAATAGTCTTATGGGGGGCCAGGATGATAATGCTTTAATTTTCGGGGCAGCAGACGGCGGCACAAACGTCGGTGTCGAGTGGGACTATATTCGCATCAAGAATTCCGTGGTGCCGATCTCGGAAGCCCTTAATGCAGTGAGCGCAACCTGTGGTGGTGACCTCAACGGTGATGGAACAACCGACGGTGCCGACGTCGCGATTATCTACAACGCCTGGGGCCCGGTGGACATCGGCAGCCCAGCCGATATCAACGTGCCGGGGGGTGATGGAAACGTTGACGGTGCTGATCTTGCAGCTGTGTTCAATTGCTGGGGACAAGCTGACGTCGGTCCGAGCTCGGTGCCAGAGCCCGCCAGTTTTGGCATTCTGGGCCTGGGCCTCGTGGGACTGCTTGCCGCACGACGCCGCTAGTCGATTCCTAACGAACGCAAATTCTTTGTCTAAACGCAGCCGCACCGAAATCTGGTGCGGCTGTTTTTTTGATGGGAAAAGAGAGCGTCCCTTCGCGGAGCGAAGGGCGACACTGGGCTAAATGCGGCCGAAATAACGATCCAGCTCAGATTGTTTGAAAACTAAAGTGGTTGGACGGCCATGGGGACAATGGTGCCAGTCCTGAATCAAGCCCCGTTGATCCAAAAGAGCCGTAACTTCGTCGGGTGTCAACCGATCGCCAGCCTTTACCGCAGCTTTGCAGGCCATGGTATGGAGAAGCTGGTCGAGAACATCTTCTTGGGCGAGTTGCTTCTTGCCCGTTAGTAACAGCTCAGCCAATTCCTTGAGCAACTGATCGGGGCGGAAGTGCCGGAGCATTGCTGGGTAGGAATTGACGACAACGGTCGCACCGCCAAAATCTTCAATGCCGACCCCCAGGTTGTTCAGCATGTCACGCGCTTCCAACAGCGCAGCAGCCTCTTGGCCGGTCAATTCGACGGGCTCAGGGACGAGTAGCTGCTGCTGTTCTAGTCCACCTTTGCCGACCCGCTCACGAAGCTTCTCATACAAAATCCGTTCGTGTAACGCGTGTTGGTCGATGACGACAAGCCCTTCACCCGATTCGCACACCAGGTATCGATCGTGGATCTGCAACCCCATCGCACGTCGCGTCGTCGCCGCACTTCCCGCCACAGGAGGCGCGATGGGAATCGTAGATGACTTCGAATCGATGGCACGCCCCATCTCGGAACTGGCGCCGCGGGAATCAGCAATCGAGGCAGAAGGAGATTGAGTCGTTTGCCCAAGTGTCTGCGTCATAACCGGCGTTTTGGCAACGGTCTCAAGAGCCGGTTGGCCTACCGGCGGAAACGGGTGCATTGCACCGACACTTGAATGGGGAGAATCTGTACGAGTCGTCCCAGATACGACCTGAATGCCTGCCGCAGCCGCCACCGGACCGGAATCGATTACGGGAGCTATTGGAAACGCATCCCCGCGGTGAGCAACTGACGGCGTTAACTGCTCCGCCCAGACACGAATGGCCGATCGAGCGTCCGCGGAATCGTGTTTATCCCACGGCAATTCCGGTACGGCGGGAGCCATGGGAATGCCGGTGGTAGCCGTAGGGGAAAACGTACTACTGCGTGGGTCCTGGGACCGATTTTGGTCCAACGGAACCGATTTCGTGAGATTACTTGTCAGAAATTTATTTCGCAACGTGCCCAAGATTCGACTATAGACCTTACCTCCATCTTGAAATCGAACTTCCAGTTTGGTTGGATGGACGTTGACGTCCACCAGGTGCGGTGGCATTTCCAGACGTAAAAATGCGATCGGATAGCGTCCGGTCATGATCAAGCCGCGATACGCTTCCGAAAGTGCATGCTGTAACGACCTGTCGCGGATATAGCGTTGATTCAGGAAGTAATACTGCAACCGCGCATTGGCCCTCGTATAGGAAGGATCGGCCACGAATCCCTCCAATTGAAGTTCTTCGTCGTATTGATCAACCCAAATCAAGTGCTCGGCCAATTCGCGACCGAAGAAGGCTGCAATACGATCTCGCCAACTATCGGTAGCCGGTAGGTCGTACACCGTCCGCTCTTGATGCCTCAGGACGAAATGGACTTGGGGAAAGGCGAGTGCCAGTCGAGTGATAGCCTCGGTTACGTGCCCCAACTCCGTCGAAGTCGTACGTAGGAATTTACGCCGAACCGGCGTATTGAAGAACAAATCGTTCACTTCAATCCGAGTCCCCACCGGGCCACCGCAAGGTAGTACCCCCTCCTCGATTGTCCCACCCACAACCTGCAGTACATGTCCGCTATCGTTTTCATTTGTTCGCGATTCCAACCGGAAACGGCTGACCGACGCAATGGAAGCCAGCGCCTCACCGCGAAATCCGAGCGTCCGCACGGAAAAAAGTTGTTCATCGCCTTCAATTTTGCTTGTGGCGTGACTGGCAATCGCTAGTGGTATATCTTCGGCTGCGATTCCGAATCCATTGTCGGCAACTCGAATGAGTTCCACACCACCTTGCCGCAAGGTCACGTCGACCCGTGTGGCTCCGGCGTCGAGCGAATTCTCGACAAGTTCCTTGACGACACTGGCTGGTCGTTCAATGACTTCTCCCGCAGCGATTTTGTTGACGACGTGCGCAGATAGTTGGTGTATCTTGCCCATTTACAGCCCATAGTCCTTAATCTTCCGGTACAGCGTACGGGCACCGATCCCCAAGATGCGTGCGGTTTCTTCGCGATTACCGTGGGCAAGTCGTAAGGTCTGTTCAATCGCCCAATGTTCAATCTCTTCCAACGGGCGGCCAACTAAATTCCACGGCGTATTGCTCGCTCCATCGGTTGGTACGGTTTCGCGTTCTTGTACTTCCATGAGTTCCATGGGGAGATCGTCTTCATCCAAGATGGTATCATTGTCGACGACCACCATACTCTCGACAAAATTCCGTACTTGCCGTACGTTCCCCGGCCAATCGTAGGCAAAGAGTTTGCGGCTCACCGAACTACTCAACCCTTTAATCTGCTTGTGATGCTTCTTATTGAACATTTTCCGAAAGTGATCGATAAGCGGAATAATATCCTCTCGCCGGTGCTTGAGACCTGGCAAATCGATCGTCACAACTTTGAGTCGATGATAGAGGTCATGGCGGAAGGCTCCTGACTGAATCGCATCGTTCAAATCTCGGTTGGTCGCCGACAGCAACCGCACATTGACTTGCGTCGGCTTATTTTCACCGACCCGTACGATTTCGCCGCTTTCCAAGACCCGCAAGAGCTTAATCTGCGTCGGCATGGGCATATCGCCCACTTCGTCCAGGAACAACGTACCTCCGTGGGCGTATTCAAATCGTCCCACGCGGTCAGCGCCTGCGTCGGTGTAGGCACCTTTCACATGCCCGAACAACTCGCTTTCCAGCAGGTGTTCGCTCAAGGCCGCACAATTCAAAGCGACAAACGGCTTTTTCTTGCGGGGACTATTTTGATGAATGGCTTGCGCGATCAATTCCTTGCCTGTCCCGGTTTCGCCGCTGATCAAGACAGTGGCATCGGTTGGGGCAATGCGTTTAACACGCTCGACGACCCGCTTCATGGTTTCGCTGGCGTAGATAATCCCTTCGAATCCAAAGCGTTCATCAAGTCGTTGCTGCAAGTCAACATTGGCCAATTTCAAGCGTACTGCATCGGCGGCTCGCTGAGCTACAGCGCGCAAACGGTCGGTATTGAGTGGTTTTTCTAAAAAATTGAATGCGCCCTGCTGCATCGCTTCAACCGCTTTCGGCACCGATGCGTGGCCTGTAACCACAATGACTTCGCAAGCAGGGAGACATTCTCGCGCTAATCGCAAGATCGCTTCGCCATCGACTTCATTCATAACCAGGTCGGTAATTACAACATCGAACGTCCCCTGTTCGATAAAGCGGGCTCCTTCCGGACCCGACGTAGCGGCAGTGCAAGCATACCCCACACGCTCCAAGGTCTCCGCCATGGCCTGCGCGTGGTTCTTGTCGTTGTCAACGACAAGAACCCGGATGGGAATCGTAGTTGGTGTGGAACTGCTATCGATTGGAGAATCGTTCATGGATCCAGCCTTGTCGGCACGGTGGGGATAACAAGTTGTTCTGCAGAGCGGAGCAGGGAGGGCTGCGGATTGTCTAGGACCTGATCGGCGGCTCCTTTTCCAGCCGCCAGATGTGCTTGCAAACGGGCAGGCGTGGGGAACTGCAAAGTAAAGCTCGTCCCACAATCAATCTTGCTCTGTACATCAATCGTCCCACCATGCGCTTCGATAATCTTTCGTGCGGTGGGCAAGCCGAGCCCTGAACCACCGTCCTTGGTAGAAAAAAAAGCGTCGAACATATGGGTGGCAGTTGCTTCGTCGATACCGTGCCCCGTGTCAATCAGATCGAGAGCAACTCCCGTTCTTGTCAATCGCGTTCTGGCAGTGAGGGTTCCTCCGTCGGGCATTGCATCCACAGCATTCTTAACGAGATTGAGAAGTGCCGCTTGCAGAGTCTGTTCGTCCAACATGACGGTGGGCAGGTCGGGGTCGAGGAATCGACTGATAGTGACGCCAGTCTGTTGGGCGTAGGGCTCATACATTCGCAATACTTGACCCAACTGATCATTGAGCGACCCGGGGCAAAGTTCCAGCCGGCGGAGGCGCGCGAATTTGAGGAAATCGTCGAGCAGGTTCTCGAGTCTTTGGCACTGTTGCTGTACGACTAGCAGCTTTTGCAGTGCACGTCGCTGTTGGGGAGTGGTTGGTGCCCCTAAATCTTCTGCCAATAGCTCGACGTTCATCCGAATCACAGACAACGGATTCTTGATTTCGTGAGCTAGAGCGCCGGCCAATTGCGCAACTTCATGGTACTGCTGCACAAGTCGCTGCGTAAATTCGTCGTACTGCGGTTGTTGCTGGCTTTCACCCATGACCTGCGCACGCTCTTTTGACAAACGATCAGCCCGCGGACTGCGGACCGACCGTTCCATCATCATGACCACCTGGGCGGCTCGAACACGGCGAATACCGCCCGAAGTGACCCGTCAACTAGACCTGAGGAGGCGGCGACGCTTCAACGGGCGCGTCGACTCGCCGACGGCTCAATTTGACACGATCATGATCGTCGATATCGATCACGATCACTCGCATGGAATCGCCGATTTTGCAGACGTCTCCCACGTTCCGCACATATTCCTCGGACAACTCGCTGATATGACACAGGCCATCGCGACCTGGCAGGATCTCCACGAAGACGCCAAAGTCCTTCACACTGGTAACACGCCCGTTGTAGATTTTTCCAATCTGTACGGACGCGGTCAATGCTTCGACTTGGTCCATGGCAGCCTGCGCCATTTCGGCGTTGCTACTAGCGATCGTGACGCGACCATCGTCGTTGACTTCAATCACAGCACCTGTGGACTCTTGGATGGCACGAATCGTCTTGCCACCCGGACCAATCAAGAGACCAATCTTTTCTGGGTGGATGTTCGTCGAAAGTAGACGCGGTGCCCACTCGGAAATATCGTCTTTCGGTCGCGAAATCGTCATGAGCATCGACCGCAAGATTTCCATGCGGGCTTCGCGGGACTGCGATAACGTAGCGCGAATCACTTCATGAGAAATACCACGGATCTTGAGATCCAATTGAATTCCGGTAATACCGTTTTGAGTACCGGCAATCTTGAAATCCATATCACCGTAATGATCTTCGTCACCGATGATATCGGTGAGCAGCACCCAGCGATCGGGTGACTCCTGCACTAATCCAACCGAAATTCCGGCGACGGGATTGGTGATGGGAACGCCGGCATCCATGAGACCTAGAATGGCACCACATACCGTGGCCATCGAACTCGACCCATTGGACTCCAAAATATCCGATACAACCCGCACTGTGTAGGGAAACGTATCTGGATCGGGCAGCACCGGGTTAACGCTGCGTTCCGCCAAGGCTCCATGTCCGTATTCACGGCGACCAGGCCCACGATTCGGACGGCATTCACCCACGGAAAACGACGGAAAATTATAGTCCAGCATGAACTTCTTGGAATACTCTTCCTGCAATCCGTCCACACGCTGTTCGTCACGTGATGTACCGAGCGTCACGGTGACCAGCGCCTGCGTTTCACCTCGCTGAAAAATGGCCGATCCGTGCGTGCGCGGCAAGAGCGAGACAAAGCACTGAATGTCGCGAAGTTCCGTATTGGATCGACCGTCGGGACGATGACCGCTCAGGATCAGGTCACGCACTGCCGACTCAACGATCGCGCTCCATGCCTGTGAGAACGCTTCTGCTGATGTGGCACCTTCAGCGGCTGGATCAGGAATGATCTCTTTCTGCACTTGCTCCTTGACACGCGTAACGGCATCCGCACGATCGTGCTTACCAGGGGTAAGCTTGGCATCTTTGAGCGCGGAAAAGCAGCGGTCCTTGATATTACGAATGAGGGCCGAATTGTCAGCCAGCTTGACGGCCGCTTTACGTGGCTGCACTCGTTCCATCAGTTCCATCTGCAGATCACATACCTGTTGCACATAACGATGAGCTTCGACAATCGCCTGGAACATAATTTCTTCCGGCAATTCACGGGAAAAACCTTCAATCATGAGGACCGAATCACGATTCCCCGACACGATCAGGTCCAGCTCACTGCCTTCAAGTTCGTCGTGCGTGGGAAATACGATCCATTGATCATCGACACGACCGAGACGCACGGAAGCAACCGGCCCGTCGAATGGAATTGGCGAGATGAGCAACGAAGCGGAGATCCCGTTCATGGCGAGCATATCACCGTCGTTTTGCCGATCGCTCGACAGAACAATCGATTGGCATTGAACTTCGTCGCGGAATCCGTCGGGGAACAAGGGACGAATTGGACGGTCCATCAAGCGGGACGTCAGAGTTTCCTTCAGGGTCGGACGGCCTTCACGCTTAATGAAGCCGCCGGGAAACTTACCGGCCGCCGATACCCGTTCACGGTAGTCGCACGTGAGCGGAAAAAAATCAATTCCCGGCCGACCCGGTCCTGTCGTACTCGCATTCAACACGACGGTATCGCCGTACCTGGCCAGGACCGAACCACCTGCCTGCTTGGCCCACACACCTGTCTCTAATGAGAGAATCGATGCGCCAATCTGCTTTTCTACTCTAATAAGATTCACGTTTTATTTCCTCGCGGGCGTGATGCTGCTGGGAGAGTCGACGTTTCCCACGTGGCACGCCCATGCCGCGCAGGACCAAAATTCAGCATTGAAGCGGCTACAGACACAAACCGCTACGACGAAGGAAAGAGAACTACCCCAACCAAGCTGGGCAAACTGACTTATCGCGAGCTGGCATCGAAAAACTATTTTCGAATTTCTAGGCGACGAATAATCTCCAAGTACCGCTGTAAGTCGATACTCTTAAGATAATCCAACAACCTGCGCCGTCGACTCACCAGCATTAGCAAGCCACGTCGGCTGGCATAATCTTTCTTGTGTAAGCGCATGTGCTCAGTCAACGCATTGATCCGATTCGTCAATACGGCAATCTGAACTTCGGGAGACCCGGTGTCCTGTTCGGCCAAACGGAACTCACGGATAACTTCCTTTTTTCGCTCTTTTGTAATTGTCATGCGCTATTTACCCAACAACCCTGCCCGATCAGGCGAGACCCTTAAGTCAGCTCCGCAATGGGACAGACCAATCCCCTCTTTCGCGCGAATGCCGTAAACAATACTCCATCGACTCTATATTTCTTACCTACACCAATTAGAGCGACAGTTTACTGGTTTAAACACGCTCTGCAAGGGGGTTAGGGAGCATCCACTACGATTTACCAGTCCTGCCCCGGCATAATCCTACCCTGGAGCCAATTTGCCCGTGACAGCCGATTCGACGACGAAATTGGGGCTGAGTTTAGGGGCAACGCGAATGCAGAAGAGTACAAGAGGTTTTCAAATGGGCTGACGGGTTGTTATACTGTAGTAGCGATGAGACGAATGTCACGCCCCGTGGCGCGACCGCACACCCACGACGAGCGCCCGGAACCTCCAAGAGACACGGGCCCCCTAAAGGCCATCTACCCGCGGCCGATAACGAGAGAGAGTCCTCTATGACGAGACGATCATTACGATCTAGAAGTCGTCTCTCAATGGCCGATGGGTGGCTACTCATCGTGTTTCTATCGCTCGGTGTGCCTAGTCCCTTCGGGCTGGTGATGCGTGACGTCCCAGCGCATGGGGCGGATCCCTCGGTGCAGGCCGCCCACGCCAGCATCGAACAAGACTTTTTCGAGCAAAAAATACGTCCGCTATTGATCGCATCGTGCCAAAGTTGCCATGGTCCTGACGAGCAGTCGGGGGGATTGCGACTCGATTCCCGAGAAGCCATCTTGCGTGGCGGCGAAAGTGGCCCCGCGACCGTCGCGGGAGATGCGGGCGCAAGTCTGCTCGTACACGCAATTCGGCGAACGGGGGAGCTCAAGATGCCCCCCGACGATCCGCTCAGCGACGAACAGGTCTCGCTCCTAGTGCGATGGGTTGAGCAGGGGCTTCCTTGGACCGAAGCAAGTCCGTCGACGGTCGACCCGGCCTCTTCGCACTGGGCGTTTCAGCCAATTTCCGATCCGCCGTTGCCGATCGTGCGACCGAGGGACCTGATCGCAATCAATGCCACCGAACTGAATGCTATTGATACGTTTATCAACGCCCAACTGGTCGATCAGCAATTGGTAGCCGCTCCGCCGGCGGACCGCCGCACGCTCATTCGGCGTCTTTCGCTCGACCTCACGGGACTTTTTCCGACCGATCGTGAGATCCGTGACTTTATGGCGGACCAGCGTCCCGACTGCTACGAACGACTGGTGGATCGCTATCTCAATTCGCCTTTCTTTGGCGAACAGTGGGGCCGCCATTGGTTGGACGTAGCCCGTTATTCTGATACCAAAGGTTACGTCTATGGACGTGAAGAACGGACATGGGTACATGCCTGGAGCTATCGCGACTGGGTCGTGCAATCGTTGAACAATGACATGCCGTACGACCAATTTTTGTTGTTGCAACTGGCTGCAGACCAGGCCGCTCACGACCAACCGCAACACTGGCCTGCCATGGGGTTCCTCACGCTAGGGCGTCGGTTTCTGGGCATACCGCACGATATTATCGATGATCGGATTGACGTGGTATCGCGGGGGATGCTGGGACTGACGGTCGCCTGTGCACGTTGCCATAGTCACAAGTACGATCCGATCCCGACGGAAGACTACTATTCGCTCTACGGTGTGTTCCGAAGTAGTGCCGAACAACTTGTGCCGATCTCCGCTGCGGATTCCTCGCGAAAAGATTACCCCGAGTTTGAACAAGGCCGGCAAGAGCGGCAGGACAAGCTTGACAAGGCCATGACCGAACACCGGCTTGAACACGCAAATCGTGTGCGGGCTCGCCTGCGTGACTACTTAATGGCGCAATTTGAACTTGAAAAATACCCACGGGACGGCTTCGACGTCTTCATCGATAGCACTGACGTTCAACCAACGATGGTCCGGCGGTGGCAAGACTTCTTGGGCCGCATGGCGCGTCAATCCAATCCCATTTTTGAACCGTGGCACCGCTACGCTCGTATCGCTGTTGAAGATTGGAATCAAGAGGCACCTAAGGTTCACGTCGAGCTACAGCAAGATCGCGACAAAATCCACCCGACAATTGCTGCGCAATTTACCACGGTACCAAGTTCACGGAACGACCTGGTCGACCGCTACGTGCAGGTTTTTACTGCGATCGACGAACAATGGAAGGGCATATTGAAAATTGCGGCCGCACAGACTCCGCAACAAGGACAAAATCCGCAGCAAGAGACGACACAGCCAACCGGCCAGAGTCAGCCGACTGGCTTGAACGATCCCCATGCCGAATCGCTACGTGCGGTTCTGTACGGCGAAGAGTCCCCCTGCGAAATACCGCGGGAACCTATTTCTGAATCGGAGCGACACTTCGACACGCCGTCAACTGAAGCGCTGTGGAAGCTACAAGGGGAAGTAGACCGCTGGTCCATTGCATCGCCCGCTGCGCCGGCGCACGCGATGCTGCTTGTCGACCGCAAGCACCCGGTCGATCCGTTCGTATTCCGCCGTGGAAATCCTCTGCAACCGGGCAAGCCAACGCCCCGCCAATTTTTACAGTGCCTAGCGGGCTCGGATCGCCGGCCATTCCAGCAGGGGAGTGGTCGCTTGGAATTGGCACAAGCCATCGTCGACCCGCAGAATCCACTGACGGCACGCGTCATGGTCAACCGCATTTGGCAGGGTCATTTCGGGCGTGGCCTCGTCGATTCGGCTAGTGATTTTGGTAGGCGGGCCGCTCCTCCGACGCACCCCGCACTGCTGGATTGGCTCGCGACTCGGCTGATCCAAGAAAAATGGAGCTTGAAGAAGTTGCATCGACGGATCGTCCTGTCCGCCGCCTATCAGCGCGGCACGCAGGGGCCGGAAAATCGACACGATCTTGCGCGTGCCCGGCAGATTGACCCTGATAATCGGTTCTTGTGGCGAAAGAATCCGCACCGGTTATCCTTCGAAGAGATGCGAGATGCCCTCTTCCAGGCCAGCAACGGCTTAAGACTGGAACTGAAGGGAAAGCCTGCAGATCTCTTCGCACCGCAATTCGTGAGACGCACCTTGTACGGCATGGTCGATCGCCAGTTCTTGCCAGACACGTTTCGTATCTTTGACTTCGCCAATCCCGATCTGCACATGCCAGCGCGCAAAGAGACTTCCGTGCCACAGCAAGGGCTTTTCTTTTTGAACGATCGCTTAGTGATCGATCGTGCGACTGCGCTGGCCGATTATGTGGCTCGTTTGACGCCAGACGCGACAGAACAAGTTTCCATGATGTACTCGCAAATCTATCAGCGACCACCGACACCGGAAGAAACTGCATCCGCACTGCAGTTAGTACAGTCAGCACAAGCTGAGGCTGCGAAACTTGAGGTAACAGCAGCCCCAACCGACGCCCATCAACCCAAGATCAGTGCCTGGGCGCAATTGGCTCAAGTGCTGCTTTCGACAAATGAATTCATGTTCGTCGATTGACGAGTCTAGGGAACCACACGCCTGAGGGACTACCCATGGAACAACTAACAACTTCCGACCGCCGCAGGTGGTTGTCGAATACCGGTCTCGGGGTGGGCGCATTGGGACTCCAAGCGTTGTTACGAGACTCGGGCGACATTGCTTACGCACGCGAGACGCTGCCCGGGAGTGGCGGTTCGATGGATCGCGTTGGACTGCATCATACACCGCGTGTGCGGCGCGTGATCCATTTCTTTTTGAATGGCGGACCTTCGCAAGTCGACACATTCGATCCCAAACCGTCACTGACCAAGTATGCGGGGCAAGAAATTCCTATCAATCTAACGACCGAACGTCGTACCGGAGCTGCCTTTCCATCCCCCTTCCGATTTAAGAAATTCGGCCAGAGCGGTTTGGAAGTCAGTGAATTATTCCAACACTGTGCCCAGCATGCAGACGACATGGCAGTCATCCGTTCGATGGTGGCCCAAGTCCCGAATCACGAACCTTCGCTGATGCTGATGAATTGTGGCGATTCGGTGCAAGCGCGGCCTAGCGTCGGCGCGTGGGTGCTGTACGGGCTGGGGACCGAAAACCAAAATCTCCCGGGATTTGTGGCGATGTGCCCCCAGGGATTGCCCATCAAAGATACCGAAAATTGGCAAGCAGGCTTCTTGCCGGGCGCGTTTCAGGGCACCTATATCGACTCGACACATACCGAAGTGAGCAAATTAATTGCCAACATTGAACATCCCCAGGTTACCTCGGCAGCACAAAAACGTCAGTTGCAAATGCTGATACAGCTGAATGCAAAACACCAGACAAACCGAATTGACGAACGCTTGGATGCCCGCACGAAGTCGTTTGAACTAGCGTTCCGCATGCAAATGGAAGCGACCGATGCCTTTGACCTGTCGCGGGAGTCTGCGGCAACGATCGCGATGTACGGTGAGGGGACGCATGCTCGACAAACGATCATTGCACGTCGCCTGATTGAACGCGGCGTTCGCTATGTCCAATTGTGGCATGGCGGGGGCCAGCCGTGGGACAATCATACCGAAATAACGAAGAACCACCGCAAGTTGGCGGCCGAAATTGATCGCCCGATTGCGGCACTCATGGCCGACCTAAAACAGCGGGGAATGTTTGAAGACACGTTGATCATTTGGGGTGGCGAGTTCGGACGGACTCCCACGGTGGAACTGTCGTCGGACGGCTCATCCAAGCTCGGGCGCGACCATAACCATTACGGCTTCTCCGTTTGGATGGCCGGCGGTGGTATTCGTGGCGGAACGGCGTACGGGGCGACCGATGAGTTTGGTTTCCAAGCGGTGGATAAGCCTACCACGGCACACGATTTACACGCCACGATTTTGCACCTGCTGGGGATTGACCACAAGCGACTCACGTATCGTTACGCCGGACGCGATTTCCGTTTGACCGATGTCTTCGGGAACGTCGTGCACGATGTGCTGGC
>JAQCHP010000007.1 GCA_027619595.1 Planctomycetota bacterium
TCACTTTACCAATCTGGCTCAGGCCCGATCTTTTCGTACGCAAAATAAATCAGCTACGGCGTTGCCCGGTGGGCTGCGAACGAGATTTGAATGCAACCTTTAACGGCGCTTCCGCAACTGTAAGAGGCCAAGACCAGCAAGAGCCAACAAACCGGACGTTGCGGGTTCCGGAACAACAAAGTTGACGACCTGACCTCGGATCTCTCCCCCAACCTTAAAGGTTGAATGTATGTTGATCTACGTCTTTCCGCCCAATACATCCGCGAAATTCGCCGGTGGGATGATGCCGTTACCTGAGATACTACCGGACGTCGCGGCAGTAAACGCCAAGCCAAATACGACTCCCGCTGGCGATCCGGCCGCTGCATACCCGTGTATGTGAGCGTTGTTTGCGGTTCCGATTAACCCGGAAAACGTGCCGTTAACGCTCATCGCACCGGAAGTGTCATCGAAGGTGACTACGGCGGTTCCCGATCCGGGAGTTACCACCGCGGGCGTTTCTTGAAGGCCATCAATGAGCACATTGGCTGTCCACAACGCGGCTTGGGCCGATGTCGCAAACAAGGAAAGAATTGCGGCAGTAAAAACGATCCGGAAACTACGACACGCATTCATTGGAAGCCCCCTTAGCTTTCAAAGCACACAGCCCGACTTACGGAACTTGGCGTTCCGCCGGAAAAAACTGGCACAATCAACGAGCCGACCCGACGCAGCGGCCAGTCTAATGCTTAAATGCGACTTGTCAAGCAAATTCTCCCATCCAATGGCTCGCACGAGGCGCTGGAGCCGAACTGCCACTGCTCTTCCCCGAACGCAAATGGTGCGCCGGGAGGTGCTAGTGGGCGATCTTCCCCCAATATTTTTCCAACGCGCCCGGGGCATGGAAATCAGGACTATTATCCAAGTCGTGGCAGCTCAAACAGGTATCGGCATGGAGTTCCGCATGCATTTGAGTTTGTAAGGCTTTCTTCTGCGATTCGGTCGCTTTAAGGGCTCCGCTCTCCGCGGCAACGTGGCTCGCGCCTGGCCCGTGGCAGTTTTCGCAACCGTTGCCGTGCATGGCACGCGACTTTTCAAAGTCCAAGTAGCCAGTGACGTAGGGAAAAAACTCCTGGGGATTCCAACCCGTGACATGACAACTCAGACATTCGGGATCGTGATGACGCGGAACGTGGGACCGCTCCTTGGGAGTATGCAACGATTCCGTAGCATGAGCATGTGGTGTCTGCTTCCATTTTTCGTATTCCGCCTCATGGCATTCGGCACACGCGTCCGACCCCACAAATTTTCGCCCCGTCGGATGCGGGATAGGTTCTAGCCCGAGTCTTTTTAATCCTTCTGTCTTCAGTTGCAGCTGATACGCGGCCAACGAGTTCATCATTGGGGGAGCATCGGGATAACGAGCATCAAGCGGCACACGAGCGTAGCGTACCTTAAGCTGTCCCGGTTCACCGTAGATTCCCACCACGCCAACATACATACCCTTCGTCCCCACTTGAATCATGCGTCCGCGGGCTCCCTCCACTGCCCGAATCTGATTCGCCGGTTCGCCTGCCCCCGCCGAAGTGACAACGAGCTGAAAATCAGGGTACTTGCGCGCAAGTTCCTCGGATTCTTCGTCGGTCGCGTGCGCTAGCATCACCGTCACATGACAATTTTGCTTTCGCATCTCGTGTAGCACGCCAGGCAATGATTTTCCGATACTCTGTTTTTCGATTTCCGGGGAATTAACTTCGTGTGCATAGGTATCGCCCAGCACGGCGGTGATACCGATTCGAACGCCGTTCTTTTCCACCACGTGAAATCGTTTTTCGATCATCCCCAAAATATTCACATTAGCGCATACGAAGGGGGCACCTTGGCTTGTACCTTCACCTACCACCACGCTCACAAGGTCGCCCACCGAGAGACGAAGGTCATCGGGCCCCAAACCTACGGCCTCGTATTGCATCGCCCGTAACGCGTCAATGGTCGCGCTAAACTGAATTTCTGCCTGTTTCCCATAGCGGCGGACTTGATTGCCCACATCTAGCGGCACAATCGGCCAGCCTTTCTCGTGGCGTAGGATCGACAGAAGGGAAAAACGCCGAGCCAGCCCCCCTTTTTGATTCGCTAATCCGGTACAACCGCAAGGCTCAATGTAGCCATATTGCCTCCCTGATAGGAACAAGACAGCACGCGGCTTCTCCGGTAGTTCCCAACCGCGAAATGGGTCTTCAAGGTCCGGAGCCTGCGTTGCCGGAGGTTCTAGATTCGGGAGTCCAGTGTCAGAAGATTCACCGGCCGCCAAAACCATTCCCCATCGCGGTCGAATGATGCTCCCACCGAATAACAATGCGATCCCAAGGAAGATCCACAGTCCGCCCGTCCTGCGGGGATTCACTCGTGCCAACATCAACGACTCCATTCCTAGCGGCTTAATCCCACGAATACAATCTTGTCAGTCATCCCCGCCGCTGCGCAGGCCTACTTTATTCCAAATCGAACATAAATCGATACGGTGGGAGTATCGGGATGATTAGTTTTCAAATCAATACGTCCTAAATCAGCGTTCGAATTTCCGGAAAGTCGACTTATCGGCGCGTGTCCTGGGTCGATATGGATCTTGATCGGCACCTTGGTGACGATACCCTGATTAAAGGGTTGTGCCTCGCCGACCTCCACGCGAAAAATGCCAGGCGGTTCGCTGGCAACCTGCTCAAACTCTATTTTTTCGCGATGCGGACCACGCACTATTGCCATCGCCTCGCGGACTCCCCCCGTGGTGCCGTCGACCACACCCCAATTCAGCACCTGAGTGTCTGCCTGGATGCCGGCTCCCATGAGCGTAATGTCGCTAATACATGTGCCGGAAATGAAGATTTCGAGCATATCCATGTCATCGTAATTTGTTGCCAACCGTAGGATTTGCGAGAAGTTGCCCATCGGAAGTCCGGGTAGTATTCGAAGGACTACATGATATCCGTGTCGCGTGTCAGCTTCCTGAGCTAATTCGTCGGGCCCCAATGGACGGGCCTCAAACTGAAACTGCGGTGCAAGTTCAGGCATCGCCCACTCATGCTCCGCCAGGGATAACGGCTGATCACGATAACTGTAGACTCGCACGTCAAACTGCTGAGTCTCATGGACTGAGATCCGATCTACCCGTAAACGTCCGGGGACAGCACGGAGAATGTTGGTAATGCGGCCTTCGATTTGCAAAAGCACCGTCGGTTGCGTGGGATCGTTCGTCTTGAGCGTCGCGCCGTGACGAAATTCCTCGTCGAACCCTTGAGTCTTCCATTCCAGAACGACCTTGGTCGATTCGCCCGGCGCCAAGCTCGACTGACCAACCTTCGCACCGGTACACTTGCAAGTCGTTCGTTCCACCTCCAAGGTGAGCGGAACCCCGCCCTCGTTGGTAAGAAGAAATCCGTGACTGCCCGTCGCCTCAGCCGGCATCACACCAAAATGATGCACGGGATGATCCACGAGCAGGTGGGGTTTATCGGAAAAACTCGGCGCAATGGCCGGATTTGCCGCGCTGGCCGAGGGGTCTAGATCTTCCGGCGCCGGCGGGCTAAGCGTCACATTCGCACGAAGGTCCACCCCACCCGATTCCATCCAAAAGGCCTGCACTAGGCCGAGCAGTCCTCCCACAAGCAGACCAGCGATTGCACTGCAGACAATCTTCATGCTAACGCGAACCCTCGGTTTCATTTCTTCGCTGGCACCCAGCCTCTGGAATTCGAATGCCACGACAAATTCTAGGGCGATGCCCGCCAAGACATCTACCCGACTACTTGATTCCCCGCTTTGAAATTGCCTGGAAAAATGCCGACAAAGCCACCGCCTACATCGCTAACCGCATTGTAGCTCGCCGCGAAGTTGCCGAGCCACCTCGGACAAGCGACAAAGTTTCTGGTAGGCCTCGTCAATCGTTGGGGGTTCGCCAGCGTCGGGGGCAAAGCCGCAGTCGGGATTGAGTGCCACTCGTCCAACGCCTAATTGCTCGACTCCTGTGCGTCCAAGGGCTGCTATTTCCTCCACCGTTTGAAGTTGTTCCGATCGAACGTCAACAACTCCGATGCCAACTCCCAAGTGTGCTGGGAGCAACTCCAAGTCACTAAGATCTCCGGTTTCTGGGTAAGCGAACTCCAGATTCACACGGTCGACTCGCAATTTTTCCAGGCGGGGGAGCAATGGTTTGTAATCCCCCGTGACGTCCGCACGTCGCTTGTAGACGCTATGGCACGAATGCAGGTGCACCTCCGCCGAAAGACCGTCAGCGATCTGATTGATTGCATCCACGGCCGCAGGGACTTCGCGATTGGCATCCCACATCCGGTGCAATCGTTGATCATGGGAAGATGTCCCTGACATCAATTTTGGATCACAATAATACGTCAAGGCCGGATCATCCAGTTGAATCATGTCGACACCAACCTCGGCTAAGACTTGAGCCTCCATTCTGAGGATCTCGGTCAAATGATCCATAAAATGCTGAGCCGTGGGATAAGCATCTCGACTGTAGTCTTCGTGCCAATACCGGACGGCAATGAGAAATGGACTCGGGAGCGCGAACTTTGTGCATCGATCGGTATTTGCAACCAAAAACCTCGCATCTTCAGCAAAGACTGGACCTCCGGTCGGCATCCGGCGAACGACAACTTTGGTCGTCTTCACTTCTCCTTGATGTTCGAAACGACGGCAATCCTCAAACCCACCGGCGCGATTGAGGAACTCTTGGATGTATTGCGTGCGACGCCATTCTCCGTCACTGACCACGTCCAATCCAGCAATCTCTTGAAGTCGGATAGCGAATCGTACGCAATCATCGAGTGCACTCTGAACTGCGGGATCGTTTGGACGTTCGTCACGCTGACTCAGCAAATCACGAACCGCTTGCGGACGCGGTAGAGAACCGATGGGGTGCGTATAGAGTACGGGAAGTTTTTTTGAAAGCGTCATGGTATGAATGGAACTTGTGAGACGACGGGAACCGATCAGGGTACGGGAGCAATGCAAACAGTAACGGAATGGCCGTGAAACTACAGCGCCAAAATTGTGAACGACCCGCGCTACATCGATTTTGACAGCTAATAGCTAAAATAGACAGCATTTGACCCGAAAGCAGCCGAAATGCAGAAGCCTCGCGATATACCGCCCGCGATGCGCCCCCTGTCCGCAATGGTCTTTACGACGGTCATGGTGGCGTCGTCATCGATTGGGCCAAGCTCTGCATCCAATCGTCGGTAGCCCGACTGTCCGGACCAGGGGGTTGTTCGGCCGACCAGTTCGGGCTAGGCCCGGGATCCGGTAGAATCTGTCGTGACAGTGCATGCTCTTCGTGCGGATTGAGACGGTCCAGTTCCATGGCATGCACCGCGGCAGAATGGGCCGCAGGACCGTGGCCAGCCAGGTGAGCAAGCCAAGCATATTCTGCTTGCAACGGAGCAAAACTCGGATAACGCCTACGAGCTTGTTCAAACAGAGACAAGGCCTGAGCGAGCAATTCCTTTTCATTTGTCGTCCGATACGCGGCCAAGTGCCAGATTCCGATTTGTCGAAGTGCGCCCGAAGATCTTGGTTGCAATTCGATGACGCGGCGGGAGGCCTCCATAAATTGTTCCTGCCAGCGGACCGTCTCGTTCGCATTCCTATTCAAATGCGATTGCAGCCATACCGCGTGACTCATCGCAGCCAGACGCATCCACGGCTGCGGCGATAGCGGGTCCGCCATCGCACCCCGCTGGTAGGCGTCGAGTGCTTGTTTCCACCGGACGTCGGCGGCGTCCCTCCCCTGCCCCGCCTGTTGCACCAACAGATCCCCTTCGGCAAGTGATGCTTGCATTTGCACCATCGGCCAATAGGCCCATTGTACGACCACGATCATCAGGACCGCGCAAATTCCGGGCCCCCACCAGGGGAGCGGCCGGGGCGTCGCCCCTGACGAGCGGGCCGCGAGAATCCCCCAGAGGACAGCCAAACCGACGGCGACACCGGCAAAACTTACACCGCCTGCTCCCATCAAATGGACCATCAGCATCAGGAGCGCAAGCCAAATCCACGATGTTGGCAGCTCGCCGTCATGTACCCAATCCCAACCTTGTGCGAGACAACCAATCGCTATCGGCAGACCTAGCCAAATCAGTACTCCGTCAGGAGGAAAGCCCACGATCGCACCCAGCAAGAACGCAAAAAAGTAACCTGCTGCGGCTCCACCCACGGCCCACACGACAGATTCGCGCGACGCAGCCGAGCTGACAAGCTGAGTGGCAGTTGGGAGAAACGGCTCGGGAGCCGACTGAGTACGCACCATCGTCCCCAGTAGCAAAAAACTTAAGAGGGCCGGGAGTCCTAGTACAGCCGCCAATTCGAAGAACATATTGTGAGGATCTGCAATCGTCTCGCTCGATTGCGGCAATTTATAAGCCGTATAGGTGTCCTGAAACTGACCGGGACCGCAGCCGAAGAGCGGGTAATCCCAGATCATTGCCCACGTGGCCTGCCAGTACTCCAGTCGATAGCTCAACGATTGCCAGGCGGAACGTATCGGTCCCTCTGGCAAGTGGCCCAACGCCGCCAATATGACGATTGTCCCGGCCGCGATCAGCAAAGCCACAACCAACCGCCTTTGCTGCCGAGAAGGGCAGCTACCCAAAACTGCCAGCGAACTTCCGATCAGGAAGGCCGCATGCGCCGATCGACTATTTGTGAGCCAAAAACAACCGACCAACAACGCCATGATCACCCATAGTGATACCGTAAACTGGCGGTTACCGCGTTCACGCGTACCTCGTACCGCCAATGCCACGACGATCCCTAACCAAGGAAGGAGGAAGCCGGCCAAAGAATTGGTAAGTGCGAAGGTGGCCAAGGGTTCTGGACTCCGCAACCGATTTTCGAATTGAGTTCGTAACGCTGAACCCGCCGGAGCATCGATTCGCAAATCTCGCAGCGTCGTATCCGGATCCTGCTCATAGGCCAATCTCATTCGAGGTTGTGTGTACAGCACTTGATGGAAGCCGTGCGCCGCAAAGATTACGGCCATACTGACCATCACGAGTACGAGACATCGCTGATGTACAGGCTCGACCAAGATTTGTCGGCACAAGAACGGCATGGTGAAGACAAGTACCCACCGCGCCCAATCGTTCGCTGCAAGCCGCTGGTTGCCGGTCCGCATGGCCCACCAAGTACTGATACTGAGCAATACGAGCAGTATTAACCAAACGATATCAATTCGACCAACGCGTGCCAGTACGCCGGATCTCGAATTCGTTGCACACGCCAAGGCCCAGGTGACAAGCCACAGGACCCAAGCAACCGCCAACACAACGCTTGTTCCGACATATCCGTCTGATTCGCTCGGAATGAGCGGCGTTGCCACACATAGCGCGAATAGCCCGGCCGGTATCAATTTGGCCATGAGCGGCACGCTCGACGTACCGTTGTCGGCGGGCGTCGAACGGACATGTCTACGCCCACCTTGGCTGCGCGGAGCACGATTCACGTGGCAGTTTCTCCACCGCTTTCCAGCATGGCGATCACTCCTAAGACACAGCTTACGATGACGACAATCAACCCAGCTCCGAGATTGTCAACGCGGTGCAACAAAACAGCCGCCAGGCAACACGTTGTCGACAGCAAGTGAATCGTGACAACGGCGTACGGACGCGCCAATCCCCGCGCCACCAACCGATGGGAAAAGTGTCGGCGATCTGCTTGGAAAACGCTTCTCCCTTCGCGCGATCGAATCCACAGAACCGAAAGCATGTCATACAAAGGGACGGCCATGATCAATAGCGGCGCGAGGGTGGCGTGCCACGTACCTGGTTGATAACTGGCATAACTCGCCTGCATCGTGACAACAGCCAAACAAAATCCGAGAAAATAACTTCCCGCATCCCCCATGAACAATCGGGCCGGTGAGGCGTTGTGATACAGGAAGCCCAGATTAGCGCCCAGTATCACGCCGAGCAAACCGGCCAAGAACCACTGTGGACCCTTCGCTTCAGGATTGGGGCCCCAAAGTAAAATCGCCATCAGCGCCGCACAGGCAATCGCTGCACATCCACTACTGAGCCCATCCATGTTGTCCATCATATTGAATGCGTTCACGAGCATTACGATCCAGATCACACTAATACAACTTGTGACCCACGGTTGAGAAACATACAACGTGAGCTTCCATTCACCCCCGCCAACGGCTATCGCGGCAATTACAAATTGACAAGTAAGCCGAAGCTGCCAAGGCAGTCGCCAGCAGTCATCGGCAAACCCCAACAACATGGCCATGGTTGCCAGACCGAGTAACAACATGAGCGATCCAACTGATGAGCGCAGCCCGTCGACGTGAAGTGCCAATTCCATTGGCAGTTGGCTCTGCAACCAAACTGGATAGTACTGAGCGATCCATTGCAGTGTCAGCAGCGGCGCGACGACGGCGAACCAAATCGCCAGTCCGCCCCCTAACGGAACCGGACGTGCATGATCCTTGCGCTGGGATGGATGATCATAGAACCGCCGCTCCATCGCCCAACGACGCACCAACCCACCGGCCAACCAGCTCAGGATCATGACGGGCAACACAGTCGCCAACACAAACAGACCCTTCATCGTACTTGCCCCTCGATCGCCGGCGCAGTTGGCCTAGGAATTAGCTTTCGCCGCGTAGCGTCTGACGACATTGCGTGAAGAACTCATGATAGTCGGGCCGTTGGTAGTCGGGGTACGTCCAGGGCTGTTGTTGCCAGGTCCGGCCACGGTAACAAAGGGTAATTTCGGCATAGATCCCTTGACTCAAATAGATCCGATGGGCGTGATCCTTGGTCGAAGCCAGCACCAATTTCGCTTGAGAAAGGTAGCCAGGGTCCAGGTTGAGGGGGCGCAGTTCGGTACAAGGCGAAGTTGCGGCAAATTCTCGTTCCCAAGTATTCGTGAGATTCTTGACCGTGGGCAAATCGGCCGGATCGAACCGTTGCCGAAACGTCAGAAAGGTCTTCAGTAGGTCTGGTCCCATGCTCGAAGCATAATAATTCGTTTCGCGAAACTCGAATCGAGCACTCACGTGTTCGACCGGCCCCCATTCCCGTTCTGCACGCTGACGTGCCCAATCCAGTGCATCGCCGTGACGACTGAAGGCCGCCAAAATCAAGACGACTGGTTCGTGCTGTGACGTACTGCCCATGGGTTTCACGTGTGACTGATTGCTAGTAGGCCTTGGCAAACATGGCCCGCAGCGACGTCGGCCGGCCGGAAAAAATACACTTGCCATCGGGATGCTCTTCCCGAGGTATGCACCGTGGGGTCACTTTCAACTTTTGCAAGACCTGATGCATTTCCTCGCAGTCCTGGAAATGGCAATAGGCGAATCCGCCGTGAATCTCGGGCTGAGCTTCATTGCGAGGCGTGAAGAATTCGATGAACTCATCCAGGTCCGAAATCGACCTCGTATGTTCAGCGCGGAATGCACGCGCCTGGTCGAGAAGATTCTGTTGAATACTTTGTAGTAACTCCGCCACCGTGGCTACGAACTCGGCGCGTGGCAGCGAAGATTTTTCCTTGGGACCGCGGTCGCGGCGTCCCACAAAGACGGACTGGCTGGCGATATCCCGCGGGCCAATTTCGACGCGAATGGGGACCCCCTTCTTGATGTGTTGCCAGGTCTTGTCGCCACCGCGTAAATCGCGATCGTCCAGCAGGACACGTAAGGGATCGCCGGCAAACGAAACCTGCATTAGTTCTTGTCGCAGTGACTGGCAATATTCCAACACTTGAGATTTTTCTTGGTCATTTCGATAAATGGGCAGGAGGACAACGTGCTTGGGCGCAAGTCGAGGGGGTAACACCAGCCCATCATCGTCGCTATGCGTCATGATCAAGGCACCCACAAGTCGGGTCGACACACCCCAGGAAGTGGTCCAAGCAAAGACTTCTTGGCCGTTTTTGTCTTGAAATTGAATCTTTTGGGCCCGAGAAAAATTCTGCCCCAAGAAATGCGATGTCCCGGCTTGCAACGCCTTACGGTCCTGCATCATGGCCTCGATACTCAAGGTATTCACGGCGCCCGGAAAACGTTCACCGGCCGTCTTTTCGCCCGGAATTACCGGCATGGCCATGTAGTTTTCCGCGAAATCGGCGTACACGCCCAGCATGCGATCGGTCTCTTCGCGTGCCTCCTGTTCGTCGGCATGCGCTGTATGCCCCTCTTGCCAGAGGAATTCGGTGGTTCGCAGGAACAACCGAGTCCGCATTTCCCAGCGCACGACATTGGCCCACTGGTTGATCAAAATGGGAAGGTCACGGTACGACTGCACCCAACGGGCGTAGGTTGCACCAATAATTGTTTCGCTGGTGGGACGCACGATCAACGGCTCGTCCAACTCACCTGCCGGACGGAGCTTCCCGTCGGGTCCGGGCTCCAAACGATGGTGCGTCACCACGGCACATTCTTTAGCGAAGCCTTCCACATGTTCGGCTTCCTTCTGTAAGAAGCTGATCGGAATGAACAAAGGAAAATAGGCGTTTTCGTGGCCTGTTTCCTTGAACATACGGTCGAGAACGCGTTGCATGTTCTCCCAAATGGCATAGCCCCAAGGCCGAATGACCATGCAACCCCGTACGTCCGAGTTTTCGGCAAGTTCTGCTGACTTAATTACCTGTTGGTACCACTCGGGATAGTCTTCCTCACGTGTGGGTTGAATGGCCGACATCGTACGCGCACCTTTTCTAGCCTGGGGGCAAAATACGGGAGCACCCGCCCGAGGGGCACCACCCAACAATCGGACCGCATTCTAGATTGTTTTGCAATTTGGCGTAATGTCGATCAGGCAACGAGAAAACGGGGGCCATGGGCAGGCCGCTGACCACGCTTTGACCTTGCACTCAATATGATCCGCGGACTCCGGAGGCGAGCGAGAGTTGGACGCGACGAATTGTATTTGCCGCCAATTGAAATATGACGTTGGTGCCAGGGGCACGCGCTCGTCTCCGGGGCGTGCCGGTGGAACGCGGAAGATCATAGTACATTCGATTCCGGCAAAGCCTCTCCGCGTCGCGGTTAAACGACTGCGCACGGTTAACCGGCATCGTCGCGGCTTCTCCGCAGCGACATGAACTCGATAAGAATGCCGAAACATCCCAAGACGCCGCCCATCATCATTCCAACCAACGCGCAACCCGTAACAACCAAGAATGTGTGCTTCCAAGTCATAGTGTACAAATGCCCCAAAAGAATGGCCGGCGTACCTGTCAAACAGCAGCGGATTCAAGTGCCTGTTGCGTTGAGACGGCTCCCCTCTACTGGTCCGGATTCTCAATCAGTTGCCTTAAGCGACCTTCTAACGGAAGCGGGCAAGCCAAGTGCCGTCAATCAACCCAACTTGAATCATTTCCAACAGGTGAACCTTATCCTTTAATCCAAAGGAATTGAGCTTCATTCGAACAAGCCGTTCTAATGGCAGGGTTCGAACCCCGTCACCGTACTCCGAGGGTTCCACGTCCGGATTACATTCGTAGTCGTCGGGTCTGACCATTTGGTTTCCCAGTACAACATGAACGGCGTGTCGGGCAGACTCATGCTCGTTTTCCACAAACATGTCCAATCCTGTAGTTTGTCGGTGCAAAAAGCCATGCTTGAACATCACGTCCTTTACCACGTCCAAATCCTGCGGGCGAATGAGTATATCTACGTCATTGGTGGCACGCACTGCTCCCCTATCCACCTGAGCAACCCAAATACGAACCGCATTACCACCAACGACCGCGTACGGCACACCGGAGCTTTCAAGTGCTCGAACCACCTTCATGAGTCGTACCTCGACTCTATCCATGGAATCACCGATCCTTTTCCAAAGAACGTCACCCACAATTTTTAGGCCAGTGTCCACGAACCGAGTCCTTTAATTTTTGGCTTGTTTTTCCCACGCTCCATTGTACCGAAACCTTCCGAACGTGTTCACATCCCTCCAGCAAATTGTATTCGTAGAACACGAGCGAACCACTATTCTCGTCCTAAGTGGCATCTACCGCAAGTCTTCGCCAAATTCCGTGGATCGATACGGTGTCGGTCGTCTTGGAACGGACTGAGCTCCGCGTGACAATCGACGCAATGCGTCGCATTGTCGGCGATGGCGGCAGCATGCACTTTCTCGAAATGCCAATACCCGGTGCGCGGTTCCGCCACTTGTTTTTGCACGTCATGGCATTCCAAACAAATAGCGCTGCTGGTCCTCGCTAAAGTATCGTCGTTCGGAACTGGTACCAACTCGCCAACGATATGGCGTGCCGCGACGCGACCGGTCACGATACACGGTCCTAGAAACGTCCCTTCCAGCGCAGACTTTCCGTTGATCAATGCGAGGCCTGTCAACTCTCCCACGGCGTACAGTCCAGAGATCGGTTGTTGTCGACGGTCAAGCACTCGACAAGCCGCATCAATGGCCACGCCGCCCATGCTCTTGCGAGTCAGAGGATAGGTGCGCATCGCATAGAAAGGGGGTTGGGAAATCTTCGGTGACATGGCCCGGCCCAACGCATCGTCGGGGCCAAAACGCCCGAAGTCTTGATCGACTCCGGCGTCTACCATCGCGTTGTAACGCGTCATCGTATCGACAAGCTGCTCCGACGGTAGCCCAGCCCGATTCGCCAACTGCTCCAGCGAGTTGGCTTGGACAACCAACTCGGGATTCTGCAAGATCTGCGATTCCACTTTGGAAAATGCTCCCCAATCCGAACCCGACACGACCAAGTGTTCCTTTGTCGCTGAATCAAAGATAAACCAAGCGGTCGCCTGCGGCTGCTGCAGAAAAGCTGGCATCACCTCTTTCGTCCAACGCAGTAAATTGGCGAATCGACGACCGTTTGCATTCACCAGGATTCCATACATATTCGCTGCATTCAGCCCGCGATTCGTGCCAGGGTACCGTAGATCAGGAATTCCTGTGAAATAATTCCATTGTCGATCCATATGGACTAGTTCGGCGCCAAGCTCTTGAGCCATGTGATGCCCGAGCCCAATCGAGTTGACTCCCGAGCCCACAAGGATTTTGTCAGGAAAGCGAAACTGCGTAGGCCACGACGCGCGCACCATGTCCAAATTGTTCTGAAATCCGCCGGTCGCCAATACCACTCGCCGTGCACGGATTTCCGACTCTATTTGCGTTCTCTCATTATGAACGCGGACCCCTACCACATCGGTATCCTCCTGGATGAGCTGCACGGCCCGGGTATTCCACATGAATTCCACGTTGGGGAGATCAACACATTTACGATAGATGGGCGCCACCAAACCGAGCCCGCGACCAACCGGTTCATGCACTCGGGGCACAGAGTTTCCCGTTGCAGGCAGGACCGACTCGAATGCCACACCTAAGTCGATAAGCCAATCGTAGATTTCGCGTTGCGAGTGCTTGGTGTAATAATCGACCCAGTAGGCATCGGGCTCGCCTCCCCAGTTATGGAAGTCGCTTCGTGCTAATTCCGGAGAATCCCGGATCCCTGCGGCACGCTGCATCGGTGTGTCGACAATGGCCAAATCTCCTTGGCTCATGACGGCATGTCCGCCAAAGATCGACGCGATATCGATGACAGTCACGCGTACACCGTGCACACCAAGTTCCAATGCCGCCGACAAGCCAGAGATTCCCGCTCCCACAACCACAACATCCACAGGATGCTCATGCGCTTGACTCGCGGAATGAACCACCATTACGGGCGAATGGTCCTCACCTCCATTCCCTGACGCCGAATCAACGGCTTGGTGGTGCGACGCACGCCCAGGATTGCTCCTGGGCAGCCCGCCCACCCTAATCCCCAAAGTTGCCAAGATGACGATCGTTACGATCGTGCAAACAATCGCCTTTCGCTGTACACCCCCGGCTCGAGTGACGGACTCGTCGAAAATCATCATCGCGAAGCTCACCTGGGACAGCGGATGCGGGGCGGCCGTGGTACAACCGAAACCACTTTAGCTTTTGCCCAGGGCCATCAGTTGCGCCAATGTTTTTGCCAACTGATCGACGGCTTGAGTGTCAGGAAGCGTAAAGGTAATTCGCGATTTTCCATCAACTGTCGTTTCCAAGCAATGCTCCAACCGACCGCGGACGGCAGTGACGGTTTCGGCAGCAACGTCCGAATCATTTTTCCCGTTTTGGACCAGGGCCCCCAAGAACTGAAAAACGGCTCCCAACATTTCGCCCCCCGCTGCCGCAACCTGTTCTCGATGGTTTTCCGTACCGGACAATCGCTTGCCAGTGTCAGCATGAGCGGAACTCAACCCGCTTACGAGTCCCCCCTTTGCTGCCGTTTCGGCGATCGCCTGCTGTTCTGCCCGTTGCGACCGATCTTCGAATGCGTCCGGCTTAGCACCCAGTAAAATCTCCAAACGCTCTTTGAGTGCCTCGGCGCCACTGGTCATTTCGACGACGTCGACGTTGGACTCCGTGTCGAGTGCGGCCAAGGCCAATTCTCGCTTATCCTGCAAGGTCACCAACAAATTCTCTTCCAAAGTCTTCTCCGTAACCAGGTTAAATACCTGAACGTTCTGCTTCTGCCCCATACGATGAGCCCGAGCAATACGTTGCTCCAAAATCGCAGGGTTCCAAGGCAGATCGAAGTTGATCACCGTATTGGCCGCTTGCAGATTTAATCCCGTGGCGCCGGCGTTGGTCATCAAAATGAACCGACATTCCGGCTTGGATTGAAACTCATGGATAATGGCTGGACGTTTGATCTGTGGGACACTCCCGTCGAGCCGCACAAAAGGTATTTTTCGTTGCTTGAGTAACGGTTCGATCATATCCAACGTCGATGTCCATTCGCTGAACAAGATCACCTTGCGATCCGATTCATCGGCCAGATCATCTAATAATTCCGCGAGGCGTTCCAACTTGGTGGAATAATTCGGTAGCTGCTTATTGACAAAGAAGGTGCCATTCGCCGCCAGGCGACACATCAGCAGGCTCATCCGCAACCGAAGCAAATCCATTTCGGTCAACCATGGCTTAGCGACAATCTGTGCAACTGTCTGCATGTGTGAGTCGTGTAATACCTTCTGTTCATCGGTCGGTGGAATACGCACGATTTCGTCGGTCCGTTCGGGCAACTGGAGTTTCACCGAATGGCGAGTTCTCCGCATTAAGATCGGGCGCAGTGATTCTCGCAATTGTTCTAAGTTGCGGTACCCCAGCACCTTGCCCTTCTCATCGACCATTCGATGGCGATTGAAGAAGCGGAATCCCGGACCTAGCCGCCGATCGTCGATAAACTGCACGACGGAGTACAACTCGTCCAACCGATTCTCGAGTGGTGTACCGGACAATACCAAGGCAAATATACTGCGTAGTCCTTTGATGACTCGACTGGTCTTGGATTCCCAATTTTTGATCCTTTGTCCCTCGTCCAAGATAATCAGATCCCAAGACACCTGCTCAATATCCATAATGTCCTTGAGAACTTGTTCGTAGTTACAGACAGTAAAGAAAGCCGGACCGACGTATTGGTGGCGTCGTTCGGCGATACGCCCCGAGATCAACTGGACCGACCGATCGCAAAATCGGTGAATTTCATTTCGCCATTGCGACTTGAGGGAGGCCGGGCAAATGACAAGGACCTTAGCGATCCCGGCCTGCCGGGCCAATAGTTCTGCGACGCCAACCCCTTGGATCGTTTTGCCGAGCCCCATATCGTCGGCCAGGATAGCGCGACCGGCCCCAACCGCGAATGCGATTCCATCGACTTGGTAGGGGAGGAGAGAAACCTTGAGCAAAGTTGTGCGAAGCGGATGATCCGCCGGTTTTTTTCGCATTTCGCCCACCAGGCTACCAATTCGTTCCTGATGAAGTCGCTGCTGAATGAATTGTTCGGCGTCGGGGTAGACATGAAAGGATTGCCCTTCGGCCGCTAGTTTCTCCAGTCGCTTCACCAAATCGGCAATGTCATCAATCGGTCGATTCAACAGTGGCTGGACGATCCGTTGAGCGGATGTCTCCAAATTTTCGGGTACGGACACAAAAAGTTCAATGTTCCCACCGTACCGCAAAAACACCGAGATTCGCCGTTGGCGATAGGCGGTCTTGAGCTGTCGGACGGTAAACTTGCGGCGGGCATACGCTTCCACTTTCATTAAATGTTTGCACGTACCGAGGGTATTGGTCTTGAAGTCCGGACAAGAACAGTAGGACAATCCTGCTTCCATACCGCGCAAGGCAACTCGATAGCATTTTCCGCTCAATGTGCTGGTAACGAGGTAGTCCGACCAAGGTCGTTTTGGCTCGAGCGGTACGATTCTCATTCGCTCGCTACGTGCCCGCAAACGCCGGTCGGTGATAGCCTGACTGACCAACTGGGATTCGCTGAGACTTTCGACGGCGGTCCGTTCCTTGGGGGGAACGGCCAATCCTAATGGCGTCTTGTTCTCCAATATCATGGAAACCATGGCCCCCAGATGGATACAATTCTCATCACAACTGGTGCAATTAAAGTGAAGTCGGTCACGACGATCACTCTGGAGCGTGATCTGGGCCACCGCCGCAGGTCGCGGCCCTAATCCGGGAAACTTCACACGGAGCAGATCTCCGCCAAAATAGACGTCGCGTTGCAAATCGATTTCGCGTCGACCCCCTTGGATGATCAATTGCTTCCCTTCCGGCCCGAGCAACTTACTGGCCGATTCAAAGTTGATCTGAGACAACAAGTCGCGAAGGGTGATTTTACGTCCCGGTTTTGTCGTTGCAGCCATGCGTGGCAGACTCCTGTGTAAGGTACTCCGTTCCGAAAAAGAGAGAGCGTGCAGTCCATTGTCAGCGTGTTCGCTTGGCTGTCAACCGTGTTCGTCCGGGTATCCGGGCTACACGGACACAAAGGAGAATACGTCGTCGGGGCACCGGTCACCACCCAGCGAATATCGGTCCTTGTCGGCTCGGGTACCCCGAGCCTACAATGTTCCTTTCTCCAGACGCACCCAAAACACAATGGCCAGGTCAGAAGTTGACTTGCCGGCCATCGTGCGACTCGCACAACATTGAAATTCGCACGAGCCACTTTTTTTCTTTTTGCGGAACGATGGCCAGTCCGCCGAGGCGTTTCGTTTTCGCACTAAGAAACTGCCTGGACGGGGTTACTGATGGGGCGTTACTGCCTGAACGAGGCTTTCGTGGGACGGAGAATACCTGAGAAAGGGTAAATGATGTCGACACCGACGGCCGATCGCCGCTTCGTCAGCGAATTGCGAGAACATGAAGATCTGGACCAGGTATTCCTGGTCACCGAAAAGCAACTGCGTCCGAATCGACAGGGCAATCTCTATCTTCAGTTGAGACTCTCTGATCGCACAGGCAGTCTCACTGGTATGATGTGGAACGCCAATGAGGGGCACTACGCCCAGGTCGACGGAGGGGGTTTCGTTCGCGTCCGTGGAACGACCCAGTCTTATAACGGTCAAATGCAGGTGCTGATCAAACAGCTTCACCCAGTGCCTCCGACCGACGTAGACCCATCCGACTACAAGATGCTCGATTCCAGTGCTCTCGATCAATTAGCGGCCACGGTCACTGCCAAGCTGCAGGCGATTCGTGACGACGAACTTCGGAATCTAATGCAATGCCTACTCGACATGCCCGAAGTGTTTCCTCTTTTCTGTCGCGCACCGGCAGCGATGCGGAATCATCACGCGTACGAAGGAGGGTTGCTCGAACATGTGGCACAACTCATGGAACTCACGGAAAGTGTGTGCCGACACTATTCGTATCTCGACCGTGACCTTTTGATCGCCGGAGTATTCTTGCATGACATCGGAAAAATTGATGAGTTGCAATGGGAGCACGAAAGCGGTTACACGGACGTCGGGCAGTTAGTTGGACACCTCGTATTGGGAGTTCGCATCCTCGACCGAGCCATTGAACGTTTTCGACAAGTCCATGGGACATCTGTCTCCGGCCCACTAGTGAGTCAACTGCAACATCTCATTGTCAGTCACCATGGGAAGCTCGAGTTCGGCAGCCCGAAAGTACCCATGACTTTGGAAGCGCTTACACTCAGTTACCTGGACGACCTCGACGCAAAACTACACCAATTCCAACAAATCATGGCCAGCGATCTGAACGCGGAGAGCCACTGGACCACGTATCACACCCAACTGGGCAGAAAACTTTTTAAGGCAGCCGCACATGTCGGACCCCAATGATCTAGATTTCGAAGAGATGGTGCTGGAGTTTGTTCAGCGACCCAACTATCAGCCGGTCAAGCCGCGGATCATCGCCGAAGGGCTGAAGCTCGCGCCCGACTTGCACGGCGCAATCAAGAAAGCTGTCAAACGACTGACACGGGCCGGCAAGATAAAGTACGGAGCGAATCATTTGGTGGAACGGGCCGCTGGCGGTACGAAACACCGGACGGAACGCGAGGGAGTCGGTGCGAAGTCGGAAAAACTATTCACGGGACGATTCCATCGGACCAATAGTGGGAACGGATTTGTTCGTCCCACCGGAACGCATGCCTCCCAAGGGCGCGATGCCGATGTCTACATTCCGGCACGACATTCACTCGATGCGGCCACGGGTGACCAAGTCCTGGTGCGATTCCATGCCGGCCGCCGCGGCCCTCGCGGAAAAAGTGGGTCGGGAGAAATTACACAGATCATTCAGCGACAAACCAATCAATTTGTCGGTACGTACTACGAGGAGTCGGGAGTCGGGCTCGTACGCGTGGATGGAAAAGTGTTTAGCTACCCCGTCGAAGTGGGAGATCCGGGCGCTAAAGATGCCCATATCGGTGACAAGGTCGTCTTTGAAATGATCCGCTTTCCGACCCACGCGCACCCAGGCGAAGGGGTCTTGACGGAGGTACTAGGGAAACGCGGAGAACCCGAAGTCGATACGCTGTTGATCGTCCGTCAATTTGGATTGTCGGAAGCGTTTGCCGAAGACGCGGTCGAACAAGCTCGACAAACTGCCCAGGCATTTGAAGAATCCATTCCGTCAGGGCGAACGGACTTGACCGGTTCGACTACTTTAACGATCGATCCAACGGACGCCCGCGACTTTGACGATGCGATTTCTCTGAAAAGACTCGAAAATGGCCACTGGCAACTGGCCGTTCACATTGCCGACGTGGCGCATTTTGTGCCGCCAAAGACAGCACTCGACCGTGAGGCGCGGGACCGCGCTACCAGCGTTTATTTGCCCACCCGTGTCCTTCCCATGTTGCCGGAATCCATTTCCAATCACGTCGCGAGCCTGCAGCCACACAAAGTCCGCTATACGTTAACGGCCGTTATGGAAATGACCGCGGAGGGTGCACGAGTCGCTACGGACGTCTGTCGTGCCGCCATTCGCAGTGATCAGCGCTTGACGTACGAAGAGGTGGACGAATTCCTGGCGGACCCCGACAAATTCGCAGGCGTCTGGCAGACCGAAGTTGTCCGACTATTGAATGATATGCACGCCCTGGCAATGATTCTGCGCAATCGTCGCATGGAGCGAGGATCTCTGGAGCTGTCCTTGCCCGAGGTCAAGCTTGACTTCGACGATCAACAGCGAGTCAATGGCGCGCACCGTGTCGAAAATACGGTGAGCCACAAAATCATCGAAGAGTTCATGTTGTCGGCTAATGAAGCAATTGCCGAACGCCTGGAAGATCAGGGAATTCTATTCTTGCGACGTGTGCATGAATCGCCCGATCCAAGAAAGCTCGAATCGCTCGGAAAATTTGTGCGAGAGCTAGGGATTAAGACCGAAGAACTTCGCGGCCGTGACGAAATAAAGCGAGTTCTAGCCGAGGTAGAGGGGCAACCTGCTCAGTATGCCATCAATTACGCAATCTTGCGGAGCATGCAGAAGGCTGTCTATAGCCCCGTGGAAGAGGGACATTATGCATTGGCAAGTCGTTGCTATTGTCATTTCACCTCCCCGATCCGACGCTATCCGGACTTAACGGTACATCGGCTGTTACACAATTTGATCGATGGCAAATCACCAGAGAATCATCTCGACCAGTTATTGATCTTGGGCGAGCATTGTTCGGAGCGAGAGCAGCGAGCCGAGAGCGCGGAAAGGGACCTTATCAAGCTCAAGCTCCTGCAATTCTTGGCGCAACGTATTGGGCAAGCCATGGACGCGGTCATTACCGGCGTACAAGAGTTTGGCTTTTTTGCTCAGGGACTGGAGTTCCCTGCCGAAGGGCTAGTGCACGTTCACTCCTTGGCCGAGGATCACTACCATTACGACCCGGCAGCTCACACACTGAGCGGGTACCGTTCGGGAAACGCCTTCCGTTTAGGAGACCTCGTCCGTGTGGAAATAGCACGCGTCGACATTGACGGACGTGAGCTGGACCTGCGATTTATCAAACGTCTGGCCCAACGTCCTCGAGAACCGCTCAGCCCGACGGGTCCGTTGA
This sequence comes from Planctomycetota bacterium, assembly GCA_027619595.1. Taxonomy (GTDB): domain Bacteria; phylum Planctomycetota; class Planctomycetia; order Pirellulales; family Pirellulaceae; genus JAQCHP01. The sequence goes on from JAQCHP010000007.1 coordinate 20,380, forward strand.
GCAAACTAAAGAAAGAATCAGCGCGGGACTCCACGAAGAATCTCAACCACAAACTGGCCCGCAAGAAGTCAACGAAGCGACCGTTGAAGAAAAAGAAACGACGCTGAAGGTAAGCTTGGCGGTTTTCGGCGCGCACTTAGAATAACTGTGGAACGGTTGATCATCCCAGGAAAAGCTGTAGGGGCCAGGAATCATGTCCAACGAATCCACGACACTTTTACATACGCCGCTCCATGCAGCGCATGAAAAACTGAAGGCGAGGCTGGTTGACTTTGCCGGCTGGTCGATGCCGGTTCAGTACGCATCGATCCTGGCCGAGCACCGTGCGACCAGGGAACATGTGGGACTCTTTGATGTCTCGCATATGGGCCGTTTTCAAATCCGCGGCCGGGATGCTGGCCGACTCCTCGAAGGGATCCTTACGCGTCGCGTGGATGATCTACCAGCCGGGCGCATTCGGTACTCGCTGGTAACACAAGATGACGGAGGCGTCTTGGACGATGTCTTGGCGTACCGACATTCGGCACCGGATGACGGATATTTGCTCATCGTCAATGCTTCAAACCGCGCAAGAATTCTTGCCTGGATTGACGAACACCGCCCAGCAGGATGTGAAGCAGTGTGTACCGACACCACTTGTGACACTGCGATGATCGCTGTTCAAGGTCCGCACGCAATGCAACTTGCCAGTCGTGTCTTGGATACCGATGGCCTGGCGTCGGACCCGAGAAAACTTCGCTATTATGCTCACGCGACCGTTCGTTGGCGCGCCACAAACGTACTGGTAAGTCGCACGGGCTATACGGGGGAAGATGGAGTCGAGGTCATTCTGCCGAGCGAATTCGCGGCTGAGTTCTGGGATTTACTGACAGTCACGGAAATTCAGGGCCAAACGGCCACTCCGGCGGGACTGGGGGCTCGGGATACCTTACGACTCGAAGCGGCGATGCCCCTCTATGGACATGAATTGGAAACTTGGTGTGATCCTTGGCAAGCTGGATTGGCGTTTGCCGTCGACCTGGATGGGAGGCATTTTCCTGGCAGCGACGCGTTAACTCGTAATCGTTCGATGCCACCCACTCGACAGCGTGTAGGATTGTTGCTTTCGGGACGACGGGCGGCGCGACTCCACTGCCCTATTCTGGCGGGAGGTGAACCCGTGGGGGAAATCACCAGCGGAACTTATTCGCCCACCCTAGAACAACCGATCGCTATGGGTTACGTTCCTCCAGATTGGGCGGCGTTGGACACTGAGTTGGAAATTGACGTGCGAGGCTCGATCATCCCCGCGCGAGTCGTGCGGCTGCCGTTTTACCGGCGTAAGAAATAAGGAGAATCTCGAATCATGGATCCACAGCAACTAAAATTCAGCCCCACTCATGAATGGGTGCACTTGTCGGACGTCGGTGGCCAACGAATCGCGACCGTCGGTATATCGGCGTTTGCGATTGCCCTGCTCACAGACCTCGTCCATATGGAATTACCGGCAGTGGGCCGAGCAGCGCGTCCCGGGGAATCGCTGGGAGAAATTGAATCGGTCAAAGCGGTTAGCGACGTCTATAGTCCCGTCGAGGGAGAAGTCGTGGAAGTCAACTCAGGGCTGGTTGGCAACCTAGAAGCGATGGGAGATGACCCCTACGGGAAGAGTTGGATCGTTAAGATTCGCACGACCAGCGATGCGGGTCTCGATCAACTGATGGACTATGCAACTTATCAAGCGCAATGTGCGACTGAGGGTTAGTACGTTGCCGCAACCTTGGCATACGTGTCGAATTAGCTCAAGAGGAACACAAGATGGACTATTTGTTTGATACGTCGGGTGATCGACAGACTATGTTGCGCGCATTAGGTGTGGAACGGGTAGAAGATCTGTTTGACGGAATCCCGTCCAATTGTCGTTTGTCGAGCGGGCTCAAGCTGCCGGCACCCTTGGGCGAACTCGAATTGCAGCAGCACCTGGAATCTCTCGCCGGAAAGAACTATCAAGCAGCCCAGCACGCCTGTTTCTTGGGCGGTGGCAGCTACGATCATTTTGTTCCGTCGGTCGTGGACTCGATTGCCTCCCGCGCGGAGTTTTATACGTCCTACACTCCCTATCAGCCCGAAGCGAGCCAGGGCAATCTGCAGGTGATGTTCGAATACCAGTCGCTGATCTGCGAACTAACAGGCATGGATGTCTCAAATGCCAGCCTTTACGACGGTGCGAGCGCCGTCGCCGAAGGGGTTCTGATGTGCCTGCACGCTGCTCCGCGAGGAGGCACCGTATTAGTGCCGCATACCATGCATCCGGAGTATCGCGAAGTACTAGCCACGTACCTCAAGCACATGCAGGCCACGTTGCGCGTCATCGACACCGACATGTCCTTGTTAACCGCGGCGGAATTGCAGCGTCATATCGGCGCTGATACCTGCTGCGTGGTACTGCAACAACCCAACTTCCTGGGGCAAATTGAATCGCTGCAGGAACTGGCAGACGTTACTCACCAGGCCGGGGCCAGTTTGGTCGTGAGTTGCGATCCCCTCAGTCTCGGGATCCTCAAGCGACCGGGAGATCTGGGAGCCGATATCGTCGTCGCCGAGGGTCAATGCTTGGGAACTCCGCTTTCTGCCGGCGGACCGTACCTGGGGATCTTGGCGTGCCGTGAGAGCTTCTTGCGTCGCATGCCGGGTCGGATTGTGGGTGAAACCGTCGATCGCAAGGGACGACGATGTTGGGTCTTAACGCTTCAGACACGGGAGCAACACATCCGTCGTGAAAAGGCCACCAGCAATATTTGCACGAATCAAGGACTGCTCGCGCTCCGTGCGGCGGTGTATTTGTCTGTTGTGGGGGGCCAAGGCCTGCGGGATGTCGCTGACCTCGCCACGCGGAAAGCTCACTACGCGGCGCAGCAGATTGCCGATTGCGAGCGATTTGAGGTTGTTGGCAACGCGCCGTTCTTTAAGGAATTCGTGGTGCGCGACAGCGCAGGTCAAGTCGATGCCCTGTTATCGCATGCGGCCAGTCGAGGTTTTCTGGCCGGTCTGCCCCTGGGTCGTTGGTACCCCCAGTTCCGAGATTGTGTTCTTGTCGCCGTCACTGAAAAGCGGACGCGACACGAAATTGATGCTTGGGCAAATTGTTTGGCCAACGCGCCGGTGAGTCGACTGGAGGTTACCAACAATGCGTAACCAACAGGCAGTGCAACTGTTGAGCGAACTATCGCAACCTGGTCGACGGGCGTCGACTTGGCCCGATTGTGACGTACCTATGCCAGCGTCCAGCAGCTTATTGCCACGCTCCTGTTTGGCGGAACATCCGCCGCAGCTACCTGAATTGTCTGAACCAGATGTTGTGCGCCACTTCAGCAATTTGTCGACACGCAATATGTCGGTAGATACCCATATGTATCCGCTCGGTTCGTGTACGATGAAATACAATCCCAAGCGTCATGAGCGGTGGGCAGCGCTGCCGGGGTTTGCCCACGTCCATCCGTTGCAGAGTGACGACACGATGCAAGGGCTGCTGCAAATACTTTTCGAATTGCAGCAGATGCTCGGGGAAATCTCCGGGCTGCCGGCCGTATCGCTGCAGCCGGCCGCCGGAGCTCAAGGGGAACTTGCCGCCTTGTTGGTAGCGGCTGCGTACCTGGCGGATCGGGGTGAAAAACGCCACAAGGTCCTCGTTCCCGACAGTGCTCACGGCACAAACCCGGCGAGCGCGCGGATGGCTGGTTTTTCAACCGTCACCGTTCCCAGCACTTCTCAAGGATTTGTCGACCTGGATCAATTGCATCGTCAATTGGACCAGGACGTAGCCGTCGTGATGATTACCAACCCCAATACACTCGGACTCTTCGACCCCCAAATTCAGACCGTTTCGCGGATGGTTCACGACGTGGGTGGGCTGATCTATCTGGATGGCGCCAACATGAACGCAATTGTCGGGGTCAGCCGTCCCGGCGATTTTGGCGCCGACATGATGCACTTCAATCCGCACAAGACGTTCAGTGGACCGCATGGCGGTGGCGGCCCCGGAGCCGGTCCCATCTGCGTTACTCACGCATTAGAACCTTATTTGCCCAGCCCTGTGGTGGAATACGACCCGTCTGGCTATCGACTCAATTTCGACCGACCACACTCAGTTGGACGTGTGCGAAGTTTTCTGGGCAATGTGGGGGTCCTCTTACGAGCCTATGCGTACCTTCGCACGCTCGGTCCCGAGGGACTGCGGCGCACCACGGAACAGGCGGTGCTCAACGCCAACTATTTGTTGCAGGCAATTTCGCCGCTGCTACCTGTTCCGCATGGTCCGCGCTGCATGCATGAATTTGTCGCAACGGCCAAAGTAATCAAGCAAGAACGGGGAATTTCGGCCATGGACATTGCCAAGCGACTCTTGGACTACGGATTCCACGCCCCGACCGTCTACTTCCCCTTGACGGTCCCCGAGTCGATCATGATCGAGCCCACAGAGACGGAAAGTAAAGAGACGCTGGATGCCTTTGTGAAGGTGCTGGCGAAAGTACTCCAAGAACCCGACGATCTACTGCACGAGGCTCCTCACTCGACAGAAATCAGCCGGCCGGACGAAGTACGTGCCGCGAGAAATCCAACCGTCCGATGGCAGACTACACCTACCGGAAATAACGGCTGAGCCTGTGTCGAGCGTCCCGTCCGTAATGCCCATTCACGACCCTGCCAACGACCGACTCCTATGTCGCGTGTTGTTGGATGCAGCAGCATCTGGGTGCTGGAACATGGCCGTAGACGAGAGTCTCTTGCAGTCAACGGCACGACGCTCCATGGCTACCCTCAGGTTCTACACATGGAGTGAACCGACCCTCACCTTGGGCTATTTTCAACGGTACAACGATCGAAACACGCACATGGAAAGCGCCGGGTGCTCCTGCCTGCGGCGCAACACAGGCGGCGGTGCGATTCTTCATGATCGCGAAATAACCTATAGCTTGACAATTCCCTTGTCAGATCGAACGGTTGACACCCGCCCTTACTACAACCTGGTCCATGAAGCGTTAGCGGAGGTATTGCTGCTATCGGGAGTCACGGTCAATCTTGTACCTACGTCAAAGCCCCTGTCCCCCGCCCCGTTTCTTTGCTTCGCACGTCGTAGCGTGGGGGACGTTGTGTTGGGGGAATATAAAATACTGGGGAGTGCTCAACGGCGTCAGGGAACTGTCCTGCTCCAGCACGGCAGCCTACTCTGGGAACGTTCGCGTTGGGCCCCCGAACTGCCCGGCCTGACAGACCTAGTCGAAGAGCCAGCCGAGGTACCTCCGTCTGAAGTCATTATTGCACAGTGGTCCGATAGGATTTGTAGAGGCCTGAATCGATCCCCCGAACTAGGACAGATGGACCAAGTAGAACTCGCCGCAGCCGACCAGTTGTCGGTCGAAAGATTCGGGGATTGCCACTGGAACCAACGACGGTAGTTGGACGACACAAACGTTAAGGGCAGTCCCCGAGTATCGCTGGGGCGAAATGCATTCGATTCATTTTTGACAATTCGACGCGTTGCGGATATCCTTATTTAGTGGGCCAAGTGACTTTCACCGTGTATTCACACAGTAAAATGTACATATTTTAGACAACCCTAGCTGAAATTGCGTATAAAGGCCCTAGTCGGCATGCATCGCACCGGCCCCCTGGCCCCGCCCAGCAGAGTCGGTAAGGCGTCCACTCGGAACCGTGCATCAGAGGTCGAGTCGAATGTTCGTCAAGGTTCGGATCACATCCGGCAGCAGCACAGGTAAAGAATTAACCTTTCGTGGGAAGCAATTCCTCGTGGGTCGCGCCGACGAATGCAACCTGCGACCCCAATCGGACACCATCAGCCGAAGACATTGTCTGATCGAAATTTCCGAGACACGGGCGTCAATTCTTGATCTGGGGAGTCGCAACGGCACGATCGTGAATGGTAATCGTGCCGACAAGCCGGTCGAGTTGCATGCCGGTGACTTGGTCTGTGTGGGAGCCCTCAAATTTCAAATCATTGAGTGCCCCCAACCGGCAACCTCAGCAGCTGCCGCGGCGACCGCCAAGAAAAACGCGAAACTCGCCGGCAACAGCGGTATTATCGGCGACTGGCTGTTAGAAGCAGATAAGGACGCCAAAATACGCGAATCGACAGCGCAACTTGAAACACGTCAATACGCGTTCGAGGATACCGACCGGATTGACATCGATTCCTCGGTTCGCGAGACGACGGCAGCGGATACGGAATCGCAACCCACTGCGGCCGTGCCGAATGCCCACCCGAAGAAAAAGTTGCCACCCGGTAAATTGCCCAAGGTCCCCCCTCGCGAAGACGCTCCTAAAGATACCCAAGAAGCGGCGTCGCAAATGCTCAAGAAATTCTGGAAACGAACCTAACTCCCCTGAATGTCAGGTCGTATCCTTAGAATCAGATTGGTCGAATCAAGGCTCTAAGCTTTACATCCAGTTCGGCCGCTTCAGGCGTCTTCTTGCGATGACTCGCCGCCACACCAGGAAAGTTGCGCGTCGGTCGTGGGTTTGCTATAACCGAGCCCAGTGACAACTTCCAGGACTTCGCTGCACGTCGGAAACATCCGGCCACTCGACTGTTTATATTCGTCGAAGACGTCCGAAAACTCACCCGCCGGATCCCGCGTTTCGACATCTCGCACATAGCCTAAGTCAAGGATAATCGAGATGACCTCAGCACACGTTGGAAACCGGTTGCCAGTTCGATGCTTGAAAGCATCGACCGCCTGCATAAATTCAATCTCCAGGTCGGTGTAGTCACGTTCGCAGGTGGTCGGGTCAATCTGTCGCCGACGCGGTTTCTTCTTGCGACGTTCCATCGCTACGATCGGACGAGGTGGGGTGGCTACCGAGTTGCTCACTTTCTCTCGACGGTCCGCCGGCTTGCGTCGGTCAATCGTCACAACCTTGGCCTTCGACTTCTTGGGTGATTTCGACATTTCGGCTAACTCCCGGTCTCATGGCATTTGGAACTGACTTGGGAAGATGCAACGCTGGCGTTTACATTCCCGATCATGCACGTTAGAAATCGGAGGTAATTTAGAACGTCTGCACATCTTAGTAAAAATAGGCAATTATTCCGGGTGTGCTAATTTATCTGTCTTGGGTAGGGAGTAGGGCCTGTAGCGGGTGTAGGGGCGACGCGTGGGTCGGTATTGCACTGGCGAACCGATGTGGGTAATCTCCGCCGCCGGGACGAGACACCGAGTTCGGAGCCCCTGTCATGGCGTCCCGAGAGCGTCCTTGGTCGAGACCGGTGCGGTTCTGTCGTCCCGAGGCAACGGGGCGTAACCCTTATTTGGTTGAATTGGCGATGCGGTGCGAAGACTTAGGATCCCCGATGGACGCGAGAACGGCTTGCTTCACGCCAGTCAGCGTTCGTTATCTCGCTCCGTACTTGCTGACAATCATGGTCGGGTGCCAGTGGTCAGCAGCGGGGTACAATGCCGACGGTGTGAAATTGTACCAGCAGGGAAATTCGCATGCTGCTTACCAGCGATTCCAACAGGCGCTGCAGTCCGACCCACGCAATTCGGATGGGTATTACAACATTGCAGCGGCCTATCATCGCGCGAGTCTATCGCCGCGTAACGAAAAGGGTCTGGAATATGCCGAGGACCTTTATCATCGTTGTTTAGACCTATCCCCTGACCACACAGAATGTTACCGGGGCCTGTCTTCCTTGTTAGTTCAAAGTGGCCGTACGGACAGTGCCTTCCGGTTGCTCGAAGGCTGGGCACAAAGGAGTCCTCAGTCGTCCGATGCCCGCATCGAGCTGGCTCGAATGAATGAGGAATTGGGCAAGGTCGACCAAGCGGAACGCCACCTTGTAGCGGCGCTCGACGTGGACACGCGCAACCCTCGTGCCTGGGCGGCTTTAGGTCGGTTGCGGGAACGCCGCGGTGAATATGCTCAAGCCCTTTCCAATTACCGCCAAGCTTACCAGCTCAATAGCTATCAGTCTGGGGTGAACGACCGTATCGCGTCACTGCAGCGAGAGTTGTTCACCGGGAACCAGACTGATTACTCGTTCGGCACACGAATCGCGTCGCCACAGCCCCCCAACTTGCCCCGCTAGTTGGACCACGAGTTCGAACTGCGTGGTCAATCCTGGTGCGGGGAACATGTCGCGACTTCCGAGCAACGTGTCGCGCGTTCTCGTCTATCCGATCGGGAATTCCTCCGTAACAATGGAGGCTCACTTATTTGTTCTTATTCACCGCAATGTTGGGATCCTCGAATTATGTCCGAACGTGTCTTCAATTTTTCTTCCGGCCCCGCTGTGCTCCCCGTATCGGTCCTGGAACGAATCCGGGACGAAATCCTTTGTCTACCCGGAGTGGGCGCGTCCATTTTGGAGATCAGCCACCGTAGTTCTTCATTTGAAGCCATCATGGCGTCGGCCCAGAGCAACCTTCGCCAACTTCTTTCGATACCCAACAACTATCGCATCCTGTTTTTGCAAGGAGGTTCTCGTTTACAGTTCTCGATGATCCCGATGAATTTATTGCGTGGCTCCGGGGCAACGGCGGACTACATTTTGACCGGGACGTGGGGGATCAAGGCTTTCGAAGAGGCGGTCAAAGAGGGTCCCGTCAACGTGGCCTGGGACGGCAAATCGAACTACAAGTCGGTCCCGCAGCCATCGGAGCTCAAAATCTCTGCCAACTCTGCCTACGTCTACTACACGTCGAACGAGACGATCCAGGGAGTTCAGTTCGCCACACCGCCGGCGATCGGACGGGCACCCTTAGTCTGCGATGCATCTTCCGATTTCCTTTGTAGACCGCTTAACATCGCCGACTATGGTCTGATTTACGCGTGTGCCCAAAAGAACGCCGGACCTGCTGGTGTGACGATCGTAATTATTCGAGAAGACCTCTTAGCCCGTGGCAACAACGACCTACCCGGCTACCTTCGTTTTGCCAACCATGACGAAGAGAATTCGCTCTACAACACACCCCCAACCTTTGGCATCTACGTCGTCGATTTGGTCGCCCAATGGCTCTTGCGCGAAATGGGGGGGCTTTCCGGAATCCTAAAACACAATCAGAAAAAATCGCAATTGTTGTACGATGTGATCGACCAATATCCCAGCTTTTACCATGGGCATGCCGAACCTTCATCGCGATCGCTTATGAACGTGACCTTTCGACTCCCCAATGACGAACTACAAACGGCATTTCTGAGCGGTGCTAAGAAACATCGCCTGCATGAACTCAAAGGGCATCGAAGCGTCGGTGGGATTCGAGCCTCCATCTACAACGCGATGCCGCTCGACGGAGTATTGGCTCTACGAGATTTCATGAACGAGTTTGCAGATCAACACGCTGGCAGCTAAGCCCACCCAGTACTCAGTACTCAGTACTCAGTACTCAGTACTCAGTACTCAGTACTCAGTACTCAGTACTCAAAACCCAGTACGTGTCTATTTCCCTGGCAAATTCCAAGCGGCGTCGAAGTCAAGTCGGTCGTCGATTAAGAATTCTAACGTTCTCTTGAGCAGTATCCGTGATGGTCCATCTTTGGGCTGTTCTTGCAGAATGCGGCCAAGGATACGACTTGTTTCTTCCAGTTGACCGCGGCCGAACATTTCCAAAGCCTGTTCGTACTGTGCACAGACCTGTGGGTCCCGATCGGTTGCCTCAACCAGTTCATACAGCGTGACGGGGCGCTCGACGTTTACCAGTCGCACTTGACAAATCGGCCGTGTCTTGAGGGCATGATGAATGGATTGGAAAGTCGAGTCCGCGATCAATACGGGACAGTCCACGTATTTGGTCGCACCTTGAATACGGCTGGCAATATTGACGGTGGGCCCCAGCGGCCCGTATTTAAATTTCAATTGCGATCCCGTATTTCCCACACGTACAGGTCCGGTATTTACGCCAATTCCAACCTGCAGTTCATGGTTTAAGGTCGACTGCCAACGCTCGTTCAATTCGGGCATTTGCCGCAACATCGCAATTGCTGCTCGACAGGCCCGTAGTGCATGATCCGGTTGATGCTCCGGTGCTCCCCACATCGCGATTAGTTCGTCCCCGATGTAGTCCACCAGTACCCCCTCAAATTCCATCACGCATTGCGACAGGGTCTCCATCACGTCGTTGACCCAAGCAAAAATCACCGCCGCGGGGAGATTCTCGCTGTGCCGAGTGAAATTTCGAATATCGCAAAACAAGAGGCTCACTTCGGCATCTCGACCTTCCAATAGATCGGGTTGACGCTCCAGGTGTTGCGACAGTGTCGTAGAAAAAAACTGATCAAATTGTACTTGGATCTTTTTTCGCCCTTTTTCTTGTTCTAGTCTCAGCAAGGCCGACGAGACGGCACAGGCGATCATTTCCAAGAGTTGCGCCTGCAACTTCGCAACTTGCATGTGCTCAACATCGTGCTCATGGAACGGCTGACTTGCGCACAGGACGCCGATGACTTCACCAGCGCGGTTCATGAGTGGTGCCGCGACGATAAAACCCTGTGGGTCGACTGTTCGTCGTATGTCGGTGGACTCCGTAAAACCGAAAGTAACGCGTTTTTCCCGCAACACGCCGTTCAATGATTCGGCCAGGTCAGGATGAAGTCGCCCCACCATCGATCGGGGCATCGTCTCACGGATCCCCACGGTGCTAACGGAATCGACGGTCGCAACATCGGTATCAGAATCGGATAGCAAGGCATTCCGCCAGACTCCAAATTCATTGCGCAAAAACACCCGCGCCTGTTGGAGCCCCAAGAGTTCCACCGACGCAGTGCAAGCCTGCTGAAACAGTTCATTTTCGGAAGTGGCGTGTTGCAACATATCGACAATTTGTTGTAGCGTACGAATGAGCGGCTCTAAGCGTGCCAAGTCGCCAGCCAGATCTCGCAATTGATGGACTGGGACGCGGGACGTATCACGAATGGCGGTCCCTGGTGACTGCGTTGCATGGCTAAGCGTATGCACGGAAGAAACGGAGGAGCCAATGCGCACGACGCGCGTCCCGACGCGGCAAACAGCAGGCAGGTCAACGATAGCAACCTCCCCTGCCGCCAATCGATGCCCGCTGCTGGTGATATCAAGCTGCGTTGTCTGACTGGTATTTCGAATCGCGACGCGGCGATCATCCAGGGGTTCAATGACTAACTGCGAACGGCTGACCGACACTTCTTCAGCTGCAGCGAGTACCAACCGCTGGCCATCAAAGGAAAACGGTGGTGGTTCATTGTCACGTTGCCGTCCCACGTCTACCGCCGACGACGCTTCACAAACGAACACTTCGCTAAACCCGAGGTCAACGGCAATTCGCAGTTTCATATCATTTCCGTATCACTCGACGGCATCTGCGCCAAGAAAACCATCACCTAAGAACCAGCGCACTCGATACCTAAACTACTGTATCGTCAAGTTGGCTCAACAGGACCGCCGTTACGACGACTAATTGTCGGCGAATTGCTACAGTCGAACCAACTGGGAATTCGATACAGATCCTACCTACCCACGAGATCGACGCTCGTCTATTCCTTCCTGATTCAATGCCCCTACCCTCTTGGTTTCACCCTATGCGTTGGGCGGACACTGCAGCATGCACGCGTCTAGCTTTCACCCTCGCGTTCGCGGCGTGCGGTCTGGGGGTCATTGGCTGTGCCGGTCACCGATGTCGCAGCGTTACTTCTTCCGCCTGCCGCGTGCCACCAACACTGGCTAGCTACGATCGGACTGCGGCGCGATCGATTGAGCTGGACACCTCCATCGTATCAGATCCCGGGGATGTAGTCGCGAATTCGCCCCAGCATAAAATTTCGACGAGCCATTACTACGGGCTGTTGGCTAGCGAGTGCCAACTGCTATCCGCCGCCCATTGTTCCGAGGCCAACCTTCTCGAACAAAAGGCGACGGAACTCGAACAGAGTAAGCAGCATGGTTCATCCCAGGAAGCGATCGCTCTGCTGGCCAGTGCGTGTCGCGACTTGGCCATCCATTTACGCAATCGATCCGCTGCAGAGGGATTGCGCCTGTATTTTCGCTTGCTCGAAGCCGAGGGGCAGCGGAACTGGAACGAACTGGCGCTTCATGAGCTAGATAGCGCTCTCGCCGACTATAGACGATTCAAGGACCAAGGGGTGCAGGTATCGACAGACGCGTCGCCTCTACATCGACAGCGACATGAACTGCAGGATCAACATGAGCAACTTTGGTTAGCCAGTGCACAAAGTCAAGGCGGAATTCGACTCCAAATCGGTCTTTGTGCCAATGACTCCCCACCCATCTGGCCCGCCAGTCGCATTGTCGTGTCAGAGATTATCCCGGATCTCGACGCAACGATCGCGAATGGCCTTTGCTTGCGTCGCGATCTATCGGCCATGAGACGCCTGTGCCAGTGCGAATCCGGAGCGTTGGACCCCAAGCTGATGGGCATGTTATCGCAAGCTACTCCTTCGATGGCGATCATCCTTTCGGCAACTTCGTCCGGCAAGGCGTCCGGCACGGCGCAACGATCAATGATATGCTGTTCCTTGGCAGATCAAGAGCAGGTGGTCGAAGAGGAAATCCGGCAGGCAGCCAGAAGTGTCGAATCGAGCTTAATCCGCATAGCGCTGGCGAAACAAGAATTAGCCCGAACACGGGAGCGGCTTTCTGAACTTGAATCACTTCGAGGATCTGACCATGTTACCCTGTTCGACCTCTCGGGTGCCCGACTCCAGGTCTTGCGGGTTGAGGGTGAGTTGACGCAACGAGTGGTCGCCTGGCAGTTGTCGGTTGTTGGACTGTGGGAAGCCACAGGGCAGCTAACCTGTACCGCCGCACCTATTGTCGCTCAAACAGCACCTTCCGCACTTCTTCCTCCAGCGTTGCACTAGCATCCAGGGAACGTTGAAAGTCTTCTGGACCCAACGTATAGACTTGCAAATCCGATACGGCGACGACCGACGCATTTCGTGGCTCGTGATTGATCAATGCTGCTTCTCCAAAGAAGCTCCCTTTCGACAGTTCGGCTACCTGCCGCACATTACCGTCCCGCTCGACTTCTACTTTGACCCTGCCTTCACGAATCAAATAGAACTTGTCACCCGCGTCACCCTGTCGAATCACGGTGGCCCCCGGCGGAAACGCCTCGAGGAACATTTTGTCAGCCATATCGGTCAGCGTGCGCGGCGTCAGTTTCGAAAATACTGGCACATCCTTGAGAAATTCGCAAATGATCCGCGACTCTTGCACGAGCACATTCGATTTGATCCGACCGTCGACCATTCTCACAATGCGATCGGCGACGTCCAAGATGCGATTATCATGCGTAACGAGTAAAATCGCTGCGCCTTCCTGCTCAGCAAATTCCTGGAACATCGTAACTACCTCTCGCCCTGATTTCTCATCCAGCGCTGCCGTGGGTTCGTCTGCCAAAATGAGCTTGGGGCGATGCACGAGTCCACGAGCTACGGCGACTCGTTGCTTCTGCCCTCCTGACAACGACGCCGGTTTAAAATCAATTCGATTTCCAAGTCCCAACCGTGTTAGCAATTCGCGGATACGGCTAGAGACTTCTTCAGGACTGAAGTCAAACAAGTCGAGCGCCATTTTGACATTCTGAAACGCCGTCAGTGACTCAAATAAATTGTGTGCTTGAAAAATAAACCCGATCCGCCGACGCAAGGCAATTCGGTCGTCGTCCGTGGCGCCGAGCAACTGTTGGCCAAGCACCTCCAAGCTCCCTTCCTGCACGCTTCGCAGCGTTCCGATTAGCGTCAACAACGTTGTTTTCCCTGACCCAGACGGGCCGGTCATGATCACTATTTCTCCCGGTTCAATCTGTAATTGGTTGTCGAACAGGACCTGCTTGCGCAGATTCCCTGAGCCGAAATAGTGCTGAACACCTTGTATCTTCACCGCTTGAGATGTCACGTAACGTTTTCTTTCTTTGCCTGATCCGCTAGAAGAGTTCCGCCGGGTCGACTTCAAGGAGCTTGCGGAGCGCCATGATCCCGGAAACAACGCACATCAGCATTGTCAGCAAAAATACCGCTATGGCTCGCTGGACATTCATTACCAACAGCAGGCCCGTCCAGGACGAAAGGGCCTGGAACAGGAGGATACTGATGAGGCAACCCGGTACGAAACTTAGGAAGGAAAGATAACACGACTGCTGCAAAATCAGTCCATAAAAATAACGGCTTCGGTAACCCATTGCCTTCAGGGTAGCAAATTCCCCCATGTGATCTGATATGTCGGAATGGATGACTTGATAGCAAACGATCATACCGACCACGAACCCAACGATCGTTCCCATAGAAAAAACGAATCCGATTGGTGTGCTGCGGTTCCAGAACAAGATTTCATTCCCGATGAATTTCTGTCTTTCGAAAACCTTAACGTCCTGCGGCAAAATTTTCGTAAGGTGCGCCACTGCCAGGTCGACAGAAGCGTGGGGATGCAGGTGCACGACGCCCATATCAACGCGACTCAAGGTATCCCCACCGGGAACACGGGCTGGAAAGAATTTCCGGAAATTCTCCGCACCCATCAAGACGTTTCCATCGTTGACGAAATCGGTACCAAGTTGAAACGAGCCAACGAGTCTTAACGTCCTACCCGACAGCTCCGCCTTCTGCTGCGTAATCTCGGCTGCCTTCCGCACAATCCCCAAAACCCGTTTGCTCATTCGATCGATCAGAGCCGTGCCCGGCTCGCTGAGCAATTCCAACGCGTCGTTGACCTCGGGCAAGTTGAAGACTCGATCTCCGGGACGAAATGCCAAAACACGAATCGGGTAGGCTTTGTGCCCCAGCGACTGCCAGATTCCGTTTTCGATATATAGGGGATAGGTCGCGGCCACTTCTGGACAGGCGCGTGCCTGAAACAGTCGCTGTCGTGGGAATCCTTCGGCGGACACCAACGAATACTGGGCGCTACTGACGATAAGTATCTGGCCGTCCAACCGTTTAAGGACCTCGACCGTACTGTCGAACAGAGCGTTCTTAAACCCAGTCTGCATGAACATCAAGACAACGGCAAAACCGATACCACTGACGGCGATGGCCAAGCGTCGCCAGTCGTAGAATAAATTGAGCAGCGCCAGCGGAGTACTGCGAAGTGAGAACATTTCGTGCACACTCCGTATTAAAAAAGATCAACCGGGTCGGCCGATCCAAGTTTTCTAGCCGCCGCCCAACCCGATAGGCTACAAATCGACACGGCCAACACAAACACGAAAATGACCCGCAGTGTATTCATTTGAATTGGAATCAAGGCTACCCGAGCCGTCAATTGGTACAGAGCCGCCGCCAAAGCCAATCCTGGTACGAACCCCAAGACCGCTAGCATGATCGCCTGCGATAGGACGACCCTCGATAAAGCAGCGGTGGAATATCCCATCGCCTTGAGAGTTGCATATTCTCGCAACTGTTGCGCCACGTCACTGGAAAGCACTTGATAGACGATCGCGATTCCGACGACAAATGAAATGGCAACTCCCATTTGAAAAATAATGCCCAGCGAGGTCCCCTGCGTCCATCTCAGCCGTTCCCGTTGCACAGCCTCGTCACGAGTCAAGACTTCGACATCGTGGGGAAGGTCACGATTCAGCCTCGCAGCGGATTCGACGATATCGGCACCTGGCTTCAAACGAATGAGTCCGAGACTGCGTTGATTTGCCAGGCCCCCTTCGGCAAGCTCCTCGAGGTGGCTGACGCTAAGCAACATCAATCCATCCGACGCAAAGCCACCACCCAATTCGAAGTGGCCGACAATCGTGACGCTTTTCCCTGCAACTTCGACACGCGTCCCCAAATCTGCGTCACCGAATCGCTGGCCATTTTGCGGTCCAAACTCAGGACGCGACTTGCGGTCAATCAAGACGCTGGATGGCTGTACTAGGGCAGAAACTTTGCTCTGCATCTCGGGCAATCGAAAAGGGGAGTCGAGCGGATCGACGCCAATGGAAAAGATCCGCCGTTTCCGCGGCTGTTCGGGATGATGCCAGGGAAAAAGCCCCAGTGTCAAGGATTGGGTCGCCTGCACCGTCGACGCCGAGGCGACTTGGTACATCCGTTCCTGAGGAAACGACCCCGCGGCAGATAAATGTAGATAATTCGAAGACCGCATGATCAGATCGAATTCCAGCGCATCGAAAAGTAGTGATGCCGTTGACTCTACCGACCCTAGGAATCCCAACTGCATGAAAATCAACACAACGGACAGCGTGACCCCCGCGGCAGCTGCAAACGTACGCATACGGTGGTGTAGCAAATTCGAAATCGCCAGTGGCGTTTTCATGACATACACCACATACACAAGTTAGGGGCGGGCTACGGCGGTTTCGTCGATGATGTTGACATCGACTTGCAAGTTACACAACCGGCTCGCCTGGGAGACGCCATCCTGGTCCAGGTCGATCACAACCTCCACCACGCGCCGGTCCGCCATGGCAAGTGGATCGAGACTGCGCAATTCCGGCGTCACGATGGTCTGCGCAACACGACGAACGATTCCGCGCAACCCTTCCTCGTCGTACGGCTTCTCAAAAGCACTGCTGGTAACTCGAGCGATTTGACCGGGACGCACCCGCTTGATTTCTGTCTCATAGACTTCCGCCACCACGACCATGCGTGACAAATCTGCGAGATGGAACAACGGACCACGTAACGTTTCGCCGGTACGAGCAAGCAAATTGAGGACAGTCCCGTCCGTAGGGGACACAATCTCTGACTCTTTCAGTCGAGCGGCGGCCAGATCACGTTGTTTTTCTAACGATCGGAGCGGAACAGCGGTCAAGACGTGTTCCAAGCTGGCACGCGTCGATTCGGCATCGGCACGCGCCGCTTGTAGTCGCAGATCTCGCGTTTGCTGCAATTTTTTTAACATGGCATCGTTCGCAGCCACTTCGGCGATTGCGCGGTCCAAGAGAATTCGTTGCTGATCCGACTCTTGGTCCGTCACCAAATTGCTGCGCTGTGCTCGCACCGTCTGAAGTCGCTCGAAATCCTTTTGAGCGACTTCGCGATTGCGGACGGATAACTCCAGTTTCGTTTTTTGAGCCGCGATGTCCAGCTCCACCGTCTCCGCCTCCGCTACTGCCAAATCAGCGACGCGAATTCGAGACATCGCCAGTTTCTCTTCCGATTGGTACCGCGACTTGGCTTCGTCGTATTGTGCACTGATCGCCTCATATTCTAATTGTCGCTGCTGACGACTCGCCATTTGAGCGATCGGCTGGCCCGAACGAACTTGATCTCCGGTCGCCACGTTCAATTCTTCCAGACGATCTCCTACGAGTCCCGAAACCTCCACGATGCCATCCGCGGGCTCGATTCGTCCCAACGCGATGACTCCGCGTTCACTGTGGTTCGCCGACCAGGAAACACGACTCCCCGCCACTGCCAACGCAGCGTCAGGAGAACGTGCCGAGGTCGTCACCGGCCGCGCCACTTGCCAATACACGGCGCCGCCAATTAGAGTGACCGCTAGAAAACTCAGCAACCAGAATTTCACCGTAGTCCCTTGTCGAAGTAGTCCCTGGTGGAAGAAGGCGATTGAAATCACCTACGAATCGGCAGCCGTGATCCACGCGGAACGGTTTGTACCACTGAACGATACCCTAGGTCGAGAAGAAATTCCACCGGCGTCTGCTAGCTAATCCAACGCTGGCGGGAGACATTCGGACGAATTGCTGGCCTACACGACTGGCCGGTTATTTGACGGAACATCCTAGCGAAGGCTAAATACTCATGGAAATCGTACCACCGATTGCACGTGCAAAACGACCAAACTACGGCATGGCCCTGCAATTAGTACCGTTCGTATTCACCTTGGCTTGTCTCGGCCTGGGCCTCAGCTTGGCCTGCGCCGAAGGCACCCCATCCCGCACCCTTCCCGAGACGCTGATCATCGAAGATTGTTCCGTATTTGATCCTCATTTGGAAGCCATGGTTCACCACCAGACGATCGTCATCCAGGGCGAGCGAATTGAGAGCGTGGGGCCGTATGCCACGGAGAGCCAGCGTCCACGAAACGCAAGGATTATCGACGGAAAAGGAAAATTTGCCATACCAGGCCTGATTGACGCGCATGTGCATCTTGTGCATGTGCTCGACTTAGCACAGGTTACGGGCGACGAAGTATTGCCGCTCTTCCTAGCAGCCGGCGTGACCTCCGTCCGTAGCGCCGGGGATGAGATTGTCCCCGCTACTCTGGTGGCTCGATTTGCTGCCGCGCATCCACACCAATCCCCTCGTGTATTTACGTGCAGCCCGCTGCTGGACGGCGACCCGCTTATCCACCGGAATGCAGGACGTGCAATTTCGGATCCCCTTACCGTACCTGCGTTCCTGGACGAACTCCAGCGATGGAACGTAACGACGCTCAAGATTTATGCTGGAACCGGAGCGGTCGTGGGCAAGGCCATTATTGACGAAGGACATCGTCGCCATTTGTTTGTCACGGCTCACTTGGGGGAGTATACAGCTCAACAGGCTGTCGCTGACGGCATTGATGGATTGGAGCATATCTGGTCGGTCTTTAACTATGTCATCCCGCCAGAAATTGCGCGTGAACCTGGCCATCGAAGTCGATTGAACCTAAACAACCCGCAATGTGAATCGCTCGTCGCGGAGCTTGCGCGTCGCAAGGTATTGGTTGACCCTACCCTGGCCGTATTTCGAAACATGATCCTCTTGCCCGACATACCGAAAGTGCGCGACCATCCCGACAATCAACTTGCACCACGACGATTACGCGACTTTTGGCCGGTCTACTCCAAGCAATCTAACTGCGGGAGTGGTCTTTTGGCTGACCGTTCGAACGAATTCGCCAAGTACCAGGAACTGACTGGAAAACTGTATCGAGCCGGAGTACCGTTACTCGTTGGCACCGATACACCGGAACCGCAAGTAACGCCGGGATTCTCGTTGCATCAAGAACTAGAAATGTTGGTCGAATCGGGAATGCCTCCCGCAGCGACACTGCGCGCAGCCACGCTCCACAATGCCATGGCGCTCGGTCAAACCAAGAACCTTGGTGCGATCGCGTCGGGAAAACTGGCCGATATTGTCCTATTGACCGACAATCCGTTGGATGACATACGCCACACGCGAAACATCGAATCCGTGATACGTGGTGGCATCCTCTGCTCGCCTGCCGAACTACTGCAGGCCCTACCGCACGACTAGACGACGCTGTCGCCCCGAATCGTCTCTCGCCTACGGTTGGGAGCCGACATCGGCACAAACCAGTTTTCCGGCCGCATTTCGGCCATAGATGCGCCCGTCGAGCAATACCGGAACCGTCCAGCAGCGACCATCCAGAAAGGGCGACCGGGCCAATTCCTCAAATCCTTGGGGCGACGCGTTCGCGAGCACTAACGTGCCGTCCTCGCTGAGCACCAGCAGCTTTTCATCTGCAATCATCAGTGACCCACAACCAAATCCTCGTTGCTGCCATTTGATTTCGCCCGTCTCAAAGTCCATACACGTCAATTGTACGACTCGCCCGCGATTCGAGTTGCCGTCAAAGCCATACAGATGTCCCCGCAGTAAGATGCTGTTGTTGAAATGGTTTCGCATCTTGCGATTCTTGTAGACAAGCTCCAGTCCATCCGTAGACAACCGAAGCAGACCACATCCGATATCGTAGCCCGTAGAAACGAAGACTTTGTCTCCCTCGACAATGGGTGTCGTTGAATTCGTGCCGAAGCGAGACTCCCAAGCGGTGAATGCGACTTGCGTACCGTCAGACGCGTTGAGCACCCGCAAGCCATCGCAGTCCAACGTCGCAAGGCACGTGCGGGAATTGTAAGTAAACGCACAGACAGATCCATAACCAGCGGCATGCGGTTCCGTTTTCCAATGGATCTCCCCGGTCCGCTTATCGTACGAGACCACGCACCCTGCTTCGAGAATCAATTGGTTTTGAAGGATGTAGGGGGAACTCGAGAATCCCCACTCCGGCATAAGGACGCCCAAGTCTTCTTGCAACCGTCGACTCCAGATGGGCTTGCCCGTCGTACTATCCCAACAATGAAGTTGGCCTTCACGTCCGACCGTATAGACAAATTCACCCTCGATGGTGGGGGTCGCACCCGGGCCCCCTTCGTGCAGGTTATCGACCAGGATCCCAGGATACGTCTGAACCCATCGGGGCGTGCCGGTATCCGTATCTAGGCAATGCACGATTTCGTTCCCGTCTCGATGGCCCATCGTGTAGAGAGAGCCGTTCGCGATCGAAACGGAACTGAAACCGATTCCTACTTCGGCGGTCCAGCGGATTGGCAAACCGGTTTCAGGCCACGTCGTCTGCCAACCCGTTTCGTGAGATACTCCGTCGTGATCAGGCCCCAACCAATTGGGCCATGACGGTCTCGGCGCGGGAGCCGGCCCCCGTACCGGATCTGGATTAGCATCGGCTTCGGCAGGTTGGGCCGCGCTGACATGCGATTCGTCAGCGCCTGGGCGAGCCAGCGACACAGGAGAACAACCGATTGCCAACCAGCTCATCAAAGCTATAAAGGCAATCGAAAGATTCCTCCCGTTGGGTGCCGACTGAGGAATCGAACTCGCATCCATAGGTATAGAAGCAGTAGGAAAGAAAACGGAACCGCAGACTCTACCCCTACAATAACGCTCCCTCGGCCAGGCCACAACGCAACCATTGGCTGAGCTCCGTTTCGAATGGGCTCCCTGACGTCGAATTTCGGCACATTCCATCCCTGGCCGAATGGTCGTCCGACGACTAAAGTTGCCAACATTCGAGTCTCTAGAAGTACCAGCGCGAGTAGGTTGCTAACTATGCCCAAAATTATCGTATTGGATGAACTAGCTCCCGAGGGGATGGAATTGCTTGCAGCCGCTGAAGGAGTCAGCGTCGAAGTAAAAACGGGGCTCAAGGGGGACGACCTTAGAGACGCACTCGCAAATGCCGATGGGGCCATTTGCCGGAGTGGTGTCAAAATCACCGCTGCTTCACTGGAGGGGAATCGCCGACTGAAAGCCATCGTACGAGCCGGCGTCGGAACCGACAATATTGACAAACATGCCGCAACACGGCTCGGCATTGTCGTCATGAATACCCCGGCTGGTAACACGCTCAGCACTGCCGAACACACGTTTGCTCTCATGCTGGCGTTGTCGCGAAATATTGCTCCCGCCTATCAAAGTCTGTGCCAGGGCCAATGGAACCGCAGTTCCTTTACGGGGACGCAACTTGCCGATAAAACGCTCGGTATTGTCGGACTGGGTCGAATTGGCCTCGAGGTTGCCAAGCGAGCTCGTGCCTTCGGCATGCGTGTACTTGGATTCGATCCTTTTTTAACAGCCGAGCGGGCTGCGGAATTGGGCATTGAACCGATTGCCGTCGTCGCCGATATGTTCCCTCACATCGACTACTTGACCGTCCATACACCGTTAACGTCAGAGACGGAAAATCTGATTAACCTCGATACGTTGGAGGTACTCAAGCCCGGAGCGCGTTTGATCAATTGCGCAAGGGGTGGAATCTATAACGAAGCGGCACTCGTAGCTGGACTCAAGAGTGGTAAACTTGCCGGCGTCGCGCTTGACGTGTTTGCCGAAGAACCGTGCAAGAATAGCGAATTGTTCGGTATGCCGGGCGTCTTGTGTACACCCCACCTCGGTGCAAGCACCGATGAAGCACAGACTCAGGTTGCCGTCGAAGCAGTGGAATTACTCACCAAGTTCCTGCGTAACGGTGAGATCCGCCATGCGGTAAACGTAGCCGCCGTCGATCCCAAGACTCTCGAATCGCTACGCGGCTTTTTGGACGTCGCCTATCGCTTAGGATTGTTCATGGCACAATGGAGTTCCGGGGAAGGTATCACCGGTTGTCGGTTAACGTATCGCGGCGAAGTGGCAGCCCGCGATACCAAACTATTGACTGCCGCATTCTGTACGGGCTTATTGCAATCCGCCATGGAGGAACCTGTCAATCTGGTCAATGCGCACGTTCTCTTGCAAGAACGCGGAATCGAAGTTGCAACGCAAACTCGATCGGAACGGAGTGATTTCAGCTCGGCCATCACCACCGAGATCACCACCACAAGATCCACCTTTTTGGCGGAAGCCACGTTATTTGGTGAAAACATGCCACGTTTGATCCGATTGGGTGAATATCGATTGGAAGCCTACCTAGATGGTGTCCTCATGATCTTTCGGCACCAAGACGTACCTGGCATCGTGGGCACGGTGGGTACGGCGTTGGGACGCCATCACGTCAACATCGGCCAAATGGCGGTTGGACGCGCATCGAAACAACAGGGCGGTCAAGCCATTGGCGTGATGAATCTGGACACGCCCCCGTCGGCTGAAGCGATGCGAGAAATCTCGCAACACCCCGCCATTGATGGAGTGGACATTATCCAACTCCCTTCGGGCGGGGACCTACCTGCCTGGTTGGCCTAACATTTTGACTGGGGATCCGACGATTCAGCGGGAGAGGTTCGATCGACAATCCATCCAGCGGCACTCGACGGCACGACGTCGGCGGAATCCTCTTGGCGCTTACCGCCTATGGAGTTTGGGGATTTATTCCCATTTACTTCAAATGGCTATCGAGTTTTACGCCCCTGGGCATCCTGGCCGGTCGCATCTGTAGCGCCTGCGTTCTGCTCATAGTGTTGCTGACATGTATCGGGAAGGGGCGCGTCGTCTGGCAACATTTCGGCAATCGATTTGTGCTCAGCACGCTGCTCGTGAGTGCCGTACTTTTAGCCGCCAATTGGCTCCTATTCATTCTTGGCGTCGTTCAGAACGAAATTCGACAATGTAGTCTGGGATACTTCATCAGTCCGTTGGTGACGGTGTGTCTGGGAGCAATCCTCTTTCGAGAACCCTTGCGAACTCATCACTGGTGGAGCCTCTTATTAGCTTTTCTAGGAATCCTGGGAGAGGTAATTCGTGTACAGAGCGTACCGTGGATTGCGCTCGGTCTAGCCGTCACGTTTGCCGGTTATGCCGTGGCACGACAAGTAACAACTGCGGACTCTCTGACAGGATTGACCGTTGAAGTCATACTCATGTTGCCGCTGGCAATCGCGTTCCTGTGCGTCGGCACATCGCATCACCAACCGTTGTCGATCCGTGACTGGTATCTCATTGCGGGGAGCGGACTGATCACCGCCATCCCACTCGTCACCTATGTGGCTGCCGCCCGCAGGATTACGTTCGTTACGCTCGGATTCCTGCAATATATCGCTCCTTCGCTGCAACTAGCAGTGGCCGTTTGGGTATATGGGGAACCGTTTCCCCGCGAACGCATACTGAGTTTCGCGCTGATCGGGTTGTCCGTGGCGGTCTTCCTGTTCGGCGTGCTATTTATTCCCAATCCAGTGCCACGTCCCAACCCGGCGAAGAATGCGTGAGTGCGCCGATGCTGATCCGATCGACCCCGGTTGCCGCAACAGCCGCCACGTTCTTTAGGTTGATTCCACCTGACGCCTCCAGCTGAACCTGTGGATTGACCTGATTACGCAGCAATACGGCTTGCTGCAGTTGTTGCAACGGCATATTGTCGAGCAAGACGATATCGGGACCGACAGCGAGTACCTCGCTGAACGGTTCTAAACCATCAAGCTCAACCTCGAGTAACACGGGATCGGATTTCCCCAAGGCTGACTGTTTGAGAAATCCTTGCGCTAACCGCACAGCATTCGCAGGGGAATGCCGGTTGTCACCCGACATGTGGGCCGACAACATCAAGTGGTTATCCTTGATCATGACTGCAGCATATAGGCCAAGCCGATGGTTGCATCCTCCGCCGCAACGAACGGCGTATTTTTCCAAGCGTCTCCACCCTGGGGTCGTCTTCCGGGTGTCGTAGATACGAGCGACGTGCCCACGAACGGCGTCAACATATCGCCGGGTCTCCGTGGCGATACCGCTTAGACGCCCGATAAAATTCAGAAGTGTTCGTTCTGCCGCCAAAATGGCCCGCGCGTTACCGACGAGTCGTCCCAGCGATTGCCCCACGACCACCGACTGCTGATCTACGGCATTCGGCTGCCATTCGACGACGCCCCGGATACCGGACGCCTGAACAGCAGTCAGCACCAGCGGAACGATCGGTAATCCGGCCACGATCCCGAGTTGACGTGCCACGACGAGCGCTGCGCCAGTGGCTTCCGGCGGCACCATCGCCTCGCAAGTGAGATCTCGCCCCCCGCAGAGGTCTTCGTCGATCGACCACTCTACGAGCCTGCGACTCGCTTCTATCGTTGCTGCGTCCCAGGTTGTCTGTTCAAACTCGCCAAACATCAACAACTTCCTCCCCCACCCCGTCGGATTTTACGTTGGTTGTGCGTCGTTCCACAAACCTGAATTAGGCATCTTAGCGTTTTATCTCACGCCGAGGTCAGGCCGGTATCAAGAGTTGAGAAAACCTCGTCTAGAAATGCTCCACAAAAACAAATCCGAGCCAATCCCGATCCATTGGACCCTTGCCGCGATTTTTTTGTCCGTGCCTGTTCGGTTTTAGGAGCGCACAACGTCTTAGTGTATGCGAACACGGACTACTCCACGACCAAAATGGAAAGGTGACTATGACCAACCGTCGGCCTCCGCGAAATACCCCTGGCGTCCCGGCAGTCGCCCCTCCCCCGCCCCGTTCGGTTGGGCGTGAATATTGGCCACTGACTGCCGGCGACCAGGTGGTGGTGGCCAGTCTGCTTTGCATTTGCCTCGCCGCTACCGTGTATCGAGTCCTTTGGACCGTAGGACCCGCTCCCCATTTGGTAAAAATTGACCAACTGCCATCACGCCGCATTGAATTCCGCATCGACATCAATACGACCGACTGGCCGTTGCTCGATCTGTTACCTGGCATCAGCGAAAAAATGGCGCAAAGGATTGTCGCCTACCGCGAAAAACATGGACCATTCCGCCAGCCCAGCGAACTACAGCAAATTCCGGGAATCGGTCCGAAATTAGTGGAACGCGTGCGACCGCACCTGATCGGCTGGACCGACATACGCGATTCAAGTTGATCCAGTGTCCTGTCGCCGAATGGAAGCATTTCACAAGAAAATTGACACGCAAAGGCGCAAAGAAGAAATGAATGAAAAAGAAGAAGAAGAAGAAGAAGAAGAGAAAACGGGAGAGACAGGTGGAGTAACAAAAAGCTTTGCGTCTTTGCGGCTTGGCGTGAAATTCTCTGGCACGACATGCGACGCACTACAGTCGTGCTGCGAATGTCGGCCGGTAACCATTTTATGGATATCGCACGAAGAATCGGACCTCGCCCCAGTGCAGCTTCCCGCGGTTCCGGGCAAAAATCGCTGTCTCACAGCTTTTTCTTGCCGAAAAGGTGGTGCAAACCAGCTGTGCCGACCGCATCTCCCGAGAGCTTCGCTAGTTCTGGGCCAAGATTGCTATAAGATAAGGGCCGCAACATCTGCCACCGGCCATCCTCAATTTGGCGGCTGACCCCTTCTGGAATTCCCGACATGCGATTTGAACTTGAAAGCCCATTCGCTCCGGCGGGTGACCAGCCACAGGCAATCGAAAAACTTATCGCCGGCATTCGGGATAAGAAACGTCACCAGGTGTTAATGGGGGCGACTGGGTCGGGCAAGACCTACACGATGGCCAATGTCATCCAGGAGATACAACGTCCAACCCTGGTCATCTCGCACAACAAGACGCTCGCTGCGCAATTATATGCCGAGTTCAAAGAATTTTTTCCACGCAACGCCGTCCATTATTTTGTCAGTTATTACGACTACTACCAACCGGAAGCCTACATCCCCCAGCGCGACGTCTACATTGAAAAAGATTCGTCCATCAACGAAGAAATTGATCGACTGCGACTGGCGGCCACGAGCGCTCTTTCGTGGCGTGAGGACGTGATTATTATTGCGAGTGTTTCTAGCATCTATGGTCTCGGTTCGCCGGAGGACTATCGCAAGATGGTCGTCTCGCTACAACGGGGCGATCACGTCGAGCGCGACCAAATTTTGGCCAAGTTGGTCGACATCCTATACGAACGAAACGACGTCGCATTCGAACGCGGGAAATTCCGCGTCCGAGGTGATTGCGTCGAAGTTTGGCCTGCTTACGAAGAAGTTGCGATGCGTTTCGAATTCTGGGGAGATGATATCGAACAACTGTCGATCATTGACCCCCTGACTGGACGTGTTATCAGTTCACACGACAAGCTGTTCCTTTTTCCAGCCAAGCATTTCGTGACGCCCGAAGAACGAATTCACAGTGCCGTCAAAGAAATTGAACAGCATCTGGCGGAACGACTTGAGCAATTCCATCGCGAAGGAAAAATTCTTGAAGCCCACCGGCTTAACGCAAGAACCAAGTACGACATGGAAATGATGATGGAAATGGGATATTGCCCCGGAATTGAAAATTATAGTCGACACTTGTCGGGCCGGCCTCCTGGTTCAGCACCGGAAACCTTATACAGCTTCTTTCCACAGGAGTTCCTCCTTTTTGTCGACGAATCCCATGTGTCGATTCCACAGATTCGTGCTATGTACGCCGGCGACCACAGCCGAAAAAGCACTTTGGTGGAACATGGATTTCGTTTACCGAGCGCACTGGACAATCGCCCCCTCAAATTCGACGAATGGGAAGCACTTATCCCTCAGTCCGTCTTCGTTTCGGCGACGCCCAGTGACTACGAAATTCGGCAGACGCAGGGCGAGGTGGTGGAACAAATTATTCGACCGACGGGATTGCTCGACCCGGTAATTGAGGTACTACCGGCACGCGGTCAAGTCGAACACTTATTGGAACAAATTCGAGAACGCGTTGCCGTCCACGAACGAATCCTGATTACGACCCTGACAAAACGCCTAGCAGAAGACCTGTCGGCCTATTTAGTGAAGAAGGGAGTCGCTTGCCGATGGCTGCATAGCGAACTCGACGCGTTCGAGCGAGTCGATCTATTACGCGACTTGCGCGAAGGTCACTTCGATGCGCTCGTTGGCGTCAACTTGCTCCGCGAGGGTTTGGACCTGCCAGAAGTGTCGTTAGTTGCAATCTTGGACGCCGATAAGGAGGGCTTTCTACGGAGCGAAACATCGCTCATGCAGACCATTGGTCGAGCTGCACGCAACGTGAATGCCAAGGTGATCTTATACGCCGACAAGATGACAAACTCCATGCAACGGGCCATCAATGAAACGGAACGGCGGCGTGCCTTGCAAGGAGAATATAACGAACGCAACGGAATTATTCCTAAGACAATTCAAAAGAAGATCCATCGGGGCATCGAAACAATTGTCCCGACAGCCCGCCTCGAGCACGGCTCAAGCGCACCGGATGCGCCAAATGATACCGTGATCTCGGAACTGCTGGACCAACTCCAGCAGGAAATGCTCACCGCGTCCGAAGAACTTGAATTTGAACGTGCGGCACAACTTCGTGACCAAATCCAATCGCTGCAGAAGCGTGCAGACGAGTCCGGAGAATCGGAGGCGGCAGCAAGCCGTGACAAAGTGAGGGGACGCCAAGCCGGCAGGAATGCAACCAAGCGAAAGTCCGCCGGTGTCGCTGGGCCGAAGGCAGGGAAAGGTCGAGGCAACGGTAAGAATCGCAAGCAATAATCGGACCGTTGAGGTCGCGACGGCAAGCTATGCCGAACACCCGGATTGTAGTGTCGCTAAATCCCCTGCTGCTGGAATTTTCCTCGCGGACCGATGAGCACTAGGGGATCGTATCGAAAAAGTATCCCAACACCAACTAAGCCTAGCCGGTTTCATGACTCGGTGCCGTGTCTCGATACCATGACACGGATAAGTAACGCCGTCCAATCATCAAGAGGGAGCACACGGATGTCGCTTCGCACTGTTTTTTCGCTCGTGTTGCTCATGGGCAGCTTGCCGGCATTTGCCGAAGAGACGATTCCTGAGGCCGACTCGTTTACCGACACGGGATTTGCCGACCCGTCCCACGTGGAGAGATTCACAGCGGTCGCGAAACCGTCGCCTCCGTCGCCAGAACTAGCCACGCCCGCGCAAACCACGCCCGAAATGTGGATTTATGCCCAGGAACAGAAGCGACTCGACGACCCGCGGCAGATCATGCGCAGGAAAAGCCAGCAAGAGGGAGCCTGGCGCCGCGAGCGGATTGCCGCGCGCAAGTGGTTTGGCCTGTCCAACTTACGTCCCACTGCCAATCCGATCCCCACCATGTCTGCCAGCTATTCTCCCAGCTGGGGCGGAAGCCATTGGGACCCCTTCCTTTGGACCACTCACCGGGCTTCGACACAATGGTCGACCCCCAGTGCCGTCATCTACCGGTATTGAAGCATGAAAGGCCCCCAGTCACCCAGTGAGTCCTCGATTTAATGCGAGACTGGCTCTAGGGGGTCAGACGGTGTGGGACGAGACGTTGTGGAACGGCCGGAACGCGCTTCGGCAACGTCAAAGGCCGTAACGGTGCCTGCGACGGAGATAGGGACGACTCCTTGGCGGTCCGCGGCGAATCAAGTAACCGCAACAACTTGCGTGTTGATTCGTCCTCAGGAAAAATTCTTGCAATACGATCGTATTGCACCGTCAATTTGGTTCGCACGTTGGGCGAAACGTCGGATAGTCGGCGAACATCGCGATTTGCGATTTCCAGACCCACAAGTCGCATGATTTCGGCGTTCAGGGGGTCAAACCGAATAGGAAAAGATTTCAACCGCGCCCGACCGTCTGCCACAACGGGCCGCATGACCGAATCGGGATCGGGACTATGCGCAGCGCCCAGAAAATGCCCCAGTTCGTGGACCAGCACCTCCAATCGGTCCGGTTCGAAGACCTTCGGATTCGCCTCCCGCAGAAGGATATGAGAATGCATCGCGCCGCGGGTCCCGCCGAGTTGATCGCGACCTTGCTTCAGCTGATATTGGCTCGTGAAACCGATTGCAATTCGAGCCGGTCCACGCTCAGCCTTTGATTCAAATTCCCGTAGCGATTCGATAAAGTCTTGCACGCTGTCATCGCTGTCCCAGCGATCAAATGCAATCACCGAAAATCGGACTTTGGTATAAGCGTGAATAATCTCCGACGCCTTCTCCAGGCGATTTCGCAGTCGCTGCTTCCAGACTTCGTCGCGAAAGACCTCCTCGTCATCGACCAGGAGCTTCACGTAAATTGTTTGGCCTCCCCAGCACGAGGACGAGCCCGACCCTGCGACAAGAATCAGACTTATCCAGAGGATCATCGGGCAAACGATCACAGTTCGCTGAGATAGGGAACTCGGACTGTCAAGCATCAAGCCCCCCGATGGCGATCGCGTTCGAAAACCGATCACCAAGCTGGTTCACACGATCCCCTTACGAACAGCCCAAACGGCTGCTTGGGTTCGGTCGCTTACACCCACCTTGCGTAGAATGTGCTGGACGTGTTCCTTCACGGTTTCATAACTGATCTCAAGTGCCTTCGCGATTTCTC
The DNA here is from genome assembly GCA_027619595.1 of Planctomycetota bacterium. GTDB lineage: Bacteria > Planctomycetota > Planctomycetia > Pirellulales > Pirellulaceae > JAQCHP01. The sequence continues at coordinate 49,755 of JAQCHP010000007.1, forward strand.
GATTGGTGAGACCCAAGGCAATTTTTTGCAAGACTTCGCCTTCTCGTTTGGTCAGTGGCACTTCGGCGTCGTTCGAAGGAACAGCAGCCAGCGCTGAGGAAACTCGACGCATTTCTTCACGCGTCCACAACAAGTCCCCCGATGCGGCGCGACGTATCGCGTTGAGCAACCCGTCACGATTTTCTGATTTTAATACGTAACCGTTGGCCCCCAACGCAGCGGCGCGGGCAATAAATGTTGGATTGTCGTAGGTCGACAACATCAACACGGGAATATTTGGAAAATCCGACTTGATGCGGCCCAGCGCTTGAAGTCCATCGCCATCCGGCATGCGCACATCCAAGATCACGAGATCCGGCTGGTGATTTTCCACCAATGCGAGGACCGACTTTCCCGAATTGGCCTCTCCAACAACTTCAATATCCGTCTCGTCAATGATGCCACGCAATCCGCTGCGTACGATGTCATGGTCGTCAGCCAATACGATTCTAATCATGCAATTCTCCGATCGTGCCCCTGTGCTCGCAATGGTAATACAATCTAACGTTCCGTGCTATCGAATCCGTGCTATCGAATCCGTGCTATCGAATTCGTGCTATCGAATCCGTGCTATCGAATCCGTGCTATCGAATTCGTGCCATCGAGAGGGTTTCACCAGACGAAACATGCGTTGGAACGGTCGAACGAGGAGATGCGTTCGCGCAGCAATCAGCTGAAATCATCTGCCATCTATCCTATTTCGCCTGATACCAATTGGCAACCGCGTTACGAAGAGCTCGACTACCCCCCCAATGGTGAAACTGCTGATGTGTGAACAAGGCTCTGCCGGTGCTCTCATCGAATCGAGGTGATGCGAGTTGCTGACGCTAGGGGAAAATAAGATCAGGAATTTCGTTCGCGTGCGACCAGCGGGGGCAGTTGGTCGACCAGACTCGATCATGGGGCTTGAGCCGACCTAATGCAGCGATACTTTTCAGTTCGTCCAGGGTCATCGGACCGCGCCGTTCACCGCCAGAGACACAGAACCATTTTCGCACAGATTGTCCAGTGTCCTCATTGCTCCCGTTCGTGAAACTCCCGCTGGCCAGGCCGTCACGGTTCAGGCTGCTACTGTCTTTACTAACCGGCGACCCTTTTTCAGCTGGTTCCTGTCGATGCCGTACTTCGACGGTCGGCTTTCGAGCATCCTTCACGGCTGCATCGGCGGTATTTCTCACTTCCGCCGACCGCTGATTGGGGGGAACCGAACTTTCCTTAGTTCGATGCCCGAAGAGTATCGACGAAAGAAGACCGGAAAGACCCGACGGCGGCGGGACGTCCGCATGCTTTTCATGGACGTTCGATTTGACGGAAGCAGAACGAGCAGCAGCGCTGGCCGGGTCTTGAACCGAGTTGCCCGCTGCGTCGAATAGGCCCTGAACTAGGTACGCAGGCAACCAGCTCCCCTCAGAGCCCTTCCGAATCATATCTTCCTGAGTTAGTTTTCGATTGCGAACAAGTTCAACCATGTCTCGCGACGAAAACGGACCCAGGTCCTCCCCCATCAAACGACAAAACCATTGCGTAGCCATGGCAACACCCTATTCCAACTGGTGGAACTGAAGTACCGCTCTTCACCGAGCGATCCACTTTTAGGTGCCTCGACCCTGTTGCCATTCCGTGTGGGGCATCGCCCCACACATACAGGTTACCATTTCCGCAGCCAATTTGCAACGCGCCGTTACTTCTTGAGTTCTGCTTCAACGGCGGCTAAAACCTCGGTGGCGTCGGGTTCCGTCTTGGGGGCGTAGCGGGCAACAACTTTTCCATCGCGCCCGACCAGAAACTTCTCAAAATTCCAACTGATCTTCCCTTTCGCCGTAGGCTTGGTCTCTAAGGAGGTCAGGTGCTTGTAGAGGTCGCAGGCCGAATCGCCGTTCACGTCAACTTTCGCCAGTAACGGGAAATCAACGCCATATTTTGTGCTACAAAACGTCTTGATCTCTTCAGGACTTCCCGGTTCCTGGCCGCCGAATTGATTGCAGGGAACTCCCAGTACGACGAGACCTTTTTCATGATACTTTTCGTGGAGTTCCTGGAGCTTGCTATACTGTGGCGTGAGGCCGCACTTGCTCGCCACGTTCACAATCAAGACTACCTTTCCCTGGTAGCTCGCTAAATCGACTTCTTTTCCCTCCAAGGACTTCATTTTGAAGCCCAACGCGGGTGAGACATCTTTTGCTTGAAGCATAGAAAATCCTGTCATCGAAAATAATAGGAACAGCGATGTCAAGTAGGAACGCATGGCTTAAGAAACTCCCACGGAGATAAACGGAGGACCGCCCGGCGGTCGTGTCGGGTACATGACGTGAGTATAGGTACCTGGCAGCGAACCGACAAGCTTTGACCTAATGTTTGGCCAGGGCGGTATCGCGATTGAAGGCGCCGTTTTGCAGGAAGGCCCGCACTTGCTGGTAAACCTTTTGGCGAAATAGAATATCGGTATGGAGTCCGTTCGCCACGATAAAGTCCTCTTCCAGACCGAGACGGGTACTCGGCAGTGGAACCATATGGTCATGCGAAGCGGCAATGATTCCTACTTGCACCTGCGCTTCGCGCAGGCGTTTCGTGAATACGTCAAGATCCCGGTTCATTCGATTCACGAAACTCTGCGGATCGTCCGAAAGGTCACGTAGTGGCGGGCAGAGCCAGCCCAACCCCCGTGCCAGATTCCGCGCGACGATCGAGCCACGGTTGGGTGGTCCCATCATGACCCAACGCCGAACCTTCGGTGAGATCCCGCGCGAGAGGACCCATCGCATGAGAATACAGCCCATACTGTGCGTTACGAGATCCAACCGCTGCACTTGCGGATCTTGCACGACACCCTCGAGGACCTGCTGCAACTTTTCTGCTTGCGCTGCAATTCCAGGAGTCAAACTCCAATAGCCCCAATTATTCGTACGATAGCCGTCGCGCCGCAATCGCCATGCCAGAGGACTCATGACGTAACGACTTGAAGCCAGTCCATGTACCAGCAAAACATGGTTCTTGGTTGGTGATTCGTCGAGCAAAACCGTTCCCTTCAGGAAAGTTCGTGGTCAATTCTCGGGTGGACTCAAATTCGAATCGTCCGCCGGAACGCTCGCCAACCAATCTGCGACGACACGGTGGATTGGCTGTGGTACTCGAACGAACAAGACGGGGAATTTTGGATCGACGGTAACGATCGCTTGATCGGAATCTGGCACCATGGTTTCGGCGATGAGGCGCAGGGCCTGCTGTTCGATTTGCGAAGCGGGCACTTGTCGCATCGATTCCGGCAACGCAAACACAGTCGTCTCTCCGCGTAAGCGAACTTCGTCTGCGGACGTAATCTGGATCATGCGGCCGTCGATGACACGGTAGTCGATTCCTTGCGGCAATAGCCCTCGCAGCACTTCGGACAAAGGTGTCCCTGGGGCGTACACTGAGGACATTTCCGCAAACGCGGTATTGCGCGCGAGATTCTGCCAGTCAATCAAAATGCCAACTTCGGCCTTTTGTGCTAGTCGAAACAACAACTCGGAAATCTGCGTTGGCTGACGAACCGCCAACTCGATCGGCTGTTGCAACCACGTAGCTTCGGCTTGAACCCGACTATTTTCCAGCGTAATTCCCTCCGTTGAATCGCCACCTTGTCGTGGTATACCGCGCGCCAGCCGCATTCGATCCAAGAAGCGTATAATCTGCCCATGAATTTCGGGAGTCTGATCAATGACGAGGATGTCCCCCTTGACGACACTCCGAGCCGAGTCATTGCGGGCCACCCACGAATTGGGATGAACAAAGCGGCGAATTTGTTCATGAATCCATTTCACGTCACCTTCGCCTGCCGGCGATAGATCGCTAACCGAATACTCTTTGCGCTGAATGCCCTGCTCGTTTCCCCCCATGGCGTACACACGCACATATCCGGGTTGCACCTCGAACGTAAGTTTTTTCGCCGCTAAGACTTCGCGGAGCAGCGACTCCAACGTCGTGTTCTGGGTGACATGACTGACCGGCTTTTGCAACTCGACCGGGGTAATCAACAGACTGTCGGGCTCGATTTGGATTCCCGCATTGGCAAGCCGAGCGAAAGACTGCAGGACCTGCATCAGCGAGCGATCGGTGGAGTCAAACGACTGGATTTCCAATTGCAAGTAGCGGAGGATTTTTTGCCGCAACAACTTCTCTTCCGCCAGGCGCCGGTCGGCCACCGAAACAACCGAGACAGGTTTGTGGGGGGCTCGATCGCCGGAGTCCGGGGTTGCGGCATCCGTTGTGCGGTTCGCTTCGGGAGTCCCCGACAACAGATCTGCATAGCGGCCCAACGTATTGCCATCCGAAGGTTTGGCAGCCGCGGACTCGCCTATTGGGTCGGTGGATGACGTTCGATCGATCTGTGTCGCGGGTAACTCGGGCGCAAGAACGGGCGGACCGTCACTTGGCTTTGGCGCATCGGGTGTTTGTTGCACCTCCGGCGGCCGTGCGGCGACCTCCAGCGGTGCATCCGCCACCGACTCCACACGCGGCACGGGGTCCACAACCTCTGACGCAACCGTATCCGTGACTCCCAACCCACTGGAAATATCCTGCTGAGCCGCCGACTCAAGCGGTGTATCCGTTAGCCCATCGGTCGGCACGGAATCGGGTAAAACCGTGGACAGTGGCGGAGTGGTCGCCACGCTCCGCGTCGTTCCCGTCTGAAATATCATGAAATAGGCCGCCGTCGAGGCGGCCGTCGTCATGACCAATGTCGCCACACCAATCCTGACGTACAGGGGAATAGAGGAAATTGATCCTGACATCCAGCTCGAACGTTGTACGGGAGCGGCGTCGTTGAATTCGGTAGCTATCGCCGGGGAGTTGGGCACAGTCGTGACAAAATCGCCGACGGAGAGCGATTGGGTAGTTGACTCTTGCGTCTCGGTCACCTCATCAATCACTGCATCGCGTCGCAGTGCTTCCATCCCAGGTGAGTCGGGAGGCACCGACACCATCACCATACTGCCACAACGAGGGCAAGCGACGATCTGGCCAATGCTGGCCAGCTTTTTTACCCGCAAACGGGCCTGACAGGTTGTGCAAACAACACAGGGACGATCCACAATCTCTCCTCGAAAACGGTACTAGGGAATTGTAGCAGGTTACGTTCCGGAGTCTCGCCTCCAGCGTTCGATACGTCTTCGTCGAGCTCACCCACACCGTCGACGAGGCAGATCGACCCATGCCATGGCACACCTAGTCGCCGTCGCTCCTTGTCTGGGAATCGTGCGTGGCATCAATTCCACGCACAGAAATCTGATAGGTTCTATTGGACCACTTCGATTGAAATTCTTCCCCTTCAATATACGACCGCAAGGGACCATCGGGCAATTCTGCCCCAAACTCTTCGTGTACAACACACACCCGCTGTTTCGCCTTTAACGCCGAAACGATTCGAGATTGTTCTTCGGGCCGCAGCAAAAACGGCCAGAAAGTAACATTCAGTGACGTGGGGGGTGGCATCTGCGTCCAGAAATACAAGCTGTTATGTCCGTGTTCTGCGAATACGAACGTATCGGCGTGTTCTTGCAATGTGGCCACTAGCCAACGATACTGCTCGACCAAATCCCGATCCATGGCCAGTAAGTGGCACCCTGGAAGGTCCAAGGCAACCAGCCCTTGGCGGTATTTCGTCAACCAGACGCCACGCCAGAGCAGGATGGACAGACTTCCGGCCCATAACAGGCCCCCAGCGAAACGCCTACTATACGCAAAGGGTGTCGACATCGAATTTGTCGGGACCGCTTCATCCGATGCAACGACTCGCCCCGCTTCCCATTTTTGAACCAGCGAATCATGGACGATCACGACGCACGCCATCAATAAACCAATTGTGCCGACGGCACTTTGTGTACCCGGCGTGGGAAATACCGATAAAGGTTGCAACAGTCCGACCCACGCCAACATCTCGCGCGCCAGTGGACTCGACGACTTATACGTAGATCGGGGAATCACTAACAAGACCAACAGACTGGGTACTAGGCTCATTAAGAGTCGCACTTGTCCACGCGGTTGCAAACCGTGCACCAAGGGGACGGACGTCTCCCAAAACTGCGCGATGATCGTCGCGAATAGCAAGAACACGGCTAGGGCAGACAACACATTCTTTTGGCTCGGCGAAATACCGTTGGAGCGACGTTCACTCGGTATCAGTTGCCAGCAATAAATCGCTACCGACCAAAACATCGCCCATGGCAAGAGACCGGGCGAATGAAAGAATCGCTGGCCGAACGTCCAATGCTGCGCGACGATACCACGCCACAACCCTGACCACGAAGTTCCCTGGAGGTGCACGAGGGTAAGCATCGCCGCCACGACAGAGATCAGCGATATCCACAGCCAGGGAACATCGGCACGAAATTCGGCCTCCTGGCCCGAAGCGAAGCAAACACGATGTGGCAACTCCGTCGGTCGACCCGTGGAAGCGATCGGCGAGAGTTGGCAAGTCTTTTGTCGGTACAGCGCCAATGCGGCACACGCCGTTACTACGGGTAACGTCAAGACCGACATGTCGGTCAAGTTACGCCGAAACAAAGCGAAAGGGAGCAGAGCGACCAACCCCACCAAGGACGGGAGGGCCACGCGGTAGAAATTTCGCACCGTTCTAGGCCGCAACAGAACGATCGAGACACTGAGCGCAAGAAATACGCCAATATTAAGCTTCGTGAGCAAAGCAACGGCCAGTAACATCCCCAAGCTGGCCAGTCCCACCCGCCGCCAAGTGATGCCCGGACGGTCAAGGCAACCGGCTGCCATCACGACCCCGATCACGCACAGAGCGACCCATTCTTGAGGATGCCCTGGCTCCAAACAGAGTTTATCCAAGTGACAAAAAACGAGGCAAAAAGCGAGGAAAGTCGTCGTCCACGATTGAGTCATTTGCCGAACACAACTGGCGGCACCGCAAGAGACTCCCAACCAAAGTACCAACGACTTTAACCGCGTTCCGTCGTGCGTTACCAGCAGACCTAAGGCGTCATTGAGCATCGCTTGCAGGACATAATACGCAGGACCGTATTGCGTGAAGACATCGTCGTACAGTGGCCGGCCCTGCATATATCGGCAGAGCGAAATCATTACGTAACCTTCATCGTCGTACAGGGCAAATGTACTAAAAATCTGCTGAAATCCGACGAAACCGGCAAGAAAGATCAAGGCAGCGCAAAGGGAAATGACTCCCAAGCCACCAAAAAAGCGAGATGGCCAACCAAGGGGCATGATTCGTCCTCGTACGTCCTTACCGCTTCCGCGCCCGACTAAGGTTCCGACACGACACGGAGCTGGTGCTGACTATTCGCCACACTGTCACGCAATACAGTCTGCACCTCGTGCGACAACTGCGTTACGTCCTCATGTAGGGCAACTTCTGTTAGCAAGTCAACTTGACGAGAACACCGTTCTCGCTCGCTAAAATTTGTCGTACGCGCCACAACAAATGAAGGACGCTGTCGCACTTGATCGTAAATCCGTACAACGTACTCACCCAAGACACTTATCCCCAACGCATTGAGCGCCCCAAATAGGGCGCTAACCATCGTCACCGACGTCCACCCAGGAATCGCCAGATGCGTGACGAATCGATGGTAGAGCGTATAGACCGAACAGACCAGGAACAAAGCAAATGACAGAATCGCGATGCCGTAGAACATTGACAAGGGTGCACGCGAGAAACCAAAAATCGCCGCCTTGGCTAAGGAAAACAACTGCCGAAGCGTCACACGCGGATGGTCATCGTGTCGAGCAAGTCGTTCGACCGGGATCCCCGTCTGACGAAATCCGACCCAATTACGCAGGCCCGGAAAGTACCGATCGCAGTCTGGAATTTTCAAGATCTCGTCGACAACGACTCGGTCCATGAGGCCAAAATTTCCGGCATCGGCCGGCAACTCTGTCGTCACCAAACTGTTGAGTACGCGATAGAACGCGAAAAACAAGAACTTCTTCCACACGGCTTCCTTGCGCCTCGTCCGTACTGCGTAAACAACTTGGTAACCTTGCTCCCAACACGCCAGGAACTCCGGTAGGGCGGTCGGACTATCCTGAAGATCGGAGTCCATCACGACCACTGCGTCGCCGCGTGCATACGTGAGTCCGGCATGCACAGCCGGTTGGTGGCCAAAATTCCGCGAAAAATGAATCACACGGACATGAGGGTGCGTTTCCGCAATCTGATCCAATAAGTCACGACTGCCGTCTTGAGAACCGTCATTCACAAAAACGATTTCGTGCCGGTATCCACTCCCAACAATCGCCGCATCCACGGACCGTACAAGTCTCCAGAGAACTTCCCGTTCGTTGTATACCGGCATCACAATCGATATCAACCGATCTCGATTCGGGCGATCCATGTCTGGATGTCGGTTCGTCATGGAACGAGAACTCCCACAAGTGACAGCCCAAAGGGAACCTTTCCGCGTTTCATCCACCATCGCTCCCATCGTGACATCGACAGTAACATGCGGTTCACCACGCGATGGACGCGAGGGAACTCCGTCGAACGATCACGCGGAAAGCATCGTTGGTAGCCACGCACTGCCACAGCGGCTGGAAGCGTGAAGGCATTCCAGTGCGTCAACCAATCGACGCGGAAACCTGCAGCTTCGGCATGTTCTCGCAGTTCGTCGGCCGTATAACGGCGGAAGTGACCCAAACGTTTGTCCCAATCGCCGTACAGCCAAGGATAAGCGGGCACCGTCAGTACCACCGCTCCACTCGGTTTCAAAACTCTCTTGGCATTCCGGAGGACCTGAACAGGGTTGGCCAAATGCTCCAATACGTCGAGTAATACCACGACGCCCGTCGATTGATCGGCCAGCGGCCAAGGTACGCCCAGGTCGTGGACTTGCAGCTCAGTGAGGCCCAACCGATGGCCACGCGCAACAGCTTCTGGTAGGACGTCGAAACCGTGCACTTCGTGCCCAAGTTTTTGGAGTTCGAGCAGATTTCGACACGAGCCGATCCCCCCTTCCACAATGCGTTCGGGTTGTGGAAAACGTGCCTGAATGATTTCGATCACCAATTGGCGTTCGCGATATGCCACCAATAGGAGTCCTCTAGCTCAATCAGTTCGTCTAGATGTTGAGGATCCATGGGATGACCTTACCATGTGAATGGGCCAGACCATGCGTATGGACCAGACCATGCGAATCGGCCAGGTGGTTCGTCGGGTTATGGTGGCGGGCAGTAAATTCGAGGCAGGAGGAGGGGTTGCCTCCAGAAGAACATACCCCATGGATTTACCCCAACGTACGCAGAAAACAGCCCCACCAACATCCAGCCGTAGCAACCGAACCGATATTACCGAATATCGCGGTTACAACAATGTATCGATCGCGTGACCACAACCGGCGCGAGAGGTTAGAAAAATGAGAAGATCCAGATTCTCATTCTTGCAATGCCAATAGAGCCGCACTCGTAACGCAAAATAATTCAGCTACGGCGTTGCCCGCTGGACTAGGTAAATAGATGGGCCTTCGGCCCGCGAACTCAGAAACGTCGCAGCCTCACGATACGTCAGTGTAGGAGGTAAAGCACACTTTGCGACGTTCACTTTACGTGCAACGATGGCAGCTCGACTACATCTGCTTGCAAAGCCAAATCTGTAGCCAAGATCAGATTATGCGCCGCAGGCAGAGGAAGAGCCATCGTCGCTTGCACGCCGCAATGATCGACCCGCATGCGTACTTGATCACACGCGTACTGCGCCATTTTGGGTAGACGTGTCGCCAGTTTCTTCCAATCGTCCGTAATGGTGACTCCTGCCAAGTACCGGTCAACACGTTGGGGTATCTGCTCGACTTGCTCGCGAAACTGAACAGAATACTGCGTCACAGGAAGTGTGATATCCGGAACGGCTCGCAACTCGGTAAACCAGTACTGCTCAAAATGAAGACTCAACGATAGGCCTTGTAGCCTTGCGCCCAGCAGGCGGTGCATCAGGCCGGGGATCGATTCACGCGATCCACGAAACAAAGGACGACCATCCGCGAATAAGAAACTAGGAACAGTCAGCACCGTAACGTGTCGATCGCTATCGGTTTCACGTAGCAACTGCTGCATTTGGCGCTGTAGGACTGGCGCAATGTCGCCCTGAAGCACAATATCCGGCATGTCTTCCAGCGACGCCAATACCAACGTTCGACCTTCCTGCTCGGGGGGAGCGTAGAAACACCACCCATCATGCTGCCGATACAAATTGGGGGCTGCTCCCAGCGACTGAGCAGTCTCCCACCAAGAGGGCCAAGGCCATGCAGAATCGAATTCAGCTACGACCACCGGTCGAGGTAGTCCCTGGTCTTGCGGCTGCAAACCTAGGGTCAACCTCGTAACATCGTTCCAGGTGGTACCGGTCCGTTCACGCCATTGCTCGGAAAGCCAGACAAAGTCAGCCCCCAGGGCACGAAGAATGAGTTCGTGCCCGTCACATTGGTGCATCGCCGCTGGACGCCACATGAGAATCCAAGGGGTCCCAGCCGAAATGTATCTCAACGGCCACGGCGTCCCATCGGTGGGAGAACTCCACTCGTCCGGCGCGAGGCTGCCTGGCCCGTTGTCCGAACCTTCGACAGGTGTCGAAGGGGTGCCTGCCGTTTGGTCCGAAGGTCGTGCGGGCGACTCGTTCGGATTGTGGTGGGCTGGCTGCACTTCGGGGGCGGTTTGCTCACAGGAGACCAACATGAAGCACAACGCACATACGACGATGGCCGCAACGAACGGCGCTACCCTGCGTCTGAAAACGCAACCGTCTTGACACTGCATTCGGCCGTTCCGTGATGTGGGTTTCCAATGTACTTGATTTACTTGACTCGCGATTTAGCCAGGCCGTCGACGACTTCGTTTAACATTTCGATCGTGTAGGTAATTTGCTTAGCATTTAGGTCTAAGTGCGTTACCGCGCGAATGAGTTGCGGCGCGACCGCATACACAAGAACGTGTCGTGACTGAAGTTCCCGCACGAATTGGGACGCTGGACCAACGGCTGGATCGACGTGAAAAATCACAATATTCGTATCGATGCGGTCGGGGTGCAAGGAAAGATACTCACAGTTGCGGATGCCTTGACCGAGTTGTTGTGCATGTTCGTGGTCCACAGCCAAACGTTGTACGTGGTGTTCGAGGGCGTAGATGGCGGCAGCTGCAATGATTCCGGATTGGCGCATCCCTCCGCCAAATGCTTTGCGATGACGTCGAGCACGTACCATTGCGTCACGCGGCCCCGCCAAGGCCGAACCGATAGGCGCCCCCAAACCCTTACTAAAGCAAACGCTCACCGTATCAAACGATTGACTTAATTGTTGCACATCGATCCCCGAAGCAACACTTGCGTTAAATAGTCGAGCACCGTCAAGATGCGTCATGAGCCCATTCGCATGCGCCCATTGACAAATGGCTTCTACTTCATCCAACGGCTGAACCGTGCCCGCGGCCCGATTGTGGGTATTCTCAAGGCAGACCAACCGGGTGGAAGTGAGGTGATCATTGACCGCATGGATTTGATCTTGAAAGTCCGCCAGGCTGAGGACACCAAAATTGCCCAGCAAGGGTCGGCCGACTAGTCCGCTTAGCGAGGCAAATGCGCCCTGTTCCATATTGAGGATATGGCAGTTCGCTTCGCAGAGGAATTCATCCCCGGGCTGGCAATGCAAGCGGAGGGCAATTTGATTGGTCATGGTTCCGGAGGGCATAAAGACTGCGGCCTCCTTGCCCAATTGTTCGGCGACCATTTTCTCCAATCGATCGGCCGTCGGGTCGCCTTCGATGACATCGTCCCCCACCTCCGCAGCGGCCATGGCGCGACGCATCTCGGGGGTAGGACGAGTCACAGTATCACTTCGCATATCGACGGGCCCACCGGCCGGGAGGTCACGAACTTTTGTCGATGCCATTCTGTCTACCTTATTGTCAATCGAAGAATGCTTTCAGCCAGGCCCGCGAATAATTATCACGCCAAACGGGGTTCCGTGGAATGATTGGGGACGCCACAATGAATGGAATTCTAGCGGACAGGCTCGTTGGGTTCTCGCCCACCTGGACTAACTATTTCCTGGCGTCGGGACCGCCCCAACCAGCAAGCAACCTGAGGCAATTGCATTTCATGGCACTCGACATCCGGCAATGGGACACTCGCCATGCGAATGTGCAACCTCTACTGGACGCATTGCGGGAAAGCCTGAGTCCTCGCGGTGATATGGTCAGCGAAGCGGGGCGTCGTAAGACACGCGCGGTATTTGGGGCCGAATTAGCGCCGCAAGCGGTCGTAGAACGCATCTGTCACGACGTGCGTGTGCGTGGACTCGATGCGGTCCTGGAATTTTCGCGACAGCTCGACGGAGCAACGCTCGCACCGCAAGAATTGCAAGTGCCAGTCACGGAGTTGGAACGAGCCCATCGAACGGCGCATCCCTCGTTTCTACAGACGTTGCGCAGCATTATCGCCAATATCTCCGAGTTCCAACGCGCGATTCTCCACCAAGACGTCACGGTCGAACGTCCCCAGGGTGTGCGGTTGCAGCAGCGCTATGAGGCCATCCAGCGCGTGGGGATTTGTGTACCCGGTGGTGCTGCAGCGTACCCATCCACAGTCCTGATGGCTGCCGTCCCCGCGCAGGCAGCTGGTGTCGGACAAATCGCAGTTGTGGCACCGCCCACCCCATTTGGCGCCTACAACGATGACCTCCTGGCAACTTGCTATGAGGTTGGCATCCGCGAAGTCTACCGCGTGGGAGGGGCGCAGGGAGTGGCGGCACTCGCTTACGGCGTTCAGGGCCTACCCAAGGTCGACAAGATTGTGGGGCCCGGTAACCTGTTTGTCGCACTAGCGAAAAAGCATGTCTTCGGTGAAGTCGATATCGACTCGATCGCCGGACCGAGCGAAGTCGTGATCCTGGCGGATGAGTCGGCTCAACCACGTTTCTTGGCGGCCGATCTGCTCGCTCAAGCCGAACACTCCCCGGGTGCGAGCATCCTGGTGACTTGGTCCGACACTTTACTGCAGGCAGTAACTGACGAACTCGAACTTCAACTCCAACACTTGACCCGTGAGGATTTGACGCGCACCAGCCTCGCGGCCTATGGTGCGCTCATTCAAACAGCCGATTCGCTGCAGGCCGTGAATATCAGTAATCTGATTGCGCCAGAACACCTGCAGCTTTGCGTCGAGGATCCTCACAGTCTATTAAAGAACATCCGAAACGCCGGCGCCGTATTTCTGGGACACCATTCCCCCGTTGCGGTCGGGGACTATGCTGCGGGTCCTTCTCATGTTTTGCCAACCGGAGGAACCGCTCGATGGGCCAGCGGCTTATCGTCCAATAGCTTCCTTCGCAGCTATAGCGTGATCGAGTACTCGCCCGAGGGCCTGTCCGCAATCGCGGACGACGTCAGACGCCTGGCTGACAAAGAAGGACTCACCGCGCACCGCAATAGTGTTGACGTACGTTTCCCCTAGTCGATTTAATCTCCCACTTAGCCGACCGTGACCTATGTCCAAAACTGGAGTTCGCTCCCATATCGAATCGCTGCAAGGGTACGCTCCTGGCGAGCAGCCGCAGGCAAGTAAATACCTGAAACTCAACACAAACGAGAATCCTTATCCTCCGTCACCCCAGGTGGAACCTGCCGTACTGAACGCAGTGCGGCGAGGCTTGGAACGTTATCCCGATCCGCTGGCGACCGCATTTCGAATCCAAGCTGGACTGCAGCACAACGTACCGCCCGAATGGATTCTCTGCGGCAACGGTAGCGATGATATTCTCACGATCGTCACACGTGCGATGGTTGGCGAAGGAGATTACCTCCGCCTGCCCCACCCCAGCTACGTCCTGTATCGGACGCTTGCTCAGCTGCAGAACGCCAAATACCAAGAAGTCCAATTCGACCGTACATGGAACCTGCCCGCTGCGTTCACGAGCGGAACCCCGGTACCGAAGCTCGCCTTCTTACCCAACCCCAACAGTCCTTCCGGTACGATGCTGCGAGTTGAGCAAGTGGACGAAATTGCGCAACAACTCCCCTGCCCTTTGCTAATCGATGAAGCCTATGTCGATTTTGCGGAAACCCATTGCATCGAATTGGTACGGCGCCATGCTCATGTGATGGTGTCGCGAACGCTGAGCAAATCGTATGCACTGGCCGGCTTACGTTTCGGATATCTGATCGCACAACCTTCACTGATTCAACAACTTATTAAAGTCAAAGACAGCTACAATTGTGACGCACTATCCATTGCAGCCGCTACAGCCGCTATATCTGATCCGGATTGGCTGAACCAAAATCGTCAACGTATAATCGAACAGCGTGAACGGCTTACTCAGGCCATGCGACAACGGGGATTCGACGTACCCAATTCGCAAGCTAATTTCGTGTGGTGTGAGAAAGCTTCCACGGACCTCAAGCAACTATACGAAAAGCTGAAGGAGAATCGTGTGCTGGTACGTTACATGCGATATGAGGGATGGCCGGAAGGAATTCGCATCTCGGTAGGGACTGCCGAACAAATGGATGCGCTCCTGGCAATTCTCGACACGATCCAGCCTCCCCGCTAGAATCCTGGCACGTTCAGCCAAGACCCCCAAAATACGGAAAGAAAAGACACGGCTATGATTCGACAAGGCGAAGTCCGACGAGAAACCGCAGAAACTCGCATTGAGTTATCGCTTAATTTGGACGAACCGGGAACTTCGCGGATCCAAACCGGCATCGGGTTCTTGGACCACATGTTGGACCTGTTTGCACGTCACGCCAACCTAAATCTCCAGGTTCAGGCTGTCGGTGATTTGCACGTCGACCAACATCATACCACCGAAGACATTGGAATCTGTTTGGGGCAGGCGTTGGAAAAGGCTTTGGGAAACAAGTCTGGCATTCGGCGCTATGGCTGCTGGACGCTTCCGATGGATGAAACCCTGGTGACAGCCGCCATCGACTGTAGTGGCCGGTCTTTTTTTGTTTTCCATTGCGAGATCCCGACAGCCAAAATCGGCGACTTTGATAGTGAACTCATCGCGGAATTCTGGCAAGGATTTGTGTCAAACGCTCGCTGCAATCTCCACGTGATTTTGCATCATGGACAAAACAGCCATCACATCGCCGAGGGGGTCTTCAAGGCCATTGCACGTGCGCTGCGGATGGCGATTGAACTCGATCCTTCCGTGCAGGGAGTCCCCAGCACGAAAGGGACCCTTTCCCAGTAGGAAACCAACTCTTCAATCGACCGCAGGCCCCCATCCGGTATAACTTCGCTCCAGCAGCAACCTCGTTCCAGCAGCAACCTCGTTCCCAGGCTCTGCCTGGGAACGCACTTTCTTGGAGGCTCCGCCTCCTCTTCTCTTCACGCTACGAGCTCGCGTGGCAAACGGGACGACTCACGCCTCCGGCGTATCGTCGCCCGGATCCCTCGCTTACGCAGCGGGTTACATCGATTCCCCTAACAAGTCTGCAACCTTACACAACTCCTACTTATTGACAAACGTTTCCAGGAATCGGGCCAGCACAAAGAAGTCACTGCCGCGTTCGATATTGCGAACCTTTGTGACCAGGGTTTCAGGATCAACAAGGTTCTCAAAAGGTACGTAGTGTAAGTCAAGTTGGCCGGACACGGAGACCATCACTCCATTGAGGTTCTCCTCAAATAACGCACGATAGGCTCCGACTCCCAGTTGACTACCAAGCATCACGTCGAATGCATGGGGGATAGCACAGCGCGACTCATATCCCAATTGCAGGCCTGTCACCTTGCGTTTTCGGCCCGTGCGTTTCGCGTACTCTTCCATTAACAAACGAGAAAAAATCCGCCCTAGATTGACTTCTGAGATCGAGATGTGTCCATGCTCGTCCCGCGGTATCCCGTTCAACCTTTCGAGCGGTAGGAGCTCCGCCAGCCCTTCCGCGATCACAAACACCCCAAACTCCTTACCTTCTCGATCGCGATGCACCATCGTATCGGCGAGTCGTCCGATTACGTTGGGCACGTTCATGATACGTCGCTCGTGGGTAACACCGTCGACCAAATACGGCTCTATCGATTCCAGGTCGCCGTGAATGTCTTCGACGCTGAGGACCTTACTCGCTTCACCGGCCATCGCTGCGCCATAGGCCAACCAACCGGCACTGCGTCCCATCGTCTCTGTGAGAAAATAGGTACTGCTCGCTTCGGCATCACACAATAGATTCCGAATTTCACTGGCCAAGAATTCTACGGCCGTAAAATAACCGAAGGTAAAATCGATGCCCGTATAGTCGTTGTCGATCGTCTTTGGGAGATGGACAATCGGAATTCGCAATTCTCCTTCGGGGAGGCGATCCTGGAACATTTTGAGTTTATTGGCGGTCTTGAGCGTGTCATCGCCACCGATGGACACCAAAGCGTCGATACCAATTGAGCGGAGGGCTTCGTAGACGGTTCGCAACGGTGCACATAGATCGGGCTGATCAAGATCGGCTGGTGAATTGATCAGCTTCCCTGGATTGCTGCGAGCCGTTCCGATCATGATTCCTTGAGAATTACGGGCGCGACGTAACGCCACGTCGTCCATCACCATGTAATCCTTGCCGAGCAGCAGCGGCCGATCTGGCGAAAATTGCATCAGCTTGGAATAACCGTGCCGAATACCATAGACTTCGATATTCCGATTCAAACACGAAACAGCAGCGGTCGAGATGACGGCGTTCGCGGCCGGTGCCGGCCCTCCCGCAAAGAGTATTCCGACTCGTTGAGGACGCTGACGATTGGGCGACATTTCAGAGATCCTTCCTTGACGTTTCGCAGAGTAGCAGCGACCGATCAGGCATGTACGAGACTGCGAGCCGTCGGACGTGTTTGCATCACAGATGAACCATTCATTCTGGCGACCGTGCAGAAGGTCGACCACCCCCCCCAATTTGGAAGGGGATCGATTGGTCGTCGTTATTGCGGCTTCTTCGTCGTGCCGCTGGCGGTATCAAGGGTGGACCCGCGCCTTGGTCCACCCTCTTGGCGTTACCCCCCGTTGGCCCAACCCCGATATGCACGGCAGATGCCGCCGGTCAACCCATGGAGCGGGGTCAACCGGAAGCTGCGATCACGTCGGATTAGGCGATCTCGTCGAATCAATTAGTGAGCAGTCTCTTCTTTCTTGCCACCGTCGGTCGCATGCCCATCGTCTGCCGGCTTTTCCGTCGTGGTAGGCGCAGCATTTTTTGCCGGACCCGCCGGGGGGGCACAACCAATGAACCCTACACTCAACGTCAACAGCATGACTGCCGAAACAACACATTTCATTATTCTTATCCCTTTTTCATGACCTACAAAAAAACTCTCCGCCGACCTCGTACCAGTGGGCGAAGAAACTATACACGCTCGATGGCACACGTGCCTCAAAATTCTTGCACTCTTCGCAGAATCGATTGCCCCAACCCAAATATTGACTGGTTGCGCAACGTCGGGCAACTCTGAGGCATACGAGAGCAGGCCTCACCCGCACGATTGCGCAAAATCTGTCAATTGAAATCATGTTTCAACCGCAAGCACAACCAAGCACATATCATCCTCTTGCGGACACGTCCGTACATGCTCTTCCACCTGCCGCATCATCTCCCCCCCAACGTGCTCGGCCGAATGCCCGGCATGAGCTTGCAACAGGGCCGACAAACGAAGCAATCCAAACGGTACTCCGTCTGTGTTGGGAGCTTCATTGATACCGTCTGTATGCAACAACATCAAGTCTCCCGGCTGTAGCAGATATTCTGCTTGTTCAAATTCAAAATCGTTGATAATCATCAGCGGGACGCCCGATGCTTGCTCGCCAATACGCGTAATTGTTCGATTGAGCCCGCAAACGACGGGCGCCATATGGCCAGCATTGGCCACCGTAATCGTGCGGGTTTGTGGGTCTAAAACGACCAGGACGAGGGTCACAAACCGGTCTTCCATATTGTCGTCGCTCAGCACCCGATTGAGCCTTGTTAGGGCGTCGGCCGGCGAAGTCACCGTCATCAGACTAGTACGCGCTTCGGCCGACAGGCGTGCCATCATTAAGGCCGCCGCCATTCCGTGTCCGACCACGTCGGCCACAATGATCGCTAACTTACCGTTTGACAACGTGATGTAATCAAAATAATCCCCTCCGACGTGATTGGCGGGACGGTAGAAATGATAGAAGTTGTAACCATCAACCTGGGGAAACTGGGATGGCAGAAATTTCTGTTGCACCTCACGAGCGAGTTCCAGGTCGCGTTGCATTTCACGTTGAGCCAAAACTTGCTCGTAGAGCCGCGCGTTGTTAATGGCAATCGCTGCTTGACTTGCCACACTCGCCAACACCTCCAAGTCACCGTCACGGAACTTCTGCCGCTGATCGAGAGTATCGATCTGGAGAGCACCGATGGCGACCCCTTCCGCATCAATCATCGGAGCGCAAATCATCGAACGAATCTGAAAGTCAGATACGCTTTGGCTCATGTCGAATCGCTCGTCACTCGCGGCATCCTTCGAAAGGATTGCCTCTTGACTCTGGATCACATGGTTCACAATCGTACGGCTAATACGAATATTTTCACGCCCATCGTCGTGTCGAAACTTCGTCCAACGGGGAACCAGTTTGCCGTCGGGTTCTTTGAGCACGATAAATCCACGATCGGCTTGTAGAAAAATCTTGAACAGCGCATCCAGGACTTGCGGCAGAACTTGATCCAGCGATAGCGAACCACTTAGGCACCGCATGATTTCCAGCATGGCGTTCAATTTGACTTCCGGACTTGCGCTGAGACGTAGCGCGCCATCGGTGCGTGAAACGTCCAATTTGGACATGATGCCGGAATGCACGCCATCGCCTGTCAAATCGCCATCCCCGTCGTCGAACAACACGCGAGGCGGCTGGGACGCTCCAAGTAGCCCGTGCACAGTCCCCAGCAGGTTCGGGAAACTGAAGTGCAACGCCGCGCCACATATGTGAATGCGGTCGCCCTGATTGAGAGCCGTGGGGACATTAGCTGGCAAGGGGGTTTCGTTAAGCACCGTACCGTTGCGACTGTCAAGGTCTTCCAAGAAATACTGACCTTGGCGATGGATAATTCGCGCGTGTTGGCGACTAACAGCACCCAAATCGAGCAATATCTGGCAATCAGGGTGACGGCCGATTACCGCTTCATCCCCCGCCAACGGAAACTTCTGCCCTGCTTGGGGGCCCCCTTCACATTGCAAATAGGGACGTGATGCGACCGTCATATCGTGAACATCCTCAGCGACCT
>JAQCHP010000107.1 GCA_027619595.1 Planctomycetota bacterium
CCATGGCGGAATACAACTCATGAACATCGACGTCGCCGAGCGACAACTCTTCGGCTAACGTGTGCTTGGCAGTCTCCGCGGTCAGTGCCGTCGTGGTACTCAACTTCGAGCGCGGAGAAAGGACACGTGCCACAACCAACGCCATGATCAACTCACGTTCGCGACACGGTCGAGACGCCAACAGGCTTTCCAGCTCCAGTTGCGTCGCTGTCTCCAATACTGCCACTACGTTACCATGCGGCAACGATC
The DNA here is from genome assembly GCA_027619595.1 of Planctomycetota bacterium. Taxonomy (GTDB): domain Bacteria; phylum Planctomycetota; class Planctomycetia; order Pirellulales; family Pirellulaceae; genus JAQCHP01. The sequence goes on from JAQCHP010000107.1 coordinate 250, forward strand.
GAATGATCTCGAAGGATGAATGCGGCGCGTCCGCATTAAGCTCGCCACGAAGTCGTCGCTTGATAAACTCGATGACATCCGGCGGAAGTCGCGTAAGGTTCCCCAATGTTTCATGCTGCACCTTGCCGTCCTTCCGAAAACTTCGCCGCAGAAGCACGGAGGTATACACCTTTCCTTTGACTGTCTTGCGAACCGTTTCGACCCGCAGTTTTTCTTGTTTCGCACTCATAACGCATGTTGTACACGAATTGAAAAAGGCTAGCTAGCCCTCTTTGGAACAATTCGTGGCAACAAATATGCATTTGATTTCCGCTGAAAACACGCCTTTTCTACAGTTAAAACCCAGATTTAGGGCTTTATTTGAAGTTCAAGTTCGGTCTATAATACACCCGTGCTGACACTCCAGCTCGTTCCGCCTACCGTCCCTCCACGTCTAGATTCTACGCATGCGTCTCCTCAAGGCCATAATGACAGGTTGGTTAGGCGTCGGCACGGCCTGCTACGCGGGCACGGAAAAGACGGTCGATTTTGAGTCACAGATACGACCGATATGGCAGACGCATTGTCTTCACTGTCATGGCCCGGAACAGCAGGAGAGTAACTTCCGTTTGGATCAGCGTGCGACTGTATTGGCAGGCGGCGATTTCGGCGAGCCAGCCGTTGTCCCTGGCAATAGTGCGGCGAGCCCGCTGTATCGGTATGTTTCTGATAGCGCCAATGCTGTGGTCATGCCGCCGGTCGGCAAGGGAGCCCGTCTGTCGGAGACTGAACTCGCGCTACTTCGGCGATGGATTGACGAGGGTGCAACATTTCCAGATACGCCCGTCGACAACGTTGCCATGGTTCCTCCGAAAAGTGACCATTGGGCATTTCAACCGCTAGAAGTGTCTGTGCCGCACACGGGCAACTCTTGGGTCGCCAACGCCATCGATGAATTTATTGTCGACCGACTCAACACCGAGGGACTCGTTCCGTCCAGCAAGGCCGATCGTGTCACGCTCATCCGTCGAATCTATCTAGATCTCTTGGGCGTTCCACCAACGTACGATGCAGTACAGCATTTTGTAAACGATAGCCAAGTTGACGCATATGTTCGGCTTGTGGATTCAATCCTGGCTCATCCGCAGCTTGGTGAGCGGTGGGCTCAACATTGGCTCGACGTTGTCCGCTACGGTGAATCGGACGGCTTTGAGACCAATCGCGAGCGTCTGGCGGCCTATCGCTATCGCGATTATGTTGTGCATGCCTTTAATTCGAACAAGCCCTACGATCGCTTCGTAACCGAACAAATTGCTGGAGACGCCTACGCCAACCTTATTGCCACTGGGTTCTTAGTGGCGGGCACGCACGATCGAGTGGGAGGGCCGGATGTTAACCTGAGATTGATGCAGCGCCAAAACGAGTTAACAGACATTGCCAATACAACGGCCACGACATTTTTGGGCCTGACCGTTGGGTGTGCACGCTGCCACAATCACAAATTTGATCCGATCTCGCAAGCGGAATTCTATTCAGTACAGGCAGTTTTTGCTGGAATTCAGCATGACAAGCTAGGCAGCGATCCCAACTCCGATCGCGGCTACTCTGCAGTCTTTACGGATCCTCCCAAGACGTATCGACTCCACCGGGGCGATCCGGCGGCAATCCTTGAAGAGGTAGCTCCAAACACGTTGGCACTTCTTTCCAACCTCGAACTGGGAGTCGAATGTGCCGACCAAGAACGTCGTGTCGCGTTTGCCGATTCCATCACGGATCCGCGCAATCCATTGACCGCACGAGTCATCGTCAATCGGGTTTGGCAAAATCACTTTGGTCGTGGACTGGTTGCTACACCGAGCGACTTTGGTCAGCAAGGAATTCCACCAACCCACCCCGAATTACTGGATTTCTTGGCGCATTACCTGATCGACCACGATTGGTCGTTGAAGCAAGTCCACCGGTTGATTCTTCTTTCCAACTGCTATCAACAGTCCAACCGACCACGCCCGGAATGTTTAGCCAAGGATGCCGATGGTCAATTGCATTGGCGCTATTCTCCCCGACGACTTGATGCTGAGGCGATTCGAGACTCCCTTCTGTCGGTAAGTGGCAACCTGGATGTCCGTATGGGCGGACATGGGTTCTACGCACTGCACGTGATTCGCGAAAATGTACACCATTACGAAGCGAAGGACCAATTTGATGCCAGCGATTGGCGGCGGATGTTGTACGCCGTCAAGATCCGCCAGGAACGGGACGGGGAATTCGGCGCGTTCGACTGTCCCGATGGCGGCCAAATTGTTCCGCAGCGGAGTCGCTCCACCACACCTTTGCAGGCTATGAATCTTCTCAACAGTCGATTCATGCTACTGCAAGCGGAAGCGTTCGCGGAAAGGTTGCAGCAAGCAGCTCCAACCGACCTAGAAAAACAGGTTTGTCTGGCATTCCAAACGGCCTTGGGACGAAGTCCCGATCCAAAAGAACTTGAGATGTCCAATGCGTTCCTGAAAGAACACGGCCAGATTTCGTTTTGTCGAGCCTTTTTGAATTGTAGCGAGTTGCTTTTTATCCCCTGAGCCAATCGATGAACGACTACATCCCACCCCTTTCTGGTCGACATCTGTTCAGCCGCAGGAATTTCCTCCAGCAAACATCTACGGGTATCGCCGAGATCGCCTTAGTTCACTTGCTTGCAACACAGGGGCTACTGGCAGACGCTCCCAAGGAATCTCCTATTCGCCCCGTGATTTCGCCCGGCAATCCGTATGCTCGACGAGATCCTCACTTTCCCGCGGCTGCCAAGAACGTACTTGTGATTCTTTGCTCGGGTGGCTGTAGCCAACTCGACACTTGGGACTACAAACCCGAATTGATTCGACGTCATGGACAGCCCTTACCAGGCGGCGAGAAACTGATCACATTTCAGGGGGAGCAAGGAAACGTCTCCCAGAGCCCCTATCCGTTCCGGCCACGGGGCGAATGTGGAAAGATGGTCTCGAGTCTCGTCGATCACCTAGGTGGCTTGGCAGATGACATTTGTTTTTTGCATGGCATGACGAGCAAGACGAACACGCACGGTCCGGCAGAGCACTTCATGTCGACCGGGTTCACTTCGGAGGGATTTCCGAGCATGGGTGCTTGGGTAACTTATGCCCTCGGCACGGAAAACAATAATCTACCGGCCTACGTCGCGATTGCCGATCCTCGTGGTAAGCCGCAAGGAAGCGTCAATAATTGGGGAGCGGGATTCCTGCCAGCCGCCTACCAGGGGACAGAATTGAATGCGACGCGACCGGTGCGGAATCTCGCTCGACCCACGACGATTTCTCCTGAAAGGGATCGGGCAACTCGCGAATTCTTGCAGCAGCTCAATGCCCGACACTTGGAAAATTTTCCCGGAGATGCGGATCTTGCGGCACGCATCTCGAGCTATGAGCTCGCGGCACGAATGCAACTCGCTGTGCCCGAAGTAGCTGACCTTTCTCGCGAATCGCCGGCGACCCTGAAGCTCTATGGAGCCGACGACACGCAAAATACATTAAAAGCCCAATTTGCGCGCAATTGCATCTTGGCGCGCCGAATGTTGGAACAAGGGGTACGTTTTGTGCACCTTTTCAACGGAGCCTACCAAACGGGTGGCGAAGGGGCCAGTAATTGGGATGGTCATCAAAAACTCAAGGAACAGTACGATGTTCATGGTCCCATTTTTGACCAACCCGTCGCGGGCCTGTTGACTGACCTCAAACAGCGCGGCCTGTTAAAAGACACGCTGGTCGTTTGGTGCACAGAATTCGGACGCATGCCAACCTTTCAAAAAGGGGCGAACGGACGTGACCATAATCCGGCAGGGTTTACCTGTTGGTTAGCGGGCGCTGGAGTCAAAGCACCGTATACGTACGGAGCGACCGATGAATTCGGGCATAAGGCGATCGAAAACATTACTACAGTGTACGACTTCCATGCGACCATTTTGCATCTGCTCGGCCTGAACCATCGGCAACTTTCGTTTTACCACAACGGTACGGAACGCCGCCTGACCGACGTGCACGGCGACATCCTGCAAAGTATCCTCGCCTAGTCTCCGATCAGACCCTCTCCCTATCGAAAACCGCTGCAAGCGAAGATGATGCTCATAACCAGAGCACGAAGCAATGAATTCTTCCGTCACCACCCGAGCTTGTCTCGGTGGGACGATGTTCATAACCAGAGCGCGAAGCAATGATTTCTTCCGTTGGGTTCCGGCTCTGTTGTGATCGTTGTGTGCAAACACATCTATAACAGAACCTCCACAGGATGCATTCTCCCTTTCTGTTTGTTTTGAAGGAGGCTTTGTTGTTCAGAGTCCCGAGGAGCTTACCTACGTAGTAGCAACGCAATCGATTTGCCCTGTTTCACCCACGGGTTCATCTGAAGAGCCTGTTTCCAGCGACTAGCCATCGGGGTCGTTGAGCAATTCCTCCAATCGTACTCGCAGTGCTGGCGACAAGCGATCCAACCAACTTTCGTCGATTATTCCGATCGAAATCATATCGCGAATATAGACGCGGTCCTTGTCGCGAAACGATGTTAACTTCATTCGCACTAATCGCTCCAGCGGCAAAGTGCGGGCGTCCGCGATCAACTCGTATTCATCAATGTTGGGGACGGGCTCTGGATACTCGTCACGAACCTTCTTGCCTGCAAACACGACGTGCACAGCATCGCGTGTCTTGGCGTCCGGACCGTCCAGAAACATTGTCACGCCAGCGGAACGACGATAGAGGAATCCCTCGGCTGCCAAAGCCGGAATCGCCTCGAACCGCCCCAGTATGTTACCATATCGGGTGCAGTGAGCCGAGCGTGGTTTGGCTGCGCACCCCCCAAGAGCCATTTCGTTGCGAGAGACGTCCATCATGGCTTACTCTGAGTCCTTGGCAGGTCGGGTACGGGCGGTATTGGTCGGCCAGAAGAACGCGGCAGAGAAGAAAATGTTCGGCGGTATTGGCTTTCTGCTTAACGGCAATATGCTCGTTGCAGTGTGGAAGGACTCACTCATCGTCCGGCTTGGCGTGGGCAATTACGAAGCAGCGTTGAACGAGCCGCACGTTCGAGAGTTCGATCTTACCGGCAGAGCGATGAAGGGCTGGGTCATGGTGGAGCCCGATGGTATGGAAAGCGACCGCCAGTTGACAGACTGGATTGACCGGGCGACGTCGTTTGTGAAGACCTTGCCACCGAAACGAGACAAAAAGTGAGTTACCGTCTTGCCTCTCGTCTTGTGGTGGTGCTCGATACAATAGCTTCGCACGAAAGTACAGGTTTGGCTTCTTTGCGCAACGGGTTCGCTACTAAATTTTAGCACCAAACACAGGTGTTCCATGGAATCCCCAAGACTCCTTTTCGCAATTCCGATGTTCTGCTTTGTAGGTTGACCGGCGAGCCTCAATCAGGTGCATTCGAACCGGCCGAACCGGCCGTTGCGAAGCCACCCTCAGAACTTAAGCGACTTCATGAATACCACAAGCAAATGGAAAAATTGCTTGGCGACGAAAAAATCGCTTGAATCTGGGGCAACAAAGGTGTCAGTTACAATTCCCCCCAGGCACCTCCGCCTGGAGTTTCAATTCTCAATATTTCACCAGGCTGCGCTCGATACGACGCCGAACCGGGCAATTCTTCTGGTCGACCGTTCGCATGGATGCGTTGGTTCCTACCCATCAAGCCAGCCTCTCCTCCCTGCATTCCGTATGGCGAGATGAGGCGCCGCTGCGACAAGAGGGAAACATCCACTTCGCGCAAAAACTCCAACTCGCGTACGACTCCGTCACCTCCACGGTACTTTCCTTTCCCTCCAGACCCTCTCCGTATTGAAAAACGCCGCAAGCGAACCGGATAACGCGACTCGAGCACTTCAGGATCGGTGATCCGCGTGTTTGTCATATGGGTCTGCACCGCATCTGCACCGTCGCCATACGGCGTAGCGCCCGCACCACCGCAAATGGTTTCGTAGTATCCGAATCCGGAATCACCGAACAAAAGGTTATTCATCGTCCCCTGACTTGCCGCGGCAAGTTGCAAGGCTCCAAGCAATACGTCCACGATACGTTGCGAAGTTTCCACGTTCCCACCGGCAACCGCTGGTGATGTTTCGGGAGACGAGCCGGCCGGAGGATTCAAGAGCCCCGGCGGAACGAACAGATCAACTGGATCAAGCATACCGGCGTTGAGCGGAATGTCTTCGTCGAGAAAACAGCGTAGCACATACATCACGGCGGCAGTGCAGATGGCGAAATTCGCGTTGAGATTCCCCGCAGAAACTGGCCCGGTTCCGCTGAAATCGATCTGCAAGCGATCCTCAATTCTACGCAAACAAACCTGAATCGGCGTGCCATCGTCCAGGGTGTCCGTAAAGGTGTGCGCCCCAGGTGGTATTCGCTGTAACGCCATTCGCATCTTCTCGCCAGCGGCACGTTGAATGTCGCGCATATAGGACTCCACGGTTTCTCGTCCGTAGCGTTCCATCAGTCGTCGTAAATCGACGACCCCCTGCTGGTTGGCGGCAATTTGCGCCGCAATATCGGTCAAGTTCTCCTGCACGCTGCGACTTGGATAGCGACCCGAACGCAAGACGGACTCTAATTCGTTCCAACGGGGTTGGCCAGCCTCGATGAGCTTCAGGGGAGAAATCACCACCCCCTCTTCCGCCAGACATTTCGAAAATGGCGGCATCGATCCAGGTAATATGCCGCCGATCTCGGCATGATGAGCGCGACTGGCGGCGAAAAACACGATCTCGCCATTTTCGTCGTGCACGGGAGTGACCACCGTGACATCGGGGAGATGCGAACCACCACCAAAGGGATCATTGGTAACAAGAACGTCGCCAGGGACGCAATCGGGAAAGGTGGCGGCTACTTTCCGCACGGTCTCGCCCATGCCCCCTAAGTGTACGGGTACGTGAGGAGCATTGACGACTAGATTCGCCTCCGCATCAAAAAGTGCACAACTAAAGTCTAAACGCTCCTTAACGTTGACGCTGACGGACGTATTGCGGAGCGTCACGCCCATCTGTTCAGCAATTGCAGCGAAGTTGCGATGAAAGACTTCCAACATGATTGGATCGCCGCGTTCAGCGGCCGTCCGGTCATTTCGTCGCTGGTCGCTGTCCGAAAGCAGCAGGTGTCCATGATCTAACACATCGACTCGCCAGCCGGGTTCCACAACAACGGCGCCGTAGGACTCCACAATCAGCGCGGGCCCCAAAAAACAGTGACCCGGTTGTAAGGACGCACGGTCGTACAAGGGCACGTGACGTTCAGAACCCTCAAAACTGACCCATCTTTGCTGTACCTTTGCTGGCGCCCCGATCTCTGTCGGTCGACCGGTTGGTGGAAGCTCTACGCCGGTGCGTCCCACAGCTTCCACATGCAAGGCAGTCACTTCCAACGACCGATCGCGATGACAATAGCCAAATCTTTGGAAATGCACAGATTCAAACTCACGCCGCAAATCATGATCGTCGGGTCGCATGAGCAGCAATTCTGCGTCCATTTGCTGATAACGCATGCTGAGTGAGAACTCTGTTGTTACCTGGTCTCGAGCAATTCCCTCGCCCTGCAGCTGTTGGCTGGCTAATTCCGAAAGTTCGTGCCATTGACTTTCCAGATCATGGTAATCAACAGAATCCAGCCGAAACCGCACGGAGCGCGAAAGATTCCTTGAAATCGGCGCCAACCCCATTCCCAACGCGCTGAGGATCCCAGCGTCGGTCGGCACGAGTATACGGCTCATTTGTAGTTCGCTGGCAAGGCCACATGCATGTTGCGGAGCTGCACCACCAAAAGCGACGAGCACGTATTCCTTCGGATGAAATCCTTTCGCCAGCGACACGGACCGTATGGCCTGCGCCATATGAGTATTTGCGATTCGCACTAGGCCATCACATAGTTCGATCGGCGAGTAAACTCGACCCGATGTTCGTTTTACGTCGTGACACAGCCGTTCGACGCACTCTCGTGCAGCGTCGACGTGTAGCGGGAACGCGAACTGCTCTTCGGATATGCGGCCCAATAAGAGATTGGCATCGGTGATGGTACACGGTCCGCCGCGACCGTAACATGCGGGACCCGGTTCCGCTCCTGCACTCTCCGGTCCAACCACGAGTTTCACACCGTCGAAGCGACAGATGGAACCTCCACCCGCCGCTACCGTTTCGATAGCCAGCATGGGCGCAACAATGCGAACACCTGCTTTTTGCGTCTCGTATTCGCGTTCGAATCGTCCATCGTACCGCGACACATCGCTACTCGTTCCCCCCATATCGAAACCAATAGCGCGTGAAAACCCAACTGACGTGGCCACGCGTGCATACGCGATCGCACCACCCGCCGGCCCCGACAGAAGACTGTCTTTGCCAGAAAATTGGTGGGCAGAAACGAGTCCTCCAGCAGATGTCATCACACGTAAGGCTGCCTCTCCGTCGACTGCAACACTTTCGGTCAATTGAGTAAAATAGTCTTGCAACGTCGGATTCAGGTAAGCGTCCACGATGGTTGTGTCGAGTCGTGGAACAATTTTCTGAATCGGTGCTACCTCATGTGATAGACTCACCGATGTGAAACCGATCTCTTTGGCAATCCTGCCCACCATCTGTTCGTGCCAGGGATTTATTACGGCATGGAGCAGACACACCGCCAATGAATTGATACCTCGCCGCTGCATATGCTGGAGTTCTGTTCGGATTCGTTTTGGTTCGAAAGGAACCAATTCGCGCCCCGTAGCATCCATGCGAGCACCGACTTCAATTGCATGTTCATACAGCGGCGACGGCTTACGAATAGCAAGTTGAAACAATTCCGGACGATTCTGGTATCCGATTGCAGGCAAATCCGCAAATCCATGCGTCACCACGAGTCCTACGCGTGCTCCAGTGCGAGTTAAGAGCGCATTTGTACCACGTGTCGTTCCCATTCGTATGCGTATCTGCGGCAGGACATCCATTCGCCCCAGACCCAACAGGTAGCGAATTGCAACCAAAGGGGCTTCTTCGTCGGAAAAGATCTCATACGAAGTAGCTAGGGCAGTGGCAGGCAGAGGTTTCGCCAAGATTATTCGTCCAACACCGAATTGTGACTTGACGATGGTTGTTTCGAATACACCCGCACCCGTTACGTCACGGAATCTGCACTGATACCCCTGCCAGACATTATCCACGTCGCTAGCACGTGCTTGATCCACAAGTTCGTAACCGATAGGTTGTGCTTGAAAGCGTCCCGGGATCACGCCGGAACTCAATACCTTGTGCCGACGCATCACCCCGACCGGATCACGCGACAGGCAATCCGTAAAGGTTCCTCCAACGTCAATCCAGAATTGCCAGTACTGAGTGGTTTTCATCGATCCGACTCTTATCGAAGCTAATTCGGTCGCAATTGCCGCTACACTGTATTATCGTAGGGCCGAGCAAACTGGCACGTCAGTCGGGTCGGTTCAACTGGGCAATGGTAGCGGAACGGACACCGGAACATTCAGGAACTCGCCAACCCATTGTTCGATCTGCCAGTCCATCCAGCGTCCGTCGAAATCAGATTGCGCACGCGCCACAAATCCTAAATGTCCGCCATTCTGGAGCACACAAGGGAGTGTCTCCCCCCATTTCGTGATGTCTGACGGGACACACGGCACTAAGGGATCGTCCTGAGCCGAAAGAATATGCGTGGGAACGTGTATGTCCGATAAGCGGTGTAACGTGCTGCATTCTTGGTAATAGTGATTTGCCGAATCAAAGCCAGACAATGGCGCCGTGAAATAGTCATCAAATTCCCACAACGTATGGATCTTCGGGCGTTGCTGCCAACGACCGCGCCAACTGGGTATGCTTGCGGCACCCTTCTTCACATGGCGCATCAATTGTCGGAGAAAATACCACTGGTAAAAACGCGTCCAACCTTTTTGAAGATGGGAAGAGCAGCCCAATAGATCCATAGGGGGAGACACAGCAATTGCTCCGCGGAGCGTAGCAGGAAAGTTAACGGTCATTTCTGCGAGGAACTTGAGAAGCACGTTTCCACCCAATGAAAATCCCACCAATGCGATCAGGGATCCAGGGCACAGTCGTTGGGTCTCATTGAATGCCTGTCGCAGGTCTTCACTTCGTCCTGCGTGCATGGGAAATTTGGCCAAGCCGGCACCACTTCCCCATCCACGATGGCTGATGCGGAAGGTGCGGATGCCACGTCCATTCAGCTTGGCTGAAATTCTCTGCATGTAGGGACTCTCGTGAGAACCACAGAGTCCATGTAGGAGTAAGGCAATTGGAGCGCCTGTCTGCCAACATGATGGACAATTGTCATGCATGACCAACGTATCACCGTCGTCAAGGCAAACCTTTCTTTGCGTCGCGCGATCTGTCACCCATTGTGATGAACCGACCATTCCAGCAATTGTCTGTCGATGTCCTCCCAGTAACAAAGGGTGCGGACAAAATTCGGACAGGTGAGCCTTTGCGTACATACGAATTTCTATCGATGGATATTATATTCTTCGAGCTTTCGATAGAGTGTCGCACGACCAATTCCCAACAGCTTTGCGGCCTCAGGAACGTTGCCATCGGCGCGATGCATTGCTTCGCGCACGAGTTTAAGTTCCCATTCGCCAATATTGAGTGAACTCATCTCGGAATCATCCGTCGCATCGTTCATACCCAGGTCGCTTGGCACAATTTCCGTTCCATCGGCCATTACGACTGCGCAATCCAAAACATTACGTAGCTGCCGAACGTTGCCCGGCCAACGGTAGCTGTTCAATTTTTCGCGTGCCGCTGATCCGAGTAGCAACCCGATTCTTCCATGCCTTCGACGAAATTGGTCCAAAAAGTGATCCGCCAGTAAGTCGATATCTTGCCCACGATGACGCAACGAGGGGACAAGCAGCTCAAAGACCGCGATTCGGAAATAGAGATCTTCGCGGAATTTCTTTGTCTTCACATAGTCGCGTAAATCACGATTTGTGGCGGCGATGACTCGAACATCCACATGGACCTCTTGCGTCGCTCCCACCGGAAGAAATGGATGCCCTTCCAAGATTCGCAGTAGTTTCGCTTGACCTTCCAGGCTCAATTCGCCGATTTCGTCGAGAAATAGTGTGCCCGAATCGGCCTGTTGAAACCAACCCACATGATCTCGGTCGGCACCGGTAAACGCACCCTTGCGGTGCCCAAACAACTGGCTCTCGACGAGGTTGGCGGGGATCGCCGCGCAGTTTACCGACAGGAGAGGTCGGTCGGCACGCGGGCCCGCTCGATGCAGGGCCCGTGCCACAAGTTCCTTGCCGCTGCCGCTTTCGCCACGAACCAACACCGATCCGGCGGCGACCGCAACTTTTTCGATTTTAATTCTGAGTTCTTGGATTGCTTGGCTCTGGCCTAGAATTTCGTCGGAGGCGCCCGAGCTTTTTTTGAGTCTTTCATGGTCGGCGAGAAGGACGGCCTGCTCGCGAGTGCGCACGAGGGCGACCACCACTAAATTCGCGAAAGCGATACTAAATTCGAAATCCGGCTGCCGAAATCGCCCATCTTTTCGGTATACGTGCACGGCTCCCATGGTGCGTCGCTCGTGTACGAGCGGTACACAAATCGCATCAGCAAACCGGCGCAAGCTTGCGGCGGAGTCGGACGCGGACTGATTGGCGATCCAGACAGCATGTCCTTGCTGGCAAACTACCTGCGTCAAGGATTCGCTGAGTAGAATAGGTTCCGTCGTATCGGTCGGCAGAATCAGCTTCGGCTTTAATGATCCTTGGTCAGTCAGCCACAAGAATCCAACTACAGAAGCTCCCACTTGCCGACGCAGAACCTGCAATGCTTCGTCAATGACTTGGTCGGGCTCACGTAGTGCCATCAACTGTAAGCTCAATTGATACAAGTGCTGCAAGTCTTCCGGCGCCTGATCGGGCCGGGCAGGCACCGCATCATCACTACTACTTTCTTCGGCCGGCAAGAGCGCCGCTTCGCGAATGATGGATTGTGTCACGCGCGTGTCGTGTTGCGGATCTTGACCAGGTGGGTCATCCGATCGATGGAACCCAAAGACTGTGGAACCCATTTTGATTTGGTGTCCCACGCCAAGCTGTACCTCGTCGATCTTTTGGCCGTTGACATAGGTACCATTTCGGCTGCCCGCGTCTCGTAGCCACCACCCCCCCTCGTGGAGGAAGACCTCGGCATGGACACGGGAACAGACGGGGTCCATGAGGATTATCTCGCAATCGGTACCCCGACCAATCTTTAGCGTTGAGGTTTGCGCGTCGAGCACAAAATTGGTACCTGCGCGTGCCCCGGCAGTTACCGCAAGGTAATAGTGATTGGATTCCTTCATGTCGCCATGTTAGGCAAGAGAGGAAGAAAAATCTACCTACCTCGGAAGACCGGCGGCGCAGCGGCCCTGAAAACAGCTTAGGCCTGAACACAGCCTGGCCGCGACTATTTCCGCCTGGCTACGATCGGACGACGCGTCGAACGAGATAAAGTCCCACCAATCCAAGCACCAAATTCCCTAGCCAAACAACGATCGGGGGACAGGCTCCGTCTTTCGCGCGATCCACACTAAACGCAAGAAGGGGGTAATACACCAATAAGATGGGAAAAAAGCAGACGGCGAAAGTGGAAAAAAAGTTGGCCGTTTTAACGAGGATAGCCAAAGGAGTCGCTGCGACCACAAAAAAGAGGCAAGAGAATCCCGTGGCCCATCGCCGCCAAGGTTCGGTTCGCAATCGATGTAGCCTTGTTGAACTTGCATCCATGCGTTCGAGCCACCCTTGCCAAGCGCCATTTCCGACGCTTGCATAGTCGCCGACGGTCCACTGGTTTGCCAGGGTGGCTACCATGCGAGTGCGTACGTTGGTGTAGTTCTCTGCCTGGGCAAAAGTTTCGGGAGCAACACGACGGAGAGGTAGCTGTGACGGACTCTCCTCGCGATCGGGCTTCCGCATCGCGTCCATCAGCGGCACCGGAATGGTGCGAGAATCGCGGAATTCAACACGACTGTTGCCTCGTTCAATTACACCATCCGTAATTACAACTTGAAACATCGCGGCTTGAGAATCCAAGCGTAACTCGGCTTCCCTTGCCCTGATCCGCACAAGTGGCGAATTTGCCGTGGCCATAAATTCGAAATAGGGCAGCAAGAGTTTCTTCCCATCGACGCCAGCCACATTCATCGTGAACCGGGGCGTGCTGTAATTTCGGTGTGTTTTCAACATCCGATACGCGATGTCCTCCAGTGAATCCAATATGATTCGCTGTATCCCCAGCCTCCCCCACGAAACAGCCAGGTCATTGATATAGACGGTGACTAGACTTACCAATACGGCGAAGACCCAGGCAGGCACAAGCACTCCCACAGGATTGATCCCCAAGGACTTGATGGCCACAATTTCCTGGTCGGCCGACATACGACCATACACGACGCTGACCGCCAATAGCGCTGTCAAAGGAATCGAAACACGCAACGCAATGGGGATCACGTACGGGATCATTTTCAATATTGAATACCCAGCCAGACCATTGGTGACCCCTTCCTTGACAACTCCTACGAAAATAAGCAGCAGGCTCAATGCCAATAGGCTGATCAAGAATACCGAAACGAGTTGAGCTAAGAGGCTGCGGGTAAAGATTTGCATCGTTGGTGTTATTTGCTTTCTGAGCAGACGAAGCCAACTCAAGGGAATTGGGTCGACGACTTGGTCAACCGTCGACATCTGGCGCAATCTTACCAGCAAACTGGTATCAACCCTACCCGAATGGCATACGATCCACCTTGACGGAAGTCTCCCAATACCATTAAAAGCGTTCGATTCAACGGCAACGGGTGTAGGCCTTAGGTAGTCTTAGCTAGCGACATGGAAAAACACACCGGATTGGGATCGAACCGATCGCTGGATAATCGGTCTGAAGTGCTATCAGTAGCGAAGCGCTATTCCCAGGTTGCTTGTGACTACCCCAATTTCTCACGCGCCGACGGATGCGACCTGTGTGACAAAAACGAATTTCGTCTTATTGCTCAGCGCGATCGCAGGGGCGGTCCCTTGGACACCGTCGTATGCGGCCACTGCGGTTTAGTGTCCCATGCGAAGCTGCCAGATCGGGTCGAACTGCAAGCGTATTACGCCGCACAATACCGTGAGCAATACCACGGCCAACGGACTCCCCGACCGCATCGAGTAATTCGTGCCTGGAAAGCGGGCCAATATTACCTCAAGTTGCTTCGCCCGTATCTACCTGCGGGTGGCCAGGTATGTGAAATTGGTGCAGGCCTGGGCGGGAACGTTAAGGCCTTTGCCATGGCTGGCTACCGAGCCTGGGGCATCGAACCGGGGCATGAGTACGCATCGTATGGCCGACGCTACTTGCAGGCTGACATTCGACTCGGGCAGCTCGAAGAGTTACCGCGTCAAAATGACCTGGACGCGGTGCTATTGATTCACGTCATCGAACATCTACGATCGCCGCGGACCGCCTTGGAGCACATTCACGGCATGTTACGACCGCAGGGACAACTGTATGTGGAATGTCCTAACCTGGATGTTCCTCATTCCGCACCGCACCGCTGTTTCCACCTGGCGCACGTCTACAATTTTACTCCTGAAACACTCGTGTGCTTGGCCCGTCGTTGTGGTTTTCGTGTACAACACGAGCTGAATTCTGGGGGCCACGTCAGTCTTTTGCTTGAGAAAACCGCTAGTACTTCCTGGCACGTGGAACCAAGGGCAGCCGATAGAACCTTGCAAGGCCTGCATCGATTTAGCCGATGGGGCTATTACTCCCGGTTCGAATACTGGGCGAAACGTATGCACCGTGACGTAACGTTTTTGGGGCATCGAATTGGCGCGAGCTTGCGGGTACGACACCTCCAGCAGCGACTGGCGCGCGATGCACGTCTCAGCTCGCATCGTCCGGCGGATAGAGCAAACGATGCGCAACCTGCGCCCATTCTCGCAATGCCGCAGTCGTAGCCGTCGCATTCATGGGAGTCGCCGGACCGGGAAGAGGGACCGATCCATCGACAACAGGTTGGCGGGCCTGGCAAGCCTCACGAATACGATCCATAAGGTGCTCGCTTGTCGGCACTTGCACTTTTTGATACGGACCTTTTCCCCATCTCTGACTGCCAATTTCGCGTCGGGGCAGCGTCGGCCGCACGGCCTGAGTGAGCGCTATTCCTCCCGCAAAAAGAGCAATCAGCATGGCGGCCCATCCGAGAAGAAGTTGCTGCAGAGTCCAGAAGACGAGGGACAAGAGCGCCCCCACGCCTAAGGCAATCCAGTTGGCGGGATGAACCGAATACGGCGGCGGAGTCGGTGTTGAGCCGACGTATAAAGGAGGTGCTTTGGCTGCCTCTCGCACCATCTCTGCATCCGACAAAGAAACGACAACCACTGTTATATTGTCGGGACCTCCCCGTAGGTTGGCCAAATCTATGAGCAAAGCAGCTGCTTCAGGCGGAGGCAGGTAGTGCAGGATTCCAGCCAATTCTTCGTCGGTGATAACACCGGTCAGGCCGTCGCTGGACAACAAAAAAGTATCAGAGCTTTGCAACGGATACGGACCTTCCAAGTCGATCTGGACCTGTGGTTTGGGGCCGATGGACCGCGTAATGACATTCTTGGGAATTCCAACCACGTTTTCCTCATCGCGAGTTCGCGCTAGGGCACGCATCTCCCATTGCAAACTATGGTCGAAGGTCAGTTGCTCCAGTGTGTTGCTCCGCAAACGGTACACTCGACTGTCCCCGACGTGCGCCACAATTGCCCCTTGTGGCAACAACAACAGGCTACTGCATGTGGTGCCCATATTGTGGAAGTCTGCATTCATCTGCCCTCGCTGATGCACCACGTCGTTGGCCTGGCGGAGGGCTCGCAAGAGCGATTCTGGCGGACTTTCCTGCTGTTTGAGATACGCGTGTCCGACTGCGTCGGCCGCTAGTCGACTGGCCAATTCTCCTGCGGCATGAGCACCCATGCCGTCCGCCACGACGAACAAGTGGCCCCGTTCGAGCCAACGCTCCATATCCGGTGCCAGCATTACCAAATAGGCATCTTGATTGTTCGCCCGTCGCATGCCGATGTCGGATAACGCCGCATACGATAGCTCTGTCAACCAATCGCTTTGTGGCGTACTCATCCGCAACCTTGCCGTCACCAGGCATGACACTAAATGCAGTTCTGTCCCAGTTATTGTGATCTGCTGAGCCGCCACTGGCTACGGGGTGGTCAGTCGATCTGGGGGCACCGATACACCCGATTCCCGGGGGGCCACGTCAGCAATTGTAGGTCTAGGTGGCGATAACTAGCGGTGGCCGGCGTGTGTAAGGAGAAC
>JAQCHP010000278.1 GCA_027619595.1 Planctomycetota bacterium
CAGTTCGACCAGTGTAAAAGCCTTCCTGCTACGCCCAGACGGTCCCACAACCAGTGCGGGAAACTCGGCAGATGCGACCAGCGATCGGTCGATGGCCGCGATAGAAGTCGAATCGGCACTTTGGCCTGTTCGATCTGCGCGCAACACAAACGAAAACATATCTCGCAACATGACAAACCCCTTCGCGCAATGCCAAAGTGCCACGACGTCGTACGTAGGAGGCTGTTCCGCAGTTCTCCTGGGTCCGAGCGTCTTGTCTGTTGCCTGCTTCTCTTCGTTTTCTCTTGATCCGGTCGCGGTGGTTCAACTATCGGCGCACGCCGGGGCGAACATCACGATCGATCCGCTACGCTTATGACTGTACCATTTGCTTGTGACAATTGCAAGCGAATACTTTGCCGTTATTCCTAGGGCGTTGCCCATAAGTTACAGTCCGAACAGAGTCTTCACCCTCGAGAACGTGGCGTCGATTTTGGATCCGCACAGGCACTAACAGCAGGAGTCAAGCATGAACCGTCCGTTTCTTTGGTTATCGTCTCCATTGTCGCGACGCGACTATCTGAAGAAGGTGGTCTCGGTCGGTGGCACGGCCGCGGCCTGCGCGTTGATGCCGTCCCATCGTCGATTATGGGGGCAAGCAGGCTCCGTATCCCTCCCAACCGCTGCTGTGGTACCGGGACGAATGCAAGTGCGCACCCCGGTGCTCAACTTGGAATTCGCCGAAGACCTGGGAATGGCTCAGTGGTGGTTGCCCGAAATCATTCTCCCGGGATACACCGATAAAGGGCCTAAGCCACCCCAAGCTGTCCACTGGCAGACCGACGAGAAGAACTCCACGATGAGCTATGCCCAAAACAACGAGGCGGGTGACGCGCACTTGGCGGTCGAAGTATCGAAGGTGGCGCTCGGGTGGCGGGCGTCCATGACCATTACAAACCGCTCGCCGGAGGTCTGGCCCGACGTTGTGTGTGTTTCCTGTTTGTTGTTGCACGCAAGCCATCTGTTTGTGGATCCGGAATGGAAGCAGACGTACTATCGAACGAACCAACAATACAAGACGTACCATGGTCGTGAGCGGCAGAGTGGTCAGCCGATCTATCAGATGAGTCTCGTGCAAGGTCGCCGACACCTTGTTCGCTCGGAGAGGCATATCAAGAAATGGGGATTTACCGTCGAGCCAAGCGACGACGGAATCATCGCCGTTACGAATCAACAGCGGCAGACGACGTTAGTGACGACCTGGGACTCCACGCACCATCTGCAAGCCAATCGTAAACCAACGTTTAGCTGCATCCATGCGAATCCGTACTTCGGGACCCTCGACCCCGGTGCTTCGCGTACGGTTCGCGGCTGTGTGTTGCTCGTTCCCGGCGGTCTCGACGAAGCGTGGAAACAGGCCCGCGCGTCGTAGGACGGGTCTCCCGGCCCGTCTATAACAATCAGAACCGTAGGACGGGTCTCCCGGCCCGTCGTCCAGCGCACCCCAAGACATGTCTCCCGGCCCATCAAGCGATGTTCTTGGAGAGCCTACATTCACGATCACGAACGAGTAAAATGCTTCGATCGGACTCCTCTTTTACTGGATGTCCCCCACGGCTTGGCCATCCTCGCGGTTTGCCAAGCTGCTCAACACAGACAGTTCCGCAGCGACCGTCAGAGGGGCCACGTGCCCGTCTCCGTAGACGAAATTCACGATCCCCGTGTGGGGACTGCCAAAATTCGCACAAGCCATCATGCCATCATGGGTACAGTTGATACTTTCCATTTGGTTTTTGGCCAAAAGGTACGGCTGGGGACGCTGTACGATCCCTAAGGCCGTCTTGCCGGAGAATCCAGCAGTGCGACACGATGTCGTAACGTGGTCCGTGTTGTAGATCGAGGAATCATCGGGAAAGCGTCCCAACTTTTCACTCCTAAAGTGTTTCTCGCCCGCCAGAAAGGTTTTGCTTAACCCGTCGGTGACCATCGTCATGGTGATGCTTGGATGGAGCGCGTTGGGATCAGTAAATTCATGGCGGAGGCCCAAGAACCTTCCATCATTGACCGTGACGAGGATACCGTTCATTTCGTCATGGTAGGGATCGTGACCCGGGCTCATGATCGTCCCAAAGTTACCGGCGTAGTCCCCCGTCGATCCCTTGCCGACGTCTCCGGAGACCCCCGAGACTTGCCCGGGCATGCCTTGGCGTTCGGCCGACAGAGTGCCAGGTAACCGCCCCTGACTGGGGCAGAAGTAGACCGGTATGAAATAGGTGCGGGCCTTAAGGTTTTCTTTTTCGTAGTAGTGTTTCCTCAAGTCCCATTGGGCGAATTCTGCTCCACCTTCCAAATGGGGCATGATCACGGCGAACCAAGTGAATGTAAGGCCGCCGGTCGCTCTCACGCCGTTGCCCCGGCCTGGCGGAAAGTAGTTGTAGCTATCGTGGAACTGGTGTGTTGCCAGCCCCAGTTGTTTGAGATGGTTCATGCACTGCATCCGACGCGCCGCTTCGCGCGCCGCTTGAACAGCGGGCAGTAGTAGCGCGACCAACACACCGATGATGGCGATCACCACCAACAATTCGACCAGCGTAAATGCCTTCCTGCGACGCCCAGTCAGTGCCGGAAACTCGGCAGATGCGACCACCGATCGGTCGATGGCCGCGATAGAAGTCGAATCGGCACTTTGGCCTGTTCGATCTGCGCGCAACACAAA
>JAQCHP010000108.1 GCA_027619595.1 Planctomycetota bacterium
TGTATCACAACCTCGGAGCACTACCCGAAAGGAAATTTACCCACGAATTCTTCTGAAGAGGCAAAATTTAGAACTCCATTCGCATTCATTGCCCAAGGATTCACCATATTCACGGTGTCGCCGTTACCAATGTCCATCTGACCGCCGAAAGCGTCGCTCAATGGAACCTCAATGACAAGCGTAAGGGAAGTCGTGCCAATGATCACACCACCGTCGTCAACGTCAACTACCCCAGATGCCGCGGGGCCATCCAAATCAAGCGTGCCGGTGCCGCCTACCTCATGAGTGATCGTTAGCGTCCCGGGTGAACTCAGGCCGGGAAATGCTGAAGGCCGTCCCGATACAAAGAGACGACCGCTGTTCGACATCACAATCCCTGCGACCGCCGGCCTGAGCTGGATCGTACCGTGCCCACCCGCTTCGCCGTTAGCAAGTATCGAGAATACCCCGCTTTCCAATTCCACAATGCCACCGGCGGTCGAACCTGTTTCACCCAACAGTTGTAACCTTGCATCTGCTCCAATGGTAATCCCCTCTGTATCGAGACCATCGCCGTCGCCAGCATTCCGCGGACGAACAAAAATGTCGACTCCGGCCCCCGATATGCTCGTCAATCCATTGACAATCAATTCGTTACCATTCGTATCAACCGCGGCGCCGTTGGTGACAGTAAGCGAATCGATCGTGAATCCCTGATCAACGATCGTGGTATCATTCGCGGCATTCGCCAAGTTGCCGATCGTAATCGCCTCGCCAGCTGGCGTCCCATCCGGGCTCCAATTGCCAAAGTTCGATCAATCCTTGTTGGCACTATTCCCCTCGTCGTCCCAGGAACGCTGCACCAACGCGAGGCTTGCAACGTTGAGCATCGAGATTGTCAAAAGAACAACACATAGGTTCCGGCGAAACATGATCTTCTCCCCTAAGGTTTACAGCAAGAAGCGGAATTCACGAAAAAGTACCGTTCGCCCCTTCCTGGAATTGCGATCCGCTCCATGATAAACAATCCTCCTCGTAAAGCAACCTTTTTTCCCTGCCTTTGGCGGATTTTCCCCGCTCCAAATGGGGCAGCAAATGGCTCTCCAACCCGCACTTCGTTTGGATCAACCCCAGGAGTACATCTTCAGGTACTCACGCACGTTGACCTTTTTCCGCGTATTGTCGGAACTCATGTAACGGATGTTGCCGAAGATCGGTCGCTCCGGTCCCCACGCGCGATCATAGCGTCCAAGGACCCAGAAGATCCCCGAATAGGAGTTGGGATTGCGTCCGTCGAGCGCATATCTGTTATTGAGTTCAATCATCACACTTAGAGCGTCACGCGGAGTCGGGGTCCATTCGAGTATCTTCTTCCCCCACAACATCCGGAGGTAGTTGTGGATGCGCCCTTCACGTACAAGTTGGTTTTGGGCCGCATTCCAAAGTGGGTCGTGCGTCGCCCCGGCGGTGAATTCGCCCAACGAGTAGACAAATTGCCGCGGATCAGATTCATGCTTGGTAAGCGTCGCCTGCGCCCAACCAGGCAATGACTCGAACTGATCATAATCGTCACGGTGTGACGTCATGTTGTAGCCCAACTCACGCCAGGTGACGAATTCGTCCAGCCAAGACTCCGCGCCGGGACTCATACCCCACCAGCCTTCTCGTTTGCCGCCAGTCTTATGGCCAAGTGACGTAGGCGACCATTCTTCTCGCAACGCCACTTCGTGAAACAGCTCGTGCGAGGAGATGTGGCCGAAATGCAAATACGGCGATAGTCCGCTACGGTTGTCGGCGTCAGGATCGTTGGCGCCCGCTGCATAGTGTGGCAAATGTTGGTCAAGAAACGTCTTGAGTCGCTCGCGCGCCACCTTTGATCCGCCGCGTGCTTCGACGATGCCAACCGAATGGTCGATCGGCAATGCGGCGAGTTCCGCCCGGTCACCCGCCAACAACTTCGCCGACACGGCTGGCCACCGTTGTGTGATTTCTGGCGGCATGGACTTGAGGGGCGGAAGACGCACACCTTGGAATGGGTTCGGTTCTGGAACTTCTTCCAAGTAGGGCGGCAGTTGCTTCTGCAGGAATGCTCGGAAGGAAAAGGCGGTGGTAAAGACTCGGTCGGTCGCACGCAACGGCAGCAAGCCGTTGGAATCGATGGATTCTAATCGCACCGGCAGTCGAGAGGCCGCTGCCGACACCATGCGTGGCAGAAAAAACGACGGGAAGTCGTCGGTGATTACAACGCAGGCTCGCTCTGCCATTGCAGTGAGCAATCCTTTGTCCGCATCGTGCCGCAGTTCGACATACGGAAAGTACCGTACGCCGGGGTTATTGAGTGCGTCGACGCGAGAGGCGTTTTCAGCCATACCGTCAATCACGAAGCGATGAATTCGATCGCTGGCCCAGCGGTACCCAATTCGCAACGGCTCGAAGATTACCAACGGTTTTTTTAACTCTTTGGCCAGCTCGACTGCACGTTGCAAACTAAAGTTTGATGACATCCGTCGAAACGCAATCATCCAATAGAGCACGAACTCACCTTCACCGCGGATAGGTGCATTGTTGCAGATTCGAATTCGGGAAATAGGGACCACAGATTGTCACGCCCTTTGCTCAGAAAATCAGACGCCAGTGCCGCTTATGCCATCTTTCGATAGGAGCCATCACACGGAAGAGGAGTGAATCATGCGTTGAGCATCCAAATGGCAAAATTGAGTACCATGGCAAAAGATGTCCAGGCGAGATACGGCAACAGAAGTAAAGCGGCCATTGAAGACTTGCTCCGAAAGCTTTGTGCAGTCGCCGCAATTGCGAGCCACAGTACAATAATTTCGAGAAATGCAAAACCGGGACTGCGCAAGCCGAAGAAGATAGCCGACCAACCGACGTTGAGCAACAGTTGCAGACCAAACAAACTCATCGGTACCCGGGCAGGCGCCCAACCCCCTCGTCGCCAGACAAGCCACGCGGCAACAGCCATCAACAAATAGAGAACAGACCAGACCGGACCGAAGAGCCAAGCAGGGGGATTCCAACTTGGTTTCACGATGGTTTGATACCAGTCGCTGACCGATGTCGCCGTAAAGGCCGCTCCTAAACCAGCCACAGTGAAGCAGACTGCGATGAAGCCGATCAACCATGCCGCTTGCTGAACGACGGTCGGTCGCCAAGTCGTTACCGCGTTAAGTTGATTTTGAGCGGCGTTCGCGATGCCGTTCAACATGCCGCTGAACACCAACTGATGTAGTGGGTAAATCCCATACCAATAGAGCAGCCCGGCCAGTCCCAGCGGATCGAATATTGCTGTCTGGCGAATCGTACTTCCTTGTTCGCAAGGACTCACCTCGAATTCGAGCCAAGCACGTCCTGGGAGTTTCATTTCGGCTTTCAATCGCAGTCGCTGCCATGGCTCGAAAACTTCCACACGCCAAAAATCGAGCGGTTCGCCGACACGCACATTTTCTGGATCACGCCGGCCGCGGCGGACGCCCACTCCGCCCATAAGAAGGTCCAGGAATCCGCGTAGCGACCATAGCCAGTTGCCGTAGTACCAGCCAGTCCGACCACCGATGCGGCGTATCGGTGCAAACGCCTTTTCGGGAGGAACAGACACCGTAATCGTACGCGAATCGACGAGCCGCGAACCATATCGTTCACCGCCCCAAGACCGCGGCTTACCGGCAGATGACAGCGCATCCGACCAATGGGTTTCAGCTAATTCTCGATCTTCGTTGACCAGCGCTCGAGCAATGGCATCGCTCATGGAGCGGGGACGAACGGAGAAAACCGATTCGGCCAGGTTGTTCGAGACAAGGGTCGGATTCCTCAAACTTTCGACGAGTTTCCGACCGACCCGAGCATACAGCGGAGTAACGAACCCCAACCAGAGACTCGACAGGTAGGGGGTCAGCAGCGGGACAGGAATCATCCACCGCGTTAACCCTCGCTGCCGAGCATACTCGTGCATGATATGATGATACGATACCTGGTCGGGACCGCCTATCTCGTAGACTTGCGAAGCGGAGGTCGGACGTCCCAAAGCGGCGAGCAGATACGCCAGCAGGTCCTCGATGGCGATCGGTTGCGCTTTCACCTGTACCCACCGCGGACAAATCATGACCGGCAGTCGCTCGACAAGCGCGCGGATCATCTCAAACGAAAGACTCCCCGAACCTATCACGATCGAAGAACGAAACTCGATCACCTGCGCATGATGCGCTCGCAAAACGTCTCCCGTCTCCTGGCGACTGCGAAGGTGTTTCGACAATCTCTCGTCGGGATTGCCAAGTCCGCCCAAGTAAATCAAGCGACGCACGCCGGCATGCGTGGCAGCTTTCGCAAAGTTTTCGGCCGCGATCCGATCCTGTGCCTCAAAATCTCGATTGTCACCCATCGAGTGTACAAAGTAGTACGCTGTGTCGACTCCCAAGAATGCCACTTGCAGAGACGCAAGATCAAAGACGTCACCGGGGACGACTTCAGTAGTCGCGTTGACTCGGTCTCGCAAAGCTTCAGGTCGCCTTGTCAGGCAGCGCACTGGAATACCCTGCTGCCGAAGAAGCGACAGCATTCGTCCCCCCACATAACCTGTGGCTCCGGTCAGTAAGATCAACCCCGCCATCCTGAAATTTCACATTCGCTCGCGTGAGAATCGGTCACCAGTTATCATCGGACAGCTTACCTCCTCGGTAGTACATGCCCTAGACCGCCATCGATTCCAATCACCTGACCTGTGATCCAGTCGTTCTCCGGATCGACCAGCCAACTCACCAGGGAGGCGACCTGCTCGGGTTCCCCCAGGCGACCCAATGCATGTAGTTGGGTCGATGCCGCCGCACTTGCTGGGTTTTCCCAAATTCGCTGCGTCATCGCTGTGCGAATCAATCCTGGGCTGACTACGTTCACGCGGATGTTGTTCGCTGCGTAAGTCGCTGCTGCCGAGCGGGCCAAGCCGATGACGCCAGCCTTGGCCGCAGCGATCGCCTCGTGATTCTGAATGCCAATCTCCGCTGCCGCCGAAGCAAATAAAATAACTGTTCCGCCTCGTTCACGGAGTAATCTAGCTCCAGCGCGAATGGTCACGAATGCGGTGAAGAGATTGGTCTCCAGAACTTGGCGAAACTGTTCATCAGTTGTCGTGTGTGCCGGCTTGAGCAGAACCGAGCCGATTACATTCACGATAGCACTGAAGCCACCCTGACCGTCCGCTAGGGGAAGCAACGCATCTTCCAGTCCCTGAGAACTCGTCATGTCCACTTTTACAAACGGTTGACCTATTTCTTCCGACAGCGATCGGAGTTTTTCCTCGGTGCGACCAACAAGAAGAACCGGTCGTCCTTGGCGAACTAATCTCCGAGCCAACACGCTGCCAATCGTACCTGTCGCTCCGAGAATTGCGATCCTACTCATTGATGTCCACCCTCATGTTTTCAGCTCGGATCGGAATACTGCGCCACATGCCGAAACAACAGAAGCAATATTTTCCGCACATCCAGTGGAATGAAAAAAATTCAACGCTTGACATATTGTATGTGCAAGCGTTGTATTTCAACGTCCATTGCGCGGCATATGGAGTTGGATCTGCAAGACTTCGCCCGTTATCGACGATGTCGCAACGTTCTGTGATGCGACAGGAAACGACCCGACTTCGGACACACGTGGGTGACATGAGCCGATTTCTGAGGAGCAACGTAAGCCCCCTTCGCCGGTGCAGTTGGGGGTAACAGCACGCCGTCGATCACGTGGATAACTCCATTGGAGGCATCGATATCTGTCGCGACGAGTCTCACACCGTTGATCGTTGCAGCACCATCGGCAATCGAAGCTGCAAGATGACCACCGTGTACCGTTGTGAGCTCCTTCTTGCTCAGGACGTCATTCGAGAAAACGCGGCCGGCTACAACATGGAACTTCAAGATCGCCGCTAACTTCTGCTTGTTCTCCGGCTTGAGCAGGCTTTCCACCGTACCGGCGGGCAATTTGGCGAAGGCGTCATCGGTAGGCGCAAACACCGTCAGCGGGGCCTCCGCTGACAGTACCTCCACTAAACCCGCCGCCTTCGCCGCTGCCAGCAAAGTGTTGAAGGTCCGCGCCTTGTTAGCAGTCGTTGGGATGTTGTCTGTCGACGGGAGAACCACCTCGTCGATCACATGAATCACACCATTGGAACATCGGATATCAGTAGCTACAACCTGCGCTTGGTCGATAAGCACTTTCTGACCATCAATTTTCACATCAATCCGCTGCCCATTGGCAGTAGCAGCAGCCGTAAGCTTTACCACGTCGGCAGCCATAATTTTGCCGGGCACAACGTGATACGTCAGCACGGAAACCAGCTGTTGCTTGTTCTCGGGCTCGAGCAACGTTTCCACGGTTCCCGCCGGCAGTTTTGCGAATGCCTCATCCGTGGGGGCAAAAACTGTAAACGGTCCCTTGCCTTGTAAGGTCTCGACCAAGCCAGCAGCCTGGAGCGCCGCCGCCAACGTCTTGAACGAGCCGGCCTCGACCGCCGTCGTGACGATATCCTTTTCAGCTGCACGGCTGGTCGATACCACACCCGGAAGCCCACCCATCGCGGAGATCAACGCGATACCCCGAAAAAACCTTTGATTCCACATGACGCACGTTCCTTTGCAGTGAGACCTTCGAACAAGCGAGCCCCAATCGACACTCGATGGGTCGCTTCACAAAACGTCCAAAACGTTCATGTGGTCTGAACCGTAGCGATTTCCGGCCCTTAACTGCTTTTCTTTTTCTTGAAACTCTTGAAAATTTCACCTCGACCCATCTGCACGACCGGTCCGAGGATGGCGAAAGGAAACAGGGCCAACGGCTCTCATCACGTCGGCACGACTCGAATCCTGGCGAACCAGAGACCCGATCGATCGGAGAACAACGAAACAAATTTATCAATGGCCATTCGCCAGAAGTGACCCTACACTGCATCCGGCAAGACGACTAAACACCGTATTGCAGGCTCAGACTTGCTGGACAGGGAGGTCGTTACCCCGTTCTCAGGCCGACCCTCACAACCCCAAAGCGCCCATGAGGCACCTGTGATCTCCGTCATCGCTCGAGTTGCGATTCTCTTAGTGTCTATCGCAGCCACACCTCTCTCAGCGACCGCCGCCGATCTTTCGGCAGCCTGGCCACAGTGGCGGGGTCCAACTCGCGACGGCCAGTCATCCTTGACACCAGCTTGGCCAGAGCGTTTCGACGACACCACAATGACTCAGCAATGGCGAGTTGAGTTGGGACCTAGCTACTCAGGGCCGATTGTCGCTCAAGACCGCGTCTTCGTAACAGAAACACGAGACCAGCAGACAGAGGTCGTTCAAGCCCTATCGCGGACCAACGGTAAGGTGCTCTGGTCCGCTGAGTGGCCTGGGGCCCTCTCGGTCCCTTTTTTCGCGCGGAGTAACGGCGATTGGATTCGAGCGACGCCGGCATATGATGGCGAATCGCTGTTTGTCGCTGGAATGCGTGACGTCTTGGTCTGCCTGGACGCACAAAACGGCAACGAACGTTGGCGCGTCGATTGCGCCGAACGTTTCAACTCTACGTTGCCAAATTTCGGGTTTGTATCTTCCCCACTCGTGGATGGCGAACACGTCTACGTTCAAGCAGGTGCCTCGTTCCTCAAGCTCAAAAAACAAACCGGAGAGACAGTTTGGCGCGTGCTTGAAGACGACGGCGGCATGAACGGCAGTGCGTTCTCATCACCGATAAAAGCCACGATCGCGGGGGTTTCGCAATTATTGGTGCAGACGCGTGATCGATTGGCCGGTGTGGATGAAGTGACCGGAAGTGTCCTATGGTCACAGACAATCGAAGCTTTTCGCGGCATGAACATCCTGACGCCCGTCGTGATCGACGACGCTATTTTTACCAGCAGTTACGGCGGCAAATCGTGGCTCTTCGATGTTGTTACGAGCGGCGAGGCGACCGACAAGAATTGGGCTGTTACGCAGCGTTGGCAGAACAAGAATCAGGGCTACATGTCGACGCCCGTCGTCATGGAAGGACACATTTATACGCACCTCAAGAACCAACGTTTCGCCTGCATCGAAATCGCAACCGGCAGAGAATGTTGGGTGACGAAGCCCTTTGGCAAATACTGGAGCCTTGTAGCGCAAGGTCAGAAGATTTTGGCGCTCGACGAAAAAGGGGACCTGCTCTTGATCAACGCAAATCCCGAAAAATTCGAGTTGCTCAGTCAACACCACGTGAGTGACTCTCCGGCGTGGGCGCACCTAGCCGTCGGCGGGACAGAAATTTTCGTCCGCGATCTCACCGGACTAACTGTCTATCGATGGGCAGAATCTACGAAGTAATGGACGCAGTCGCTTGATCCAGATGCTACTGAGTTCGTTGTTGGTCGTAGTCGGCGCGACGACCTGCGTGTGGATCGTTAGCCTTGTACGCCGCGATGCCAGTATCGCCGATCCTTTCTGGGGGACAGGCTTTGTCGTCGTTGCGTGGTTCACGCTCGCATTTCTGCCGCACGCGCAGGACGCTAACCGATCGTGGCTACTCGCCGTATTGACGACGATTTGGGGACTGCGACTTTCGCTCTACCTGTTATGGCGAAATTGGGGCCACGGCGAAGACCGACGTTATCGAGCCATGCGCGAACATCACGGCCCTCGATTTTGGTGGGTGAGCCTTTTTACTGTCTTCTGGTTGCAGGGGTTCCTTCTCTGGATCGTATCGATACCGATTCAAGTCGCCCTGGCGGCAACGTCACCACAGCCACTCGGCTGGCTCGACCTGCTAGCGTTGGCACTTTGGAGTAACGGCCTGTTTTTCGAAGGAATGGGAGACTGGCAGATGGCCCGATTTCAAGTCGATCCTCAGAACGCGGGCCGAGTCATGGATCGCGGCCTCTGGCGACTGACCCGCCATCCCAACTACTTCGGTGATTTCTGCATCTGGTGGGGCTTGTACCTAATGGCCGCGTCAGCCGGCGCAGCCTGGACAATCTTTAGCCCCACCCTGATGTCATTCCTCCTACTCAAGGTCTCCGGAGTCACGCTGCTAGAGAAAACGATCACCGACCGCCGCCCTGAATACGCGGCCTATCAAGCCAGAACCAGTCCATTCTTTCCCTGGCCACCGACTTGATCGAACCATCTGCTAGCTGTGCCAAGATTTTGTTTTGGTCGAACGCATAGGCGAGGATGGTCAAAGTGGAACATTTGTCGCTAAATCGATCTCCCCAAAAGGGGGTAGCCATGGCGTACAAACGGCAAATTGAGGGTCCGGCGTCCAGATTGCTAAGTCTAGACCACTTTGCTAAATTCACTTGCGCGGCTAGGTTAATTGGGTGTTTCATACTGCGGAAACTACCCCAAACGGGTCGAAAGCTGTGTCGGTCCACCCCGTCTTAGAAGCATTAAAAACTTGAAAGCACCCAAACGAATTCAACCCCTGATCGATGACGGTCTGGTGGATGAAGTCCTTCAATCTCTGATGAGTGGCAAGGAAGCTCAAGTATATCTTGTGCGTTGTGGCCAAGAGATCCGCTGCGCCAAGGTGTACAAAGACGTAGCCGCTCGCAGTTTCAAAAAGGCGGCGCAGTACCGCGAAGGCCGAGCCATCCGCAATAGCCGGCGACACCGTGCGATGGAGAAGCGTTCAAAATTCGGTCGTGAGCAATTGGAAGCGGTATGGCAAACGACCGAAGTCGATGCATTAAATGTCCTGGCCAATGCGGGGGTACGCGTCCCCAAAGCGTACGGCCTCTTCGACGGAGTGCTATTGCTGGAGCTAATCACCGGGGCCGACGGAGAAGTGGCTCCACGTCTCAATGACATCACCATGTCCGCCGAACAGGCCAGGAAAGATCACGCCACAGTGATGCACTATGTTCTCCGTATGTTGTGCGTCGGATTGGTGCACGGAGATCTGTCAGAGTTTAACGTTCTTCAGGATGAAAATGGTCCAGTGATCATTGACCTGCCACAGGCCGTCAATGCAGCAGGCAACAATAACGCCAAGAGCATTTTGCAGCATGACGTCAGTAGTATGACTCAATACTACGCGAAGTTCGCCCCAGAATTGGCTGACACCCACTTCGCCGAAGAAATCTGGGAATTGCACGAAAACGGTGACCTCAGACCCGACGCGAAGCTAACGGGCAATTTTGAGTTTTCGACCGAGGAGGTCGACGTCCATACGGTTCAACGTCTAATCGATCTTGCTTACGAAGATGAACAAGACCGTCTCAAAAGAGAATCCCAGCGAGCCAATTAGGCCGCGGGCAACCAAGAACTCTCATCTTTGAGGGGCACCTATCCTGAGTGCCGTGTGCCGTGACCGGTTTGGCACGGATCTACTTGACGTTTCCGGAGCGTCTAGCATCGTCTCCTCGAAGTCCCCGGAACGAAGATTGGTCGGACTCGATCTCACGTCGCCTCGACCTAACATCGTAAGCCGGCGGAAATATCATGCAATTCGCCTCCGTGCACTCGACCGTATCCCAACGAATTGACTCCACGATTCCCGCGGAATCGTAATATTGATATGATTTGTTTCCAATAAATGATTCCTACACCGCGCACATCGTGTTCGCTGCACGCTTGACCACATCAATACGGAGACACAGACAATGTTGGAAGTTCCTGGCACAATCCGTGCTCCTTCGAGTATTGGACGGCAACTTGGTCACTGCTCGCCGTCGTGTACATCGTTTCCACTTCGGAAGGCCATACACCACATGGTGGTGGCCGGACTCCTCTGCCTTGGAATCACGACAAGTGGACGTGCGGAGGACTGGCCACAATGGCGAGGCATCCATCGGGACGGAATTTGGGGTGAGTCCGATATTGTGCGGGAACTTCCCAGCGGGCAGCTTCCACTGACTTGGTCCGTTCCGATCGGTCCCGGCTACAGCGGGCCAACGGTTGCGCAAGGGTTGGTCTATATAATGGACCGCCAGGTGATGGAAACCCAACAAACGGAGCGAATTCTCTGCTTTGACGCAGCCACGGGTAAGGAAGTGTGGCGTGTCGAATATGAGGCTCCCTACTCCGTCGGGTACACCGCCGGACCGCGTGCGAGCGTCACCGTCGATCGTGGCTCCGCATACGCTGTCGGGGCGATGGGGCACTTCCACTGTCTCGATGCACGCACCGGCAAGATCAATTGGAAGATCAATTTAGCCGAGCAATTCGGCGTGGAGATGCCAATTTGGGGGATCGCTGCCTCACCCTTGGTTATGGGTGACTTGGTCATCCAACAGGTGTCGGGAAAACCTAACGCTTGTCTTGTCGCATTCGATCGCACCAACGGCAAAGAAGTTTGGCGAGCCCTCGACGAGGGGGCAGGTTACTCTTCGCCAATACTGATCCAGCAACACGATCGTCCCGTCGTCGTCGCCTGGACCGCCGATAGCCTCTCCGGACTCGATGCTCAAACCGGTCAACTTTATTGGACACACGCTATGCGACCGACCCGAATGCCGATCGGTATCGGTACTCCCAGCGTCGACGGCGAACTTATCTTCGTCTCCAGTTTTTACGATGGATCAATGATGGTTCGCGCGCCCAAAGATTCGCTCACCAGCGAACTCGTCTGGCGCGCCATCGGACCGGACGAAAAGAACACTGGCGCCTCGGAAGTTCTGCTCGGTGCCAAGACTCATTCCGATGGAGCCACGTACGGTATTCATGCAATGATCGGAACGTCGATCGTCCAGAACGGGAGCATCTACGGCGTCGACAGCTATGGTGAGTTTCGCTGCCTGGAGGCTCTCACCGGACGCCGCATTTGGGAAGATCGCCAAGCGGTTCCCATCGACCGTTGGGCAACCATCCATATGGTACGGCACGCCGACGACGTATGGATGTTGAATGAACGTGGCGAGCTGCTCATCACGCAATTCACCCCGAATGGACTCAAGATCTTGTCGCGATCGCAACTACTTAAGCCGACCGAAGTCCAACTGAATCAACGGGGCGGCGTCTGCTGGTCGCACCCGGCTTATGCCGAACAAAGTATCTTTGCTCGAAATGACGAACAACTTGTCCGTGCGTCGTTGAAGGATGAAAAATAGACGAGTGCCATTCCAGTCGGTGCCGCGAGACGAACGTAGACAAGTGGTGAAAGGATCGATAAACCAAGCGACCGCTTCCTTTCGAAAACTCACGCGACGACCGTCTACTGCCTTCGCGTAAAACCAAACATTGTATGCAATTGTGACGCAGCAGAGACATATCCGATCGGACAGGCAACGGCCCGACGGTGGACATGGCTTTGGCAGCACACCTGGACCATCGTCTTGGCCAATGGCAAAGTAAAATGACGGAAGAACCCTATTCCGGCGAGCGCCGACCCATCGCCGCCCGTCGGTGGAAACTGATTCAGTGGATCGCTGAATCGCTAATTTATTGCGGCGCGTCACCTAACGGAATTTCAATCGCCGGGGCCTTGTTTGGCATCATTGGAGGATGCGCGTTTGCGGCGACTACATACTGGTCGGGTTGGGAGCAATCCCTTTGGTTAGTCGCAGCCGGAATGATTCAACTTCGACTGCAATGCAACTTGTACGATGGAATGGTCGCGATCGCCACGAATCGCGCGTCGCCACTTGGCGAAATCTATAACGACGTTCCAGATCGCGTCTCTGACTCGGCCCTCTTTATCGGGTTGGGATACGCGGTTGGTGGAAATGCAATTCTCGGTTACGCAGCCGCCTTGGCAGCCATGTTTACCGCGTACGTGCGGGCTATTGGAAAATCCGGTGGCGCGAAACAAGAGTTCTGTGGTCCGATGGCAAAACAGCATCGGATGGCGATTCTTACGGCGATGGCCGCGTACTGCGCTTTTGCTCCGACAGCTTGGCAACCAACGTGGGGGACACCCTCGGCCATTGGGATACCGGCCGTCACATTGGCAGTGATTACAATCGGAAGCTTCATTACTGCAGCGCGGCGTCTGTTGCGGATCGCACGACAACTTCGAGAAGCCAATTTATGAAGACCGAAAGTTTCACTCGACTATTTGACCCGCGCTCTGCCTTTGACGAACCTGTCGCATCCTGGATCACCGTCGGTCTGGCAGTTATGTTGGTGTCGGTCCCGTGCATCATTTGGTTGATGTTTCGGTTCGGAAAAATAAGCGTCAAACTGCGTGACGAGCTGACGCTACGCTACTATGGCTGGCTGCTTCTTATTCCCCTTCTTGTCGGTCCCATCTTGCTCGGCGCATTTTGGACGATAAGCGGTATCGGTCTATTAGCTCTCTTCTGTTTTCGAGAGTACGCCCAAGCGACCGGCCTAGCGCGGGAAAAATGGGTCAGTTCCTTGATCGTGCTCGGGATCGTTCTATTGACCGTGGCAACACTCGACCATTGGTACCGGCTATTTATGGCGCTTACGTCATTGACAGTCAGCACGATCGTGGCTTTCGCCGTACTACAAGACAGGCCGCAGGGTTATCTCCGGCGCGTGGCTCTTGGAGTATTAGGTTACCTGCTTTTCGGCGTCGGGATGGGGCACCTAGCATACCTGGCCAACGACACGCACTACCGATCACTGGTACTCCTAGTTGTGTTAGCGGTCGAAATGAATGATGTCTTCGCGTTTTGTTGTGGCAAGGCAATAGGAAAAAGAAAACTCTGTCCGATGACGAGCCCTAACAAGACGATAGGCGGCGCTATTGGAGCTCTGGTCATGACAACGACACTCGTAACCATCCTTGGGCGATTCGTCTTCGCGGACACGGCGATGGAGAGTTTACCTCGATTGATCGGACTGGGTGCTCTGGTCAGTCTCGCTGGCCAATTTGGAGACTTGACGATGTCTTCGATCAAGCGGGACTTGGAGATCAAGGATATGGCGGCGACAATTCCCGGACATGGCGGACTTTTGGATCGATTCGACAGCATCGTGTTAGCTGCCCCTGTGTTTTTTCATTACGTTAACTACTTCGTTGGTGTTGGCACGAACCAACCACAGCACGTGTTCACGAGCCTCATTAGGGACTGGCCATAAGCTATTTGGCCGGAAATCGCCTCAGAAACCACGCAGCTTTTCGCGCACGTGATAACGTACACGCCCGATCATTCCGCTGAGTCGCTCCAGGGTTGTTTGCGATAACCCAACCACAACATCGCCACCAACAGCAGGCCGACGATATAGACATAGAAGATCGGGTCCCACTGCTCACGCCCGGATAACCCACGTGCCTTCTGCCAATCCACGAATCTACCGACGAAACCTAGTGAAAACATTCCGCCAATGATTCCAACCATGTTCATGAGTCCGATAATTGGCCCCACGTGCTTACCGCACTGTTCGATCGCTGCTGACCACCACGTCGGCAAAGTCAAATGCAGACAGAAGCACGAGACGGCCAACTGGAAGGTAACACTCCACGCCGTACTCGCCCGCATCGCACTGACCATACTCAACATTGCAACAGCCATAGCGGTTGAGCAGACAAGGCGCCGTGCTGCGACCGTCGAACGCGATGTCTTTGATATGCGGTCTGCTACGTATCCTCCGACAAACACACCCAAGGCCGCCCCCCACAACGGAAGCGACGAGAGAAACCCCGATTGCATATTCGATTGCCCATGACCATCTTCTAAGTACATGGGAAACCATGAAAAATAGAAGTACGTGTTGAATGCCGTCGCAAATATGATAGCGCAGTGGATTAAAATACCGTGGTTCGATAGCACCAGACTCCAAGGGACCGCTTGATGTTCAGTGGCAGCCATACCTCCCCCACTACGGATATGTGCAAGTTCGGTCGCGCTGACCCAACCGTGTTTTTCCGGAGAATCACGGAACCACGACCAAAACGCAAACGCCCACACCATACCGACGGCGCCAAAGATCAAGAACGAGGCGCGCCACCCCCAACGTTCAATGATTAACGCCGTGAGGATCGGCGCCAGGGCTCCACCAATCAGTGTCGACCCGAGGGTGACTCCCTGCGCGCGACCACGCTCGGCAGCAGGGAACCAACTGGCCACCACGCGTGCAGCATTCGGCATCGCACCTGCTTCCCCCGCTCCAAACAAAAACCGTATCGCAAACAAACTCCAAAACCCAAATGCTGCTACGGTCAGCATCGTAAATACTGACCAACAAATCGTAATGCGGGTGATCACACGCCGCGATCCGAATCGGTCCCCCCAGCCACCGCTCGGAATCTCAAAAATCGCATACGCCGAAAGGAAGGCGATCATCAACCAAGAGAGTTGCGTGTTCGTAAAATTGAATTCTTCTTGAATCAGCTTCGCCGACTTAGCCCAACAGTTCCGATCCAGGTACAGTAGAATCGTGAACGAACACAACCAAGCGGCCACGATGAAACGAGCTTGCGACGTTGCAGGTCGCTGATCAGCGTCGAGCAAGTCGTAATCATCACTTCGATGCGTTCCGCTTTCTCGGTCCGATATAGGTTGCATATTGGGGACGCTCAAGGTCATTAAAGGAAGGTGGCTCCGTAACGGTTCGCGCTTCGCTTGGCCGTGAACGGTGCCCCCGATTCTATCTTTGCCACCGCTACCTTGTACAGGACCTTGACGGCAGTCGCAGTTCTACCGTCGGCTTCGATTGGCCAAAGAACGGGTCATAACGACGTCATGTCGCGAAGCATCTGGACCGAAGGATTAGCGGTTTGCGCAACCCAGTTTAACGCCGTAGCTGATCTTTCTTGCAGAAAAATGGGGACTTATTGGAATTGCAGAAAGAAATGCAAATAGCCCGGAGGGCAACACCGTAGCTGATTTATTTTGCAAAAAACTGGGGTTTGGTTGAATTTGCAAAAACGAAAAAGGAGCATTCCTCTAGCCCAGAGGGCGGCAGATCCCTGCCGGTGGCGTAAGCCACCGGCAGGCGGACAGTTAAATCCTC